>NZ_SCOK01000026.1:0-76930 GCF_005502555.1 Pseudomonas sp. D(2018)
CCCGCTGCCGCTCGACTTGCATGTGTTAGGCCTGCCGCCAGCGTTCAATCTGAGCCATGATCAAACTCTTCAGTTCAATACTGCTTGGGTTTTGAGAAAACCCTAAACTTGGCCCAGCAATCGCAAATAAACTCTCGAATTCACGAGTGTTACTTGTGATGCTGATAATCAGCTGACTATCAGTCTTACCTCACAAGCACCCACACGAATTGCTTGATTCAGTTGTTAAAGAGCGTTTCGATCAAGTCTTTCGCCTCAACCGAGGCCGCGCATTTTACAGCAGCCTTTCTTACTGTCAAGCTGTTTTTCGAAAATCTCTTTTCTACTCAACCGCTTGCGCCTCCGATCCGATCTCTCTTCTCGTCAGCGGGAGGCGCATTCTACAGCGCTCAATCACGCTGTCAACACCTCCTTTCCAACTTCATTCGCCAGTGGCGAACCTTGCGAAGCGGAACCTCCCAGCACCTTCACCAGCCACTTAACTCATTGATTTACAAGGAGTTTTTCTTGGCAACTGCGCCGGAAGAGGTGCGCATTATAGGGATGCAGATTCTGCCGTCAACACTTAATTGAAACCTTTTTGTCATGCCGCCTGAACATCTGGAAAACCTTGGGCAGAAACCGTTCCACGATCGGCAACCGCAGCAGCATCAGCACAGCACCAGCCGTGGCGTACCCAGCCCACTCGGCCATGTCCGCCCGCACGACCCAGAGCATATGCAGCAGCGCTATCGCCAGGATGGCGTAGACCAGGCGGTGCAGCTGCTTCCAGCGTTTGCCCAGCCGGCGGATGCTGAAGCGGTTGGAGGTGACCGCCAACGCCAGTAATCCAGTGAAACCCAAGGCACCTACGAATATGTAAGGGCGCTTACCGAGGTCGATTATCAGTTGCTGCATATCGAGACCGAGAAGGAACACGGCATAGCCAGTGATATGCAGCACTACATAAGTGAAGCACCAGAGCCCGAGTTGCCGGCGAACCGCAATCCACCCACCCCAGCCAGTCAGCTTCTGCAACGGCGTCATGGACAAGGTAATGAGCAGCAACCAGAGTGCCCCCAGCCCCAGACGATCGACCAGTACTTTGCCCGGGTCCGGCCCCAACGCGAAAATCCAGGCCTGATAAAGCCACAGGCCAACCGCAATCGGCGCCACCAGGAATACGAACAGCCTCCAGAGTTTGAACCGCATCAGTAGTACTTCCTTAAATCCAGCCCGCTATAAAGGCTGGCCACTTCGTCATAACCGTTGAACATACGAGTCGGCACGATGTTCGGGCTGAACAGCCCACTGGGAAGGCGTCGTTCGTGGGCCTGGCTCCAGCGGGGATGATCCACCTCAGGATTGACGTTCGAATAGAAGCCATATTCCTCCGGGGCGATGGATTGCCACGTAGTAGGAGGCTGTTCGCTGACCAGACTTATCCGAACGATGGACTTGATGCTCTTGAAACCGTACTTCCACGGCACGACAAGACGCAGCGGCGCGCCATTCTGGTTCGGCAGCACGCGACCATACATACCCACGGCAAGTAGGGTCAGCGGATGCATCGCCTCATCCAGGCGCAAACCTTCTACATAGGGCCAATCGATCAGGGAGAAACCGGAGCGCACCCCCGCCATTTCCTCTGGCGCGAGACGGGTCTCAAAGCTGACAAACTTGGCCTTGCTGGTTGGCTCCACACGCTTGAGCAAATCAGCCAAGGGAAAGCCCAGCCAAGGAATGACCATGGACCACGCCTCGACACAACGAAGCCGATAGATACGCTCTTCCAGACCTTGGGGTTTGACCAGGTCCTCTACCGAGTAGGTACCAGGCTTACCCACTTCACCATCGATACGCACCGTCCAGGGTTCGACCTGCATGTTCTCCGCGTAACGCGCCGGGTCCCCCTTGTTGGTCCCGAACTCGTAGAAGTTGTTGTAGTGGGTTGCATCCTGAAAGGGTGT
Organism: Pseudomonas sp. D(2018); assembly: GCF_005502555.1. Lineage (NCBI taxonomy): Bacteria > Pseudomonadati > Pseudomonadota > Gammaproteobacteria > Pseudomonadales > Pseudomonadaceae > Pseudomonas > Pseudomonas sp. D(2018). The sequence continues at coordinate 1,950 of NZ_SCOK01000026.1, forward strand.
AATCGCCTCATCCGCCGGAGTAACGGCCTGCCAATGGGTACTCGCGAGCTTATCGCTGAACCAGACCGGCGCCTGGGCAGCCTCAGCGTCAGGATAGGCCGATGCTTCCCGGGCATGGAGCGGCAACGAAGCCATGGCCAACAGGCCACCAGTTGCTGCAAGCAGTTGGCGTCGGGAGAGATAGACGGATTCGGGCGTAACTTCGTGCTCGCGGCACACGGACGAAGAGGGGATCTGGATCAGCATGGCGGCTCCGCAACTCGGGCTAGGATGCCCAGTAGACTGCGGAGCCGCGAGGAAATTACATCACTCGACCTGCTTGCGACGACGCAGTTGGAGCAAGTATTGCACCGGGCCGGATGCGGCGTAAGCCAGGAAGATCAGCAGGAGGATGCGCGGCGGATCGCTGAACACAACGGCGAAGGCCAGCACGACGATCAGGATGGCCACGAAAGGTACGCGCCCCTTCAAGTCCAGATCCTTGAAGCTATAGAACCTGATGTTGCTCACCATCAACATGCCAGCCAGGGCGACCAGCAGGGCAACGATGAACGACATGTTCGAGCCCTTGATACCGAAATCGCTGAAGGCCCAGACAGTACCAGCAACCACGCCGGCAGCCGCGGGGCTGGCCAGACCAATGAAGTAGCGCTTATCCACCTTGCCGATCTGGGTGTTGAAACGCGCCAGACGCAGTGCAGCGCCTGCCACATAGATGAACGCAACAGTCAGGCCGACACTGCCCAGGCCGCTCAACGCCCATTCGAAGGCCAACAGCGCCGGGGCAACGCCGAAGGCAACCATGTCCGACAGGGAGTCGTACTCGGCACCAAAGGCACTCTGCGTATTGGTAAGGCGGGCCACTCGACCGTCGAGACTATCCAGCACCATGGCAACGAACACGGTAGCGGCCGCCACCGAAAAATTGCCGTTCATGGCGTTGACGATGGCGTAGAAGCCGGCGAACAGATTGGCGGTGGTGAACAGGTTGGGCAGCAGGTAGATACCACGATGCCGGACCTTGCGCCCTTCCGAATCCTGGCCTTCCTCGACGTGCTCGTCGATCGGCAGCAGGCTGTCGTTATCGGTGGACTGGTTCGGCTCTTCGGGACGTTCACTCATGAACAACATCCTTGCAACGAGTACGGAATGTGGTGGACGGGCTCAGGAGTGCGCCGCCCGGCAAACAGGCTTTATACCAGAACCCCGGCGCCATAACGAAAGAACGCGGCCGAGGCCGCGTTCTTTCTGATCAGGATAAGACCTTAGTTCTTGGTCTTGTCGACGATCTTGTTGGCAGAGATCCACGGCATCATCGCACGCAGACGCTCACCGACCTGCTCGATCGGGTGAGCGGCGTTGTTGCGACGGTAGGCAGTCATCGAAGCGTAGTTCGAGGCACCTTCCTGGATGAACATCTTCGCGTATTCACCATCCTGGATGCGCTTCAGAGCGTTACGCATGGCCTGACGGGATTCAGCGTTGATGACCTCCGGACCGGTTACGTATTCACCGTATTCGGCGTTATTGGAGATCGAGTAGTTCATGTTGGCGATGCCGCCTTCGTACATCAGGTCGACGATCAGCTTCAGTTCGTGCAGGCATTCGAAGTAGGCCATTTCCGGCGCGTAACCGGCTTCAACCAGGGTTTCGAAGCCGGCTTTCACCAGCTCTACGCAACCGCCACACAGAACAGCCTGCTCACCGAACAGGTCGGTTTCGGTCTCGTCCTTGAAGGTGGTTTCGATGATGCCGGTACGGCCGCCGCCCACGCCGCAAGCGTAGGACAGAGCAACATTCTTGGCGTTGCCGGAGGCGTCCTGGTAAACGGCTACCAGGTCAGGGATGCCGCCGCCTTTGACGAACTCGGAGCGAACGGTGTGGCCCGGAGCTTTCGGCGCGATCATGATCACGTCGAGGTCGGCACGCGGTACAACCTGGTTGTAGTGAATGGCGAAGCCGTGGGCGAAGGCCAGGGTGGCACCCTTCTTCAGGTTCGGCTCGACTTCTTCCTTGTACAGCTTGGACTGGAACTCGTCCGGGGTCAGGATCATCACCAGGTCGGCGGCGGCAACGGCTTCAGGCACGCTCTTGACGGTCAGACCATGGGCTTGAGCCTTGGCAACGGTGGCAGAGCCAGCGCGCAGGCCGACGGTTACGTCGACACCGGAGTCTTTCAGGTTGCAGGCATGAGCATGGCCCTGGGAACCGTAACCGATGATGGCAACTTTCTTGCCCTGGATGATCGAGAGGTCACAGTCTTTGTCGTAATACACTTTCATGGAAACACCCCTATTAACTGGGCCCCTCGGGCCTATCGCAATATTTAGATAGTCAGCACTTTGTCGCCACGGGAAATCCCGGTGACGCCACTGCGTACGGTTTCCAGGATCGAGCTGGTGCCGATGGCCTGGATGAAGCTGTCAAGCTTGTCGCTGGTACCCGCCAGTTGGATCGTATAAACGCTGGACGTCACATCGACGATCTGGCCGCGGAAGATGTCGGTGGTGCGCTTGACCTCGGCGCGCTGGGCGCCGGTAGCCTTGACTTTGACCAACATCAGTTCGCGCTCGATGTGGGCGCTCTCCGACAGGTTCACCAGTTTGACCACTTCGATCAGCTTGTTGAGGTTCTTGGTGATCTGCTCGATCACCTCATCGTGCCCGATGGTGGTCAGGGTCAGACGCGACAGGGTCGGGTCTTCGGTCGGAGCCACGGTCAGGCTTTCGATGTTGTAGTTGCGCTGGGAGAAGAGGCCAACCACGCGGGACAGTGCGCCCGGCTCGTTCTCCAGCAGCAGGGAAATGATGTGTCGCATGTTCAGGTCCGCTCCGTCTTGCTCAGCCACATGTCGCGCATGGCGCCATCCCGAATCTGCATCGGGTAGACGTGTTCACTGGAGTCGACCTGGATGTCGAGGAACACCAGACGGTTCTTCAGCGAAAACGCCTCTTCCATCTTCGCCTTCAGACCCTTCGGATCGGTCACGCGAATGCCGACGTGGCCATAGGCCTCGGCCAGCTTGACGAAGTCAGGCAGCGATTCCATGTAGGAGTGCGAGTAACGGCTGTTGTACTGCATGTCCTGCCACTGGCGGACCATGCCCAGCGTACCGTTGTTCAGGTTGACGATTTTCACCGGCAGGTCGTATTGCAGGCAGGTGGACAGCTCCTGGATATTCATCTGGATACTGCCTTCGCCAGTGACACAGGCCACATCGGTTTCCGGGAAGTTCAGCTTGATGCCCATGGCCGCCGGGAAGCCGAAGCCCATCGTGCCGAGACCACCGGAGTTGATCCAGCGATTGGGCTTGTTGAAGCGGTAGTACTGGGCCGCGAACATCTGGTGCTGACCTACGTCGGAGGTGATGTAGGCATCGCCCTTGGTCACTTCCCAGAGTGTCTCGATCACGCTCTGCGGCTTGATGATGCTGCCGTCGCCCTTGTCATAGGGGAACAGGTCGCCACCAGCGCGCCACTCATCGATCTGCTTCCACCAGGCCGCAACGGTATCCTTGTTCGGGGTCTCGCCGATTTCCTTGAGGATGGCGACCATCTCGGACAGCACGCTGTCCACCGGCCCCACGATCGGGATATCGGCCTTGATGGTCTTGGAGATCGAAGCCGGGTCGATGTCGATGTGGATGATCTTGGCGTTCGGGCAGAACTTGGCGGCGCCGTTGATGACGCGGTCATCGAAACGCGCGCCAACGGCCAGGATCACGTCGGCGTGGTGCATCGCCAGGTTGGCGGTATAGCTACCGTGCATGCCGAGCATGCCAACGAACTGGTGATCGGAACCCGGGAAAGCGCCCAGCCCCATCAGGGTGTTGGTGACCGGTAGGTTGAGCATCTTGGCCAGTTCGGTGAGCTGCTCGGATGCGTTACCCATGATGACGCCACCGCCGGCGTACAGGATCGGGCGTTTGGAGGCCAGCAGCATCTCGGCAGCCTTGCGGATCTGACCTGAGTGTCCACGAACTGCGGGGCTGTAGGAACGCAGCTTGACCTTCTTCGGGTAGCTGTACTCGAACTTCTGGGTCGGATCGCCCATGTCCTTCGGAATGTCGACCACGACCGGACCGGGACGGCCGGACTGGGCGATGTAGAAGGCCTTCTTGATCACCTCGGGAATTTCCGAGGGATGCTTGATGATGAAGCTGTGCTTCACGATCGGGCGGGAGATACCGACCATGTCGGTTTCCTGGAAGGCATCGGTACCGACCATGTTGCTGGGCACCTGACCGGACAGGATCACCATCGGGATGGAGTCCATGTAGGCAGTGGCGATACCAGTGATGGCGTTGGTTGCGCCAGGGCCTGAGGTCACCAGCACGACACCGGGTTTGCCGGTGGCGCGGGCGTAACCGTCGGCCATATGGGTAGCAGCCTGCTCATGACGGACCAGGATGTGGGTCACATCGTTTTCTTTGAACAGGGCGTCGTAGATATGCAGGAGGGCACCACCCGGGTACCCATAGATGTACTTAACGCCTTCGTCACGCAGTGAGCGGACGACCATTTCAGCGCCAGATAAAAGCTCCACGTTTTTCACCTCTAGAACGCCAGATAACCGCCCGCGACCGGACGGCCTGAATAGGTTTGCTTGCAGGCAGCGCGTGAGCGACTGGTGGTCGCCGACTACGTCAGCTGCTGACTGAACAAGCATCGGGTCGGCCCCTGAGAGTTGTTGCGGGGCTTTCCCACCCAGCGCGAGGTAACGCGTTGCGGGTGTTACAGGTCGGCGCGGGTGTGCACCTCATCGACTGCTACAGCTTCCGACTTGCGGCCGGCCCACTGGAACAGCGAACCCTGGATTCTTCGGATTAGCGCGAGACAAGTCAAGTAATCCGTTGCGGAATCTTGCATGGATTGCTGTGACGCGACGCAGGATCAAGGCCGGCGGCTTTTGGTTATAGTTAGCGCAGGATTCTCCGCCATCAGAAGGAAACCGCATGCACCGCATGATTCTTGCCGCCAGCCTGCTGCTAGCATTGAGCACGTCCGCCATGGCTGGCCAGGTCTACAAATGGGTGGACGCCCAGGGTGTCACCCACTTTGGCGCCCAGCCGCCTGAAGGCCAGGAAGCCACCAGCGTGAATACCTCAGTGCCAAAGCCGCGCCCTGCCCTGCCGCGTCTGGACAGCGAAATCGCTCAGCCAGCGGCACCGCTGCCCCAGAGCAAGCCTGTGGGCGACCAGAAGGCCATCGACGAAAAAGTGAAGGCGGAAGTCGCGACTCAAGAAGCGGAGCGTCGTGAGTACTGCGAAAACATACGCACCAATCTGGCGCAACTACAGAACAATCCGCGACTACGTGCCGAAGTGAATGGGGAAGTACGCCGCCTGAGCGAGGAAGAGCGACAGTCCCGGATGAAGGAGGCCGAAAAAGCCATCAGCGAGAATTGCAACTGAGGCGGTGCCTCAGTTCGTCCCACCTATCAGCCGGTCGAAAGCGCCCAAAGCGTCGAGCAACGCGCTTACATCCGTGAGCCGCTCCCGGTAAGCCTCTTCCGCCATGGTGCGGATGCCAGATGCGTGAGGCAGCTCCAGGTCATTCTCCAGAATGACCTTCATGCGGGGCAGGAAAATCCACTGCAGCCACTCTTCGAAGGCCAGCGTGTCCACGCAGAACGGCGCCTGACTGGCCAAGGCATCCGCACTGGGCGAAACCTCTGCCCACCAGCCAAGACCGCGCAACTCCCGCTCGATGAGCAGGAGCTGGTCAGCCACTTCGACGCAACGCGGGTCCATTAGAGATTGACCTTGGCCTTTTCACGCGCAAGCGCCGCGCCGGACGGATCGCCCAGGCGGTCGCGGGAGCGTGCGACCAGGTCCCACAGGCTGGCTTGCAGAGCCGGCCGCCCATTGGCATAGGTCATGGCGCGGCGTGCGAACTGTTCAGCCTGTGCCGCATCCCCCTGGGCCAGGCGTACTTCAGCCAGGCGATAGAGCACCTGGGGCTCACGCGGCGCAATGCGCTGGGCACGCTCCAGGCTGGCGGCGGCGCCATTCAGGTCACCACTACCTTGTTGCTGCTGGGCAGTGGTCAGCAGCGCCAGCACCGGGCCATCGAGCTGCTCGTCGGCGGCCAATCCACCACCGTTGCCGGGAATACCACTTGGAGCGATGGGCGCTGGCGCGCTATAGCTCGGAGAGCCGTAGCTGGGCGAGCCATAGACGGGTGCGCTGGGTGCCGTCACTGTTGGGCCAGTGGTGATTGGACCGGGGGTAATTCCGCCGCTGGTGATACTGCCGCTGATGGGCGCGCTGGACGCCGGCGCCGCAATGGGTGCGCCGGAGGCGGCACCAGGCACCATCACCACCACGCCGGAATCTTCGGGCACGCTGCGCGGGGCGGCGGGCGTCTGATTGTAGCCACCGCGGTTGGAGGTTCCCTGTTCCAGTTCAGACAAGGGCGCACCGGAGTCAACCACGGGAATGGCGCCTCGCTGCGGGGTGGCACAACCTGCCAGCAGAGCGGCTGCCGCAAGGGCAGGAATCCAGGCTTTACTCACTTTTCATCCTCTCGGTTCATTGCATCCAACCACGAACCCAGTCCATGACCGAGTCCACGGGTGCGCCCATGCCGCAAGCTGCGCCAGGGGCAGGTTCACTGCCACGAATGTAGGGCATCTGGACTGCGCCCGGGCAACTCGGGTCAGAACCCTGACCACTGTGCGGGTCGATCCACGCTTGCACCACGTTGTCCGGCATGGGCATGTCCAGCGGCAGCGGGTCAGCCTTGCGCATGAAGCTGGTCCAGACCTGCAGCGCACCGGTGGCGCCAGTCAGCGGCGTCTTGCCGTTATCATCGCGCCCCAGCCAGACCACTGCCAGCAGATCCTGACTGAAGCCGGCGAACCAGCTGTCCCGCGAGTCGTTCGTGGTGCCGGTCTTGCCCGCCAGTGTCAGGGACGATGGCAGCTGGCTGTACACCGACCGCGCAGTACCTTCGCGCATGACTCGCTGCATGGCGTTCTGCACCAGATAGATGGCACCCGGATCGAAGCGTTGCTGGATCTGGAAGGGATAGCGCTTGAGCGGCTCACCCTCGGCAGTCAGCACACTGCGAATCCCCCGCAACGGTGTATTGAAACCACCGTTTGCCAGGGTCTGGTACATGGTCGCCACTTCCATCGGGCTCAGCGCGCCAGCACCGAGGAGCATCGAGGGATAAGCCGGCCACTCGCGGGAAACACCCAGTCTCTCAAGGGTTTTGAGCACATTGGGCACGCCCAGTTCCAGGCCGAGCTTGGCGGTCGACAAGTTGTAGGAATTGGCCAGCCCCTGATACAGGTAAATGGTGCCGTGGGCGCGGCGATCGTAGTTCTGCGGACGCCACACCTGGCCATCCTGCCCCTTCACAGAAAAGGGTTCGTCGGCAACCCAACTGGTCAGGGTGTACTGACTCGGGCGCTCCAGAGCAGTAAGGTACACGGCCGGCTTGATCAGCGAACCAATGGGCCGCACCGCATCTACCGCGCGGTTGAAGCCAGCGAAGCGTGGCTGTCGGCTGCCGATAAGCGCCTGGATCTCACCGGTTTCCGGATTGCTCACGACCATGGCCGATTCCACCTGATCCACGCCCTTGCGCCCGGAAAGGCGCTTCAGGGTCTCGCTCAGTGCGGTTTCCGCCTTGGACTGCAGGATGGGGTCGAAGCTGGTGAAAATGCGCAGCCCCTCTTCGGTCAGGTCTTCCTCGCGATAGTCCTCACGCAACTGGCGCTTCACCAAGTCGAGGAAGGCTGGGTAGGAGCTGTCAGCCAGACTGCCGCGCCGTGTCACGCCAAGCGGCCTCTGCTTGGCGGCAGCCGCCTCCTCGGGGGTGACCACACCCTGCTCGGCCAGCAGATCGATCACCAGATTGCGGCGCTCCAGCGCGCGCTCCGGGAAGCGACGCGGGTTGTAGTAGGACGGTCCCTTGACCATGCCCACCAGCAGAGCGATCTGGTGCAGCTTGAGCTCCGCCAGCGGCTGGCTGAAGAAGTACTGGCTGGCAAGGCCGAAGCCATGGATGGCGCGCTGGCCATCCTGACCGAGGAACACCTCGTTGAGGTAGGCTTCGAGGATTTCACGCTTGTCGTAATGTAGCTCCAGCAGCACGGCCATCATGGCTTCCGTAGCCTTGCGGGAGATGGTGCGCTCGCTGGTCAGGTAGAAGTTCTTGACCAACTGCTGGGTCAGGGTGCTTCCGCCCTGGCGAAGCTCGCCGGCGGTCGCGTTGATCCAGAAGGCACGGGCGATGGACTTGAGAGACACACCGTGATGGTTGAAGAACTCGCGGTCTTCTGTCGCCACCAGGGTTTCCACCATGTACGCCGGCACTTGGTCCAGCTTGATCAGCACACGATCTTCATGGTGGGCAGGATAGAGACCGCCGATCAGCAGGGGCTCCAGGCGGGCCACCGCCAGATCGGCGCCGCTGGCCTGGGTCAGGCCTGCCACGTAGTCGCCGGAGAAGCGCACACGCACACGCTGGGCCGGCTCGGCGCCTTCATAGAACTGGAAGCCGCGAGTGTTCAGCTCGACGTTGTTACCCGACACCGAAGCGGCACCCGGGCCATTGGACAGGCTCTCGCGGCGATAGCCCAGGGCATCCAGTTCCTTCAGGAAGTCGTCCTTCGACAGCTTCAGCCCGACGAACAGTTCCAGTGGACGGGCATAGACTTTGGCCGGCACCGTCCAGCGCTTGCCGGAGAACTTCTCCTGCACCACGGCATCGAGGTAGATAGCGAAACCGGCCAGCACCACCAGGCCTACGAGACCCAGTTTGAAGGCCCAGCCCAGCCATGGGCGAAGGCCGCTAGAACGGCGTTTTGAGCGGGATTTGGGGGATCGGGGACGTGTCATGGCGGCGCATTATACGCACTTTATCCACAGCCAACAGGCACGCCCTGACGGTTTGCAGGCCGGCGCACAGAGGCGATAATGCCGGTCTTCCACAGAGACAGAACAAGGAATGCCCGTGAGCCAGTCCCTGCTAGCCGCCCTGCAGAATCCCGCCCTTTACCCCCACGCGGTGGACGGGTTCCAGGTGATCGAGACGCACATATCCTGGGTACTGCTGACCGGCAGCTACGTGTACAAGGTGAAGAAGCCGGTGAACTTCGGCTTCCTCGACTTCACCAACCTCGAAGACCGCCGACATTTCTGCGAAGAAGAGCTGCGCCTCAACCAGCGCCTGACCCATGACCTCTACCTGGAAGTGCTGCCAATCACCGGCAGCGTTGAATCCCCGCAGATCGGAGGAAAAGGCCCGGCCATCGAGTATGTGCTCAAGATGCGCCAGTTCCCGCAGGAAAACCTGCTCAGCGCGCTGCAGGCCCGCGGCGAGCTGAGCCCTGCCCACATCGATGCGTTGGCCGAGCGGATCGCCAGCTTCCACCTGGCCGCTCCGAAAGTGACCATCGACCACCCGCTGGGCACTCCTGACGCCGTTATGATGCCGGTTCGCCAGAACTTCGAGCAGATCCGTCCGCTGCTGAGCGACAAGGCCGACCTGCAACAACTGGACGCGCTGGAGGCCTGGGCTGAAAGCAGCCACGAGCGACTCAAGCCGCTGCTGGCGCGACGCAAGCAGGAAGGCTTCATTCGCGAGTGCCACGGTGACATTCACTTGGGCAATGCCACCTTGATCAACGATGAAGTCGTGGTGTTCGACTGCATCGAATTCAACGAGCCCTTCCGCTTCACTGACGTCTACGCCGATATCGCCTTCATCGCCATGGACTTGGAAGATCGCGGACTCAAATCCCTTTCCCGTCGCCTGGTCAGCCACTACCTGGAGCTCACCGGCGATTACCAAGGCCTGGAACTGCTCAATTTCTACAAGGCCTATCGCGCCCTCGTGCGTGCCAAGATCGCCCTGTTCAGCCTGGCCCACCAGGCCGATGCAGTACAGAAGGCCGCCACCGTCCGCCAATACCGTAACTATGCCGGTCTGGCCGAAAGTTACTGCGCCATCCCTTCGCCCTTCCTGGCCATCACCTGTGGTGTATCCGCCTCGGGCAAAAGCCATGTGGCACTGCGCCTGGTGGAAGCCCTGGGCGCCATACGCCTGCGCTCGGACGTCGAACGCAAGCGCCTGTTCGGCGAGCAGCAGCAAGGCATCGAAGGCCTGCAGAGCGGCATCTATGACGCGGACGCCAGCATCGCTACGTACGAGCGCCTGAACCAGTTGGCGGAGGTCGCGCTGCATGCCGGATTCCCCGTGGTCATCGACGCCACCTTCCTCAAACAGGAACAACGCCAGGCCGCGCACAAGGTCGCCGAAGAAACCGGTACGCCTTTCCTGATCCTCGACTGCCACGCACCAGAAGCGGTGATCGAAGCCTGGCTGGCGCAACGCCAAGCCGAGGGCGGTGACCCGTCCGATGCCACCATGGACGTGGTACGCGCACAACTGGCCAGCCGCGAGCCCCTGGATGCAAGCGAACTGCTCCAGAGCAAGCGCATCGACACCAACCAGGCCGCAAGCCTGGACGGCCTGGTGGAGCTCATCCGCCAGCACCTGCCAGGCGTCTGACCCGCCTCTATCGCGCCGGGCAACATCCGTCGCGGCTTCTATACTGCCGGCTGAGTCACTCTCAGCCGAGCAGCCGGAGTCCATCTCCCATTCGCCGACACTTTCTCACCGGCCAGTTAATGCCTGTGCCCGGAAGACGCGAACAGGAATGTCCCTATCGCATCAGCAGTGATCGTTTTCCGTGCAGGGAGCGCGCGAGGATGCAGCGATAGCACAAGGCCACGCACTGCGAATGGCCGCTACACTTATCCACAGCACTGTCCCTCTCGTGCCCAATCCATCGCAAGGAGGCTCGATGAACGACGAACTGCAACACATGAAAAATCTGGGCAAGACTTCAGCACAATGGCTGCATGCCGTCGGCATACACAGCGCTTCCGACCTGCGCCGGCTCGGTGCCGTCAGTGCCTACAAGGCGGTTCGGGCACGCGGCTTCAGAGCCTCCAAAGTGCTGCTCTACGCCATTGAGGGCGCCCTGCTGGACATCCACTGGAACGACCTGACACCTGGCCACAAGGCAGAATTGAACCATCAACTGGACACTCCGGGCGTCCACAACAAGAGCTAGCTCACAACCTCCGCCAAGAGAGATTTACGAGCCAAGACAAGGTCCCTATTGTTTCAGGGACCTTCGTGTGCGACGCCATTCCAGTCAGTTCAAGGAATTACTGCCATGTACCTACTCGGGGAGCAACCGGCCTACGCCGACCAGCTGATCAACAGACTGCAGAGCATCCCCGGGCAGCTGCTCGATGGTCTGGAACCAAGCGGCCCCGCGGTACGCCTGGAACAAGTCGAAGACCTTTCACCCTTGCTGCCTGCCAACCAGCTGTTCCTGATCGAGAACGGCCTGATCCACGCCATCGTCGATGAACGCCCCCTTTTCTACCTGCAGGAGGGCGACCTGGTCGGCCTGCGTCAGGGCATCGACCTGCCTTCCTGCCGCTACAGCAGTGACGAACCCATCAGCCTGATGCCGTTCAGCCGCAACGAAGTGTTCAAACACATCTACGGCAACGAAAAGCGCCAGGAGCTGTTCATCCAGTACCTGGTAGGCCATACCGCCCTGCTCTCGGATGCCGTCGCTCGCCTGAAGCAGCCGGACGTGCGCCCCTCCACCGGCTTCCAGCACTTCTCCGGGGGAGAGGAGCTTATCCACCAGGGGGACGAGGCGGACCATGTCTTCATCATCATCGAGGGTCATGCAGAGGCCTTCGTCGATGGACAAAAGGTGGGCGATGTCCAGAAGGATGAGATCTTCGGGGCCATGGCGGTATTCACCCGGGAACGGCGCAGCGCCACAGTGGTGGCCAGTGAGCCCTGCACCGTGATGGTGATTCCCAAGGAACAGTTCCTCAGCCTGATGCAAAGCAATCCGCGCATTGCTCACAGCCTGATCGAGAGCATGGCGCGGCGCATCGACCTGCTGAATAAAGAGGTCACCCAGCTACGGCTGTCCCCCGAAAGGGTTTGATCCCCGCAAGAACCCGGCGCAAAGCCGGGTTCTTGCTTTCAGGGGCCGGCAAACGAGACGAAAAGGGAAAGGCGAACCGATGCTTGACTTGAAAATGAGAATTGTTATTATTTCAGTAACTGATCGCGAGATCAGCCGGTAAGCTGGGAGGCCAAGCAGTCGGACTCTTCAGGTTATCTCCTCATCAGGCTAATCACGGTTTTAGACCCGGCAAATTGCCGGGTCTTTTTTTACCTGAGATTCAGCAAATCCGAATGCAACCTGCTTGTCAGCGCCGAAGTTTTGTACGAAAAGTCGTCGAGCGAAGGTCAGGCAAGGCGAAATCGGCCGAAGAAGCGCAGTTTACGCTTTGTAAATGAGTATTCTGATCGGAGTCGCGCTCGGGGCCGATTCCAACGCTGCATCACGCGCGAAGCCCGCAGGCACTTTTCGTACAGAGCCTAGCGCGCGGCCGGAATTTTCTGGCGCATACCCGCGCAGTGATCGATGGGCGGCAAAGCGGCGGTGTACCAGACGTAGTCGGCCGCGCCCTGCTCCACCGGTTTACCCACCTCCGAGAAGATCAACACCGCATTCCCCTCGGCCTTGCCCAGGTCGGCCAAGTGCAAAGGCACTCCCAGATCACGACGCACATGGAAAGCCCCCGCGAACAGCACTGCCGGGGTGTGCGCCGCCAACAACCGCTCCGCCATGCGCCGGTCACGTTGCTGCTGCACCGCAAGCATTGCCGGCATCTGGGATTCCGGCAGCAGGCCGCAGTGGGACTCCCGGATCTGCTCCAGCAATGGCCCGCGCACTGTCTCCGCGGTGGACTGCTCACCCTGCAGGACCGGACGCTCCTTGTAGATGCGCTTGATTTCGCTGCGGTCGAGATTGGCCGCGAGCAGCGGGTAGGGTTGAGCCAGGGCATGGCGGACGATCGGGCCATAAAGCTCCCAGCTCCAGTTTTTCTGCCAGGCCAGGGCCTCAGACAGATCCGCCGGCAGTGAGCCCTTGCGCACAGCATCCACCTTTGCCTGCTGTTCGGGCTCGAGCATTTCCAGCAACAGACTGCCCTGGGGTCGTCGCGCTTCCAACCCCTGCAGCAACCAGAGCTGCAGGGCATGATGGTCCGGGTTGTCGTGCTGCTCGCCAACCAGCACCCGCGGTGGGGCGGCAAGCCGTTCCAAGAGTTGCTCCGGGGTCAGTTGCTCGCCGCTGCGCAGGTCGCGGATCACGCCCAGCTCAAGGTTGTCCCGACCCTCGGGACTTTGCCACTCGGGCAGTGGCGGCAGGCTCTGGCAGGCGGCCAGCAGGCCGAAGAGGGGAAGCAGGCGAAGACGCATGGAAAATCCTTGTTCGATCAACGTGCAACGATCAGGGGATGGCCGCGTTCCGGATGGCGCTGCACCAGCACCTCCAGACCGAACACGGCCTTGAGCGGCTCGGCTTGGAGTACCTGCTCCGGCGTGCCCAGCACATAGGGGCGACCGTCGGCGAGCAACAGCAGCCGATCGCAATAGCGCGCAGCCAGGTTCAGGTCATGGAGAATCACCAGCACTGCCACGCCACGCTCGGCAAACCCCCGCACGGCCTGCAAGGTGGTGTGCTGGTGCAGCGGGTCAAGCATCGAGGTGGGTTCGTCCAGCAGCAGTATTTGCCCGCTGCCCCCGGGCCAGAGCTGCGCCAGCACCCGCGCCAGGTGCACGCGCTGGCGCTCACCACCGGAAAGCGCCAGGTAGCTGCGACCGGCCAGATGACTGGCATCCGCCGCGTGCAGCGCCTGCGCGATGACTTCGGCATCCCGTTCGCGTCCGGTGTCGTGAGGCATACGCCCCATGGCCACGACCTCCTCGACGCGGAAGGCAAAGTTCAGGGTCGAGCTTTGTGGCAGCACGGCCAGGCGTCGCGCACGCTGCGGCCCGTTCCAGTCGCCCAGGGCACGGCCGTCAAGGCTGACCGCTCCGGCGGCAGCCGGCACCTCACCGCACAAGGCACCTAGCAAGGTGCTCTTGCCGGCACCATTGGGGCCGAGTACCCCAAGCACCTCGCCGGGCTGCAGCGCCAGATCGACGCCTGTGAGTACTTGTTTGCTGCCTCGCAGCACGTCCAGTTGTTCCACGCGCAGCATCAGGGGCGACCTCGCACCAGCAGATAGAGGAAGAACGGCGCGCCGATCAGTGCTGTAACGATGCCGATGGGCAGTTCGGCTGGCGCCAGTACCAGGCGCGCCGCCAGGTCGGCCAGCAGCATCAGGCTAGCCCCGGCCAGGGCCGAAGCCGGCAGCAGGACCCGATGATCCGGCCCGGCAACCAGGCGTACCAGGTGCGGCACAACCAGACCGATGAAGCCGATCAACCCAGCCGCCGCCACCGCAGCCCCCACACCCAGGGCAGTGCAGAGAACCAGCTCGCGCTTCAGTCGCTCCACATCGAAGCCCAGGTGACGGGCCTCGGACTCCCCCAGCAGCATGGCATTCAGTGCCTTGGCCCGACGCGGCAGCCAGAAAACCACGAACAGTGTCACGATCAACAGCGGCCAGAGCCTCGAATAACTGGCACCGTTGAGGCTGCCCATGTTCCAGAAGGTCAGGCTGCGCAGGGTCGCGTCATCAGCCAGGTAGGTGAACAGGCCGATCACCGCCCCGGACAGTGCGGTCAGGGCGATCCCGGCGAGCAGCATGGTCGCTACGCTGGTCTGCCCGTCGTGACGCCCCAGGCGATAGACCAGCAACGTCACGCCCAGCCCGCCGGCAAAGGCGCAAATGGACAGCAGGTAGGGGGCAAATGCCTCTGGCAATCCACCCAACGCGGTGCCACCGACAATGGCCACAGCCCCACCCAATGCTGCGCCGCTGGACACCCCAACCAGCCCCGGGTCCGCCAGCGGGTTGCGAAACAACCCCTGCATGGCAACGCCGGACAACGCCAGCACGGCGCCTACCGCAAGCCCGAGCAGGGTGCGCGGGAGGCGTATCTGCCCAAGGATCAGCTCGGCCTGCTCCAGCCCCTCACCGGATAACGGCAGGCCAGCCAAGCGCATTGCCGCGCGTACGGTCTCGCCCAGTGGCAGGCTGACCGGCCCCAGCGCCAGCGACAGCCAAAGCGCTAACAGCAGCAGGACGACCAGGGCGATGAACAGTGGGCGGGAGTGAAGAGATGCAGTCATGGCTGGCTCAGGCTTTTCTCGGTCAGGGCCGGAGCCGAAGGATAGAAGCCTGCGGACAGCGCGGCCATGACATTAGGCAGGCGCGGCCCAAGGCCTGGAGAGAAAGCAGGATGCCTGCGCAAAGGCTGGCTAGAACGGCGAGACGCATCGAAAACAACTCCATCGCTGAATGCGGGAAAAGCCAACGCCCTACTCTGACAGTGCGTTGACCTGGATCAGGGCGCCAGGCGCCTCAGGCTGCACGACCTCAAAGCGCCGGTGCCGATTCCGCCAGTGCTCGCCAATCCTCGCACTCCGGAATACCGGCTTTGCGCACGCCGAACAATTGCACGACCAATTGTCCTTCGGCATCGAAGGCTTACCAACTGGTAATCACGCCATCGGTGCGGGGCTTGCGCACGCGCCACAGCTCGGTAACGCCGGCAGTCTGACCGATGCCTTCTCGGTGAACGCCGGCCTGTTCAACCTGACCGACAAGCAGTACTGGCAGTGGGGCGACGTCCAGGGTCTGGACGCCAACAGCCGCAGCTTGGGCCGCTACACCCAGCCGGGCCGCAACGCCTCGGTCAACCTGGTCTGGGAGATCTGATTCCTTCAGCACACGGATGTGCCCCTCTTGGCAAGCCACGGCGGCGCGCGATAATGCACGCCTGCCGTGGAGATGCCGATGATCCTGCTTTGCCGCCCCTCTGAACTGGCCGAAGGCCAGAGTCGGGGCTTTGTCGTTGATGGCCTGAAACTCTTGCTGGTGCGCCGGCATGGGCAGATCCACGCCTATGAGAATCGCTGCCCGCACCGGGGAATTCCGCTCGACTGGGTGCCAGGCCAGTTCCTCGATCACAGCGGCAGCCTGATCCAGTGCGCCACCCACGGCGCGCTGTTCCTGATCGAGTCGGGCGAATGCGTGACCGGTCCCTGCGCCGGCGACGTGTTGCAACCTCTGGACTGCCGCGAAGATGCCGACGGCATCTGGTTGCTCATCGACACCTGAGCCTCAGAGCTTCACCTCGAGACGACGACACACGCGAACTTCTTCCGGCGTCAGCGCCACCCCATAGGCCAGCACTTCCACACCCACAGCAACAGCCTCACGCAGGGCTGCCGCGTAAGCCGGATCGATCTCCTCGGCTGGACGCACCGCATCGATACCCGAAAGATTCACACAGTAGAGCTGCACAGCGCGCACGCCCTCTCGCGCCAGCGCGGCCAACTCGCGCAAATGCTTGCTGCCACGCTGGGTCACAGCATCGGGGAATGCGGCGACCGGCGTGTCATCAAAGCCCAAGGTGACGCTCTTCACCTCGATGAAGGCCGGACCAGCGGGGTAATCGAGACGGAAATCGGCGCGGCTGTTTTCCAGCCCATAGCCCACTTCGCGCTTGAGGGCGCTGAAGCCCGCCAGCTCACTGATAACGCCGGCCTGCAGCGCCTCTTCCACCAAGGCATTGGCCCGTGCGGTATTGACGCAGGCCAGGCGACCCTGGGGCGTCTCGGCGATTTCCCAGGTACCGGGCAACTTGCGCTTGGGATCGTTGGAGCGACTGAACCAGACCCGGCAGCCCGCGCTCATGCAGTTCAGCATCGAGCCGGTATTGGGGCAGTGAATGGTCAGGTGCTCCCCTGATGACGTTTCTATATCCGCGAGAAAGCGCTTGTAACGCTTGAGCAGCCTGCCCTCCTCCAGGGCCGGGGCGAACCTCATTGACCGGACCAGGTCTTCAGACCGCGGGCCAGGCGCTGCACTGCCTCTTCCAGACGCGGCAGGCTCTGGGTATAGGAGAAGCGCACATGCTGAGCGGAATGATTGCGACCGAAGTCCAGGCCCGGCGTGAAGGCCAGATGTTCGGTTTCGATGAAATGACGGCAGAAGGCGTAGGCATCGCCACCAAAGGCGGAAATGTCGGCATAGAGATAGAAGGCACCTTCCGGCTCGACGGCGATGCGGAAGCCCAGCTCACGCAGGGCCGGCAACAGGTAGTCGCGACGACGGGCGAACTCGTTGCGACGCTGCTCGAGGATTTCCAGGGTCTGCGGCTGGAAGCAGGCCAGAGCGGCATACTGGGCCATCGAAGGCGCACTGATATAGAGGTTCTGCGCCAGTTTCTCCAGCTCGGGCACCGCGTCCGGCGGCGCCACCAACCAGCCGAGCCGCCAGCCGGTCATACCGAAATACTTGGAAAAGCTATTCAGCACGAAGGCGTCGTCATCCACTTCCAGCACACTGCTGGCGTCCATGCCATAGGTCAGGCCGTGGTAGATCTCGTCCACCACCAGATGGCCACCGCGAGCCTTGAGGGTCTGCGACAGGGCTGCCAGCTCGTCGGCGTGCAGCACGGTGCCGGTCGGGTTGGCCGGCGAGGCGACCAGGGCACCCACGCTGTCGGCGTCCCAATGCCGTTCGACCAATTGCGGGGTCAACTGATAGCGGGTCTCAGGGCCCACCGGCACCAGCTGCGCACCGCCTTCCACCAGGCGCAGGAAGTGACGGTTGCAGGGGTAGCCGGGGTCGGCCAGCAGCCAGTGCCGCCCCGGATCTACCAGCAGGCTGCTGGCCAGCAGCAGCGCTCCGGAGCCGCCGGGGGTGATGAGAATGCGATCAGGGTCTATGTTCAACCGATAGCGCGATGCGTAGAAGCCAGCGATGGCTTCGCGCAACTGCGGCACGCCGCGAGCGGCGGTGTATCGGGTATGCCCGGCGGCCAGGGCTGCCTGTCCGGCCTGGACGATGGGCTCGGCAGTGGTGAAGTCCGGCTCGCCGATTTCCAGGTGGATCACATCGTGACCCGCTGCCTGGAGTTCGTTGGCACGAGCCAGCAGGGCCATGACGTGGAAGGGTTCGATGGCGCGGCTGCGCGCACTGTAGGACTGGGCCATTGGCCTTCCTTTATTAAGACAAAGAGAGGATTCTAACCAATGGTCCCTGGACGCTGCAGCATGTACGACGCTGGGGAGTGGCGTACCCGGATTTGATCTGGTAAGTTCGCCCGCTTGCAGCCGCAGGGCCGGCATCGCCGGCGATGGACCATAATCCTGCGCAATGGATTAAGAAAGTGAGAGGCGGCCATCCATGCCCACCAATGCAAAACAACAGAACAGCCAGTTGATTCGTGGCTTCGTGCCCTACCAAGAGACCAAGGGCGAGGAGTACATGAGCGACCGCATGCGCGCTCACTTCACCAACATCCTCAACAAATGGAAGCAGGAGTTGATGGAAGAGGTGGACCGTACCGTGCACCACATGCAGGACGAAGCCGCAAACTTCCCTGACCCGGCCGACCGTGCCAGCCAGGAAGAAGAGTTCAGCCTCGAGCTGCGCGCCCGTGACCGCGAGCGCAAACTGATCAAGAAGATCGACGAAACGCTCCAACTGATCGAAGACAACGATTACGGCTGGTGCGACTCCTGCGGCGTCGAGATCGGCATCCGCCGTCTGGAAGCCCGCCCCACCGCCACCCTTTGCATCGACTGCAAGACCCTGGCGGAAATCAAGGAAAAGCAGCTCGGCTCCTGATGCCGAAACGGGGCGCCAACGGCGCCCCGTCGCGTTACAGGGTCCTGTTCCATGACCTCCCCTGCCTATATCGGGCGCTTCGCCCCTACGCCCAGCGGCTTTCTGCATTTCGGTTCGCTGGTCGCTGCCCTTGCCTCCTACCTTGACGCCCGCGCTGTCGGCGGCCGCTGGTTGCTGCGCATGGAAGACCTCGATCCGCCGCGGGAAGTCGAAGGTGCACAAGCGGCGATTCTCCATACCCTGGAAAACTACGGTTTCGAATGGGACGGCGAGATGGTTCGTCAGAGCGACCGCCACGAGGACTACGCCAAGGTGATCGACCGTCTCTACGAGATGGGGCTGGCCTACGCCTGCACCTGCTCGCGCAAGCAGCTGGAAGGCCACCAGGGCATCTATCCGGGTTTCTGCCGCAACGCCCAGCACCCGCAGCACGACGCAGCCATTCGCATCCGCGTGCCGGAGCTCGAGTACCACTTCGTCGACCGCGTACAGGGCGAGTACCGCCAGCATTTGGGGCGGGAAGTGGGCGACTTCGTCATCCGTCGTCGCGACGGCCTCTATGCCTATCAATTGGCCGTGGTGCTGGACGACGCATGGCAAGGCATTACCGACATTGTCCGCGGTGCCGACCTGCTGGACTCCACCCCACGTCAGCTCTATTTGCAGGAACTGCTGGGCTTCAGCCAACCGCGCTATCTGCATGTGCCGCTGATCATCCAGCCGGACGGCCACAAGCTGGGCAAGTCCTACCGCTCACCGCCGCTGTCGGCAGACTCCGCCGGCCCCTTGCTGGCACGCGCACTGCGTGCCCTGGGCCAGGAGCCACCAGCCGACCTGGCCGACAACCTCCCCCGCGATGTGCTGGACTGGGGCATCGCACACTGGGACGCACGGCGAATTCCACGCACCCGAACGCTGGCCGAAGCGCAGCTTCGCTAGCCACTCGCGGCACCTCTGGGCATTCGCTACCATCGCGGCAGACACGACGAGATTTATGGCATGTACATCTATCGGCTGGTCCTGCTCCTGGTGGTGGGAATCTACCTGTTCTCCCCCGCCATCATGGATTGGTGGATCGACCCCAACGGCGCCTGGTACCGCCCCTACCTGCTGTGGCTGATCCTGATCGTGGTGACCTTCATTCTCCAGAGTCAACGCGATGCTGATGAGCTTTAGCCTCACCCAGCTGATCCTGATCAGCGCTGCCTATCTCCTGGCCCTGTTCGGCGTGGCCTGGCTCAGTGACCGCGGCTTCGTACCGCGCTGGATCGTCCGTCACCCGCTGACCTACACCCTGTCCCTGGGTGTGTATGCCAGTGCCTGGGCCTTCTACGGTACCGTCGGGTTGGCCTACCAGTACGGCTACGGATTCCTCGCCAGTTACCTGGGCGTATCGGGTGCCTTCCTGCTGGCGCCGGTACTGCTCTATCCGATCCTGCGCATCACCCGCACCTACCAACTGTCATCGCTGGCCGACCTCTTCGCCTTCCGCTTCCGCAGCACCTGGGCCGGCGCGCTGACCACGGTGATCATGATCATCGGCGTGCTGCCGCTGCTGGCCCTGCAGATCCAGGCGGTGGCCGACTCCATCGGCATTCTTACCCGCGAGCCGGTACACAACCGCGTCGCCCTGAGCTTCTGCGCCCTGATCACCCTGTTCACCATCCTCTTCGGCGCGCGCCACATCGCCACCCGCGAGAAGCACGCCGGCCTGGTGTTTGCCATCGCCTTCGAATCGGTGGTCAAGCTGGTGGCCCTGGGCAGCATCGGCCTTTACGCCCTCTATGGCGTGTTCGACGGCCCGCGGGAGCTGGAGCTCTGGCTGCTGCAGAACCAGGCCGCACTCTCCACACTGCACACACCGCTGCAGGAAGGCCCGTGGCGCACCCTGCTGCTGGTGTTCTTTGCCTCGGCAATTGTCATGCCGCACATGTACCACATGACCTTCACCGAGAACCTCAACCCGCGCGCCATGGTCAGCGCCAGTTGGGGCCTGCCGCTGTTCCTGCTGCTGATGAGCCTCGCCATCCCGCTGATCCTCTGGGCCGGCCTCAAACTCGGCGCCACCACCAACCCGGAATACTTCACCCTCGGGTTGGGGATCGCCGTCAACAACCCGGTGCTCGCCCTGCTTGCCTATGTCGGTGGCCTGTCAGCCGCCAGCGGCCTGATCATCGTGCTGACTCTGGCCCTCTCCGGCATGGCCCTCAACCACCTGGTGCTACCGCTGTATCAGCCACCGGCCGAAGGCAACATTTACCGCTGGCTGAAATGGACCCGCCGCGCCCTGATCGCCTTCATCATCATGGCCGGCTACGGCTTCTACCTGCTGCTGGGTGCCGAACAGGACCTGTCCAACCTCGGAATCGTTGCCTTCGTCGCCACCTTGCAGTTCCTGCCCGGCGCGCTCTCGGTACTCTACTGGCCGACCGCCAACCGCCGCGGGTTCATCGCAGGCCTACTGGCAGGCTTCCTCGTCTGGCTGTTCGCCATGCTGCTGCCGCTGGTGGGCAATCTGCAGGGCATCTACCTGCCACTGTTCAATGCCATCTACGTGCTCGATGACACCAGCTGGCACATAGCAGCCATCGCTTCCCTGGCGGCCAACGTACTGATCTTTACCCTGGTCTCGCTCTTCACCGAAGCCAGCCCGGAAGAGCGCAGCGCCGCCGAAGCCTGCACGGTTGACAACGTTCGCCGACCGCAACGTCGTGAACTGATGGCCAGCTCGCCCCAGGAGTTTGCCACCCAACTGGCCAAACCCCTGGGCGCCAAGACCGCACAGAAGGAAGTGGAACAGGCCCTGCGCGACCTCCATCTGCCCTTCGATGAACGCCGCCCCTACGCCCTGCGCCGCCTGCGGGATCGCATCGAAGCCAACCTCTCCGGCCTGATGGGACCCAGCGTGGCCCAGGACATGGTGGAAACCTTCCTGCCCTACAAGTCGGGCAGCGAGGGTTACGTCACCGAAGACATTCACTTCATCGAAAGCCGGCTGGAGGACTATCACTCGCGCCTGACCGGCCTCGCCGCGGAACTGGACGCCCTGCGTCGTTACCATCGCCAGACCTTGCAGGAGCTGCCCATGGGGGTCTGCTCCCTGGCCAAGGACCAGGAAATCCTCATGTGGAACCGTGCCATGGAAGAGCTGACCGAGATTCCGGCCCAGCGTGTCGTCGGCTCGCGCCTGTCGACCATCTCCGATCCCTGGAAGGGCCTGCTGGAAGGCTTCATCAACCTCCCTGACGAACACTTGCACAAGCAGCGCCTGACCCTGGACGGCCAGGCCCGTGCACTCAACCTGCACAAGGCGGCGATCGAAGAGCCCCTGGCCCCGGGCAGCAGCGGCCTGGTATTGCTGGTGGAGGATGTGACCGACACCCAACTACTGGAAGACAAGCTGGTCCACTCCGAACGCCTGGCGTCCATCGGCCGCCTGGCCGCCGGCGTCGCCCACGAAATCGGCAACCCCATCACCGGCATTGCCTGCCTGGCGCAGAACCTGCGCGAAGAGCGCGAGGGCGATAGCGAGATCAAGGAACTCAGCAGCCAGATTCTCGAACAGACCAAGCGCGTCACTCGCATCGTCCAGTCACTGATGAGCTTCGCCCACGCTGGCGGCCGTCAGCAGGCCAGCGAACCGGTGTGCCTGGCCGAGGTCACGCAGGACGCCATCGGCCTGCTCTCACTGAACAAGCGCAGCATCGAGGTGAACTTCTTCAACCTCTGCGATCCGCAGCACATTGTCGAAGGCGACCCCCAGCGCCTCGCCCAGGTGCTGATCAACCTGTTGTCCAACGCCCGCGATGCCTCCCCCGTGGGCAGCGCCATCCGCGTGCGCAGCGAAGCTTCGGAGCACACCGTCGACCTCGTCGTCGAAGACGAAGGCAGCGGCATTCCGAAGGCGATCATCGATCGCCTGTTCGAACCCTTCTTCACCACCAAGGACCCAGGGAAAGGGACCGGCCTTGGCCTTGCACTGGTCTATTCGATCGTGGAAGAGCATTATGGACAGATAACCATCGAAAGCCCGGCCGACTCCGAGCACCAGCGCGGCACCCGAATCAGGGTGACGCTGCCTCGTTTTGTCGAAGCAACATCCGCCGTGAGCTGAGACCGTCTAGAGAGCCGAATTAATGCCACACATTCTGATCGTCGAAGACGAAACCATCATTCGCTCGGCCTTGCGCCGCCTACTGGAGCGCAACCAGTACCAGGTCAGCGAAGCGGGCTCCGTACAGGAAGCCCAGGAGCGTTACAGCATTCCCGGTTTCGACCTGATCATCAGCGACCTTCGCCTGCCCGGCGCTCCCGGTACCGAACTGATCAAGCTGGCCCAGGGCACCCCGGTGCTGATCATGACCAGCTACGCCAGCCTGCGCTCGGCGGTGGACTCGATGAAGATGGGCGCGGTGGACTACATCGCCAAACCCTTCGACCATGACGAAATGCTCCAGGCGGTTTCGCGCATTCTCAAGGAGCGCCAGGACGCCAAGTCGGCGCCGAACGATCGCCCCAGTGCCGGTCGTGGCGGTGACAAGGCAGCAGCCGCCAACGCCGACGGCGATATCGGCATCATCGGCTCCTGCCCGCCGATGCTCGAGCTCTACAGCAAGATCCGCAAAGTCTCCCCGACCGACTCCACCGTACTGATCCAGGGTGAGTCCGGCACTGGCAAGGAATTGGTGGCGCGAGCCCTGCACAATCTGTCCCGCCGCGCCAAGGCGCCGCTGATTTCGGTGAACTGCGCGGCGATCCCGGAAACCCTGATCGAGTCCGAACTTTTCGGCCACGAGAAAGGCGCCTTCACCGGCGCTACCGCTGGCCGCGCCGGCCTGGTGGAAGCGGCTGATGGCGGCACCCTGTTCCTCGACGAGATTGGCGAACTGCCCCTGGAAGCTCAGGCGCGCCTGCTGCGCGTCCTGCAGGAAGGCGAGATTCGCCGTGTGGGTTCCGTGCAGTCGCAGAAGGTCGATGTGCGCCTGATCGCAGCGACCCACCGCGACCTCAAGACCCTGGCCAAGACCGGCCAGTTCCGCGAAGACCTCTATTACCGCCTTCACGTCATCTCCCTGAAGCTTCCCGCACTGCGCGAGCGCGGTAGCGACGTGCTGGAAATTGCCCGCTCCTTCCTGGCGCGCCAGTGTGCACAAATGGGACGCGACAGCCTGCGCTTCGCTGCTGACGCCGAACAGGCAATCCGCCACTACAACTGGCCAGGTAACGTGCGTGAACTGGAGAACGCCATCGAGCGCGCGGTGATCCTCTGCGAGAGCCCGGATATCTCGGCGGACCTGCTGGGCATCGACATCGAGCTGGACGACCTGGACGACGATGACTTCAACGATGCCATCGCCCCGAGCCCGGCCAACAACACAGCTCATGAGCCCACCGAGGACCTGTCCCTGGAAGACTACTTCCAGCACTTCGTACTGGAGCACCAGGACCACATGACCGAGACCGAGCTGGCCCGCAAGCTGGGTATCAGCCGCAAATGCCTGTGGGAGCGCCGTCAGCGCCTGGGCATTCCCCGCCGTAAATCGGGCGCCGCTGCCGGGCCTTGAGCGCCCGGCGAGGGCGACAAGCCGGGAACACATTCAGTTCCCCAAGCTGTTACCCCGCCTAACATCACGTAACAAAGCCGGGTTTAAAGGTAACGAAAACCCGGCTTTTTTTTACCCTTCATTCAGCCCAACACCCTCGCAAACCCTTGATTTACAAGGAATCGTAAAAGTTGGCACGGCATCTGCTTTATCTGCGGCACAACAACAATAACAAATGCTGAACCCCACAATAAAAACAAGACGTATCGACTCCAGCACAACAAAAACAAAACAACGGAGGCGCAGCTAACTGATTCTTTTGGAGAGGAGTTGCCTTTGGGGCTTGCCCCACAGCCAGACCGAGAACAATAAAACTGTCATCAGACAGCACCCGTACTGGTTGGGTCATGGAATGATCACGGCACCATCAGCGTCCAAAGCAATCCGTTTGCTATTAACCCTCGTTTGGAGGGCATTTCCAGAGGCAGAAAGCCTGCTGGAGCGGGTCGAACAACAAAAACACCAAGCCCGATACAATAAAAACAAAGCACGCACCAATTTGGGGGGGAGCTTCGGCTCCCCCAGTAGCTTTGACTCCTTTCAGACCTTTTCTTCTACATCCCCCCTCCCAGTGCTAGAATTCGCGGCCATCGTGCGCCCATATCCTTTTCTGGCCGTCCATTCCGCAAAACAGTGCATCCCATGCTGAAGAAGCTGTTCCAGTCTTTCCGCTCTCCCCTTCGCCGTGCCCAACATCCGCGCAGCACACCCGAAGTACTGGGCAATAATCAGCATTCGCTGCGCCGTGCAGACATCAGCCGCAATGCCGTCATAGTCGTCGAGCGCCTGCAGAAAGCCGGCTACCAGGCCTATCTGGTCGGTGGCTGCGTACGCGACCTGCTGCTGAACCTGCGTCCAAAGGACTTCGATGTGGCCACCAATGCCACCCCGGAACAAGTCCGCGCCGAATTCCGTAACGCCCGGGTGATCGGCCGCCGCTTCAAGCTGGCCCACGTGCAGTTCGGTCGGGAGATCATCGAAGTCGCCACCTTCCGCGCCAATCATCCGCAAGGCGAGGAAGAAGAAGACAGCAACCAGGCCGCCCGCAACGAAAGCGGCCGAATCCTGCGCGACAACGTCTATGGCAGCCTGGAAGATGACGCCCAGCGCCGTGACTTCACCATCAACGCGCTGTACTACGACCCGACCTCCGAGCGCATCCTCGACTACGCCCATGGCGTGCACGACATTCGCAACCGCCTGGTGCGCCTGATCGGCATACCCGAGCAGCGTTACCAGGAAGACCCGGTTCGGATGCTGCGGGCCGCGCGTTTCGCCGCCAAGCTCGACTTCGAGATCGAGAAGCACAGCGCGGCGCCCATTCGCAGCCTTGCCCCCATGCTGCGAGAGATTCCCTCGGCACGCCTGTTCGACGAAGTGCTCAAATTGTTCCTCAGCGGCAAGGCCGAACGCACCTTCGAATTGCTGGTGGAGTACGACCTCTTCGCCCCGCTGTTCCCGGCCAGCGCCGAAGCCTTGGAACGCGACCCGGAATACACCGGTCGCCTGATCCGACAGGCGCTGATCAACACCGACGAACGCATTCGCCAAGGCAAGCCGGTTACCCCCGCCTTCCTGTTTGCCGCCCTGCTCTGGCCGGCCATGCCTGCCCGCGCGGCGCAACTGCAGGAGCGCGGCATGCCGCCGATCCCGGCCATGCAGGAAGCGGCACACGGCCTGATCATGGAACAGGTCCAGCGCACCGCCATTCCCAAGCGCTTCAGCATTCCGATCCGCGAAATCTGGGACATGCAGGAACGCCTGCCACGCCGCAACGGCAAACGCGCCGACCTGCTGCTGGAGAACCCGCGCTTCCGCGCCGGCTACGACTTCCTCCTGCTGCGCGAAAGTGCCGGCGAAGAAACCGATGGCCTCGGTGACTGGTGGACCGATTACCAGGACGCCAGCGACAGCCAGCGCCGTAACATGATTCGCGAGCTCAGCACGAAGGACGACCAGCCCTCCGGACAGCGCCGCAGGCGTGGCGGCAGTCGCCGCCGGCGCGGCCCACGCAGCGACGGCGCTCCCGGCACCTCGGGCGATTGATCATGGAACGCGTGTACATTGGTCTCGGGAGTAACCTTGCCGAGCCTGTTACCCAGCTACGCGGAGCGCTCGCGGCAATGGGCGAACTGCCCCGGACCCGCCTCGCATCGGTATCCTCGCTCTACGCCAGCGACCCTCTCGGCCCGCCGGACCAACCCCGCTACGTCAACGCCGTGGCCGCCCTGGATACCGACCTGACGCCCCTGGACCTGCTGGACGCCCTGCAGCGCATCGAGCTCGCCCAGGGCCGTGTGCGCAAGGATGAGCGCTGGGGTCCGCGGACCCTGGACCTGGATATCCTGTTGTTCGGCCAACGCCGGATCGATGAGCCCAGGCTGCAGGTTCCGCATTACCACATGCACGCCCGCGCCTTTGTGCTCTATCCCCTGGCAGAGATCGCCGGCGACCTGCAATTGCCCGATGGGCGCCCGCTGCAGGCCCTGCTGGACGCCTGTGCCTTCGAAGGCCTCGAGCGCCTTTCCGACTTGGCGGTAACGCCGTAACAGGTCGGTAACACCTGCAATTGACTTCATGCCCCCCCATCGGGACTATAAGCGTCCCGTTGCCCCGTGCCGGTGCAAAACGGCGCCGATGAGGACGTTTTCATGCCTGATGTGACCCTGACCACCCTGCAAGAGCTCAAGCTGAAAGGCGAGAAGATCGCCATGCTGACAGCCTACGACGCCACCTTTGCCCAGGCTGCCTGCCAGGCCGGCGTGGATGTGCTGCTGGTGGGCGACTCCCTTGGCATGGTCCTGCAAGGCCATGACAGCACCCTGCCGGTCAGTGTGACCGACATGGTCTACCACACCGCTGCCGTGAAGCGCGGCAACCAGGGCGCGCTGATCATCAGCGACCTGCCGTTCATGGCATATGCCAACCTCGAACAGACCTTCGTCAATTGCGCCGCCCTGATGCAGGCCGGTGCGCACATGGTCAAGCTGGAAGGTGCCGCCTGGCTGGCCGAGCCCATCCGCCTGCTCGCCGAGCGCGGCGTCCCGGTCTGCGCCCATCTGGGCCTGACTCCGCAAGCCGTGAACATCCTCGGCGGCTATAAGGTCCAGGGCCGACAGGAAGCCCAGGCGCGCCAGCTGCGCGCCGACGCCATGGCCCTCGAGCAGGCCGGCGCCGCCATGCTGCTGCTGGAGTGCGTCCCCAGTGAGCTGGCCGCCGAAATCACCCAGTCGGTGAAAATCCCGGTGATCGGCATCGGCGCCGGCAGCGCCACCGATGGCCAGGTGCTGGTCCTGCACGACATGCTGGGACTCTCCCTCACCGGCCGCGCGCCCAAGTTCGTGAAGAACTTCATGGAAGGCCAGGCCAGCATCCAGGCTGCGCTGGCTGCCTACGTACAAGCCGTCAAGGACGTTACCTTCCCTGCCGCCGAACACGGATTCTCCGCATGATCACCGTTAAAACCGTCCGCGAACTGCGTGCCGCCGTCGCCCGTGCGCGTAGCGAAGGCAAGCGCATCGGTTTCGTGCCGACCATGGGCAACCTCCATGCCGGGCACATCGCCCTGGTGGAAAAAGCCAGCCAACGCGCCGATTTCGTGGTCGCCAGCATCTTCGTCAACCCGCTGCAGTTCGGGCCCAGCGAAGACCTGGCCAAATATCCACGCACCCTGGTGGCCGACCAGGAGCAACTGGTCGCCGCGGGCTGCCAGTTACTGTTCCACCCGGACGTGGAAGAAATTTACCCGGACGGCATGGAAGGCCAGACCCGCGTCAACGTCCCGTTGGTATCCGAGGGTCTTTGTGGCGGTAGCCGCCCTGGCCATTTCGAAGGCGTTGCCACTGTGGTCAGCAAGCTGTTCAACATGGTCCAGCCCGACCTCGCAGTATTCGGCGAGAAAGACTTCCAGCAGCTGGCGGTGATCCGCAAGCTGGCGCGAGACTTGAATATGCCGATCCAGATCATCGGCGAGCCCACGGTTCGCGCTGACGATGGCCTCGCATTGTCATCGCGCAACGGTTACCTGGACGACGCCCAGCGCGCCGCCGCACCTGCCCTGTACCGCACCCTGCAGCAATTGGCCTCGGCCATTCGCGCGGGCCGCCGCGACTTCGCCGCGCTGGAACAGGAAGGCCAGGCCGAACTGGCCAAGGCTGGCTTCCGCCCTGATTACCTGGAAGTCCGCGAGGCTCTGAACCTGCGCCCCGCAGGCAGCCAGGACCAGCAACTGGTGATCCTCGGTGCCGCCTACATGGGTAACACCCGCCTGATCGACAACCTTGCCTTCACCCTCGAAGCGCAAGCCTGACCAACTCCCGCCGCAGCCTTGAACCCCCTCCGGGGTTCGGGCAAACTCAGCCGCCGCCCGCGCCACGACGAGAAAATGCCATGCACGCCATCATGCTCAAGGCCAAACTGCACCGCGCCGAAGTCACCCACGCCGTGCTCGATTACGAAGGTTCCTGCGCCATCGATGGTGAATGGCTCGACCTCTCCGGTATCCGCGAATACGAGCAGATCCAGATCTACAACGTCGACAACGGTGAGCGTTTCACCACCTACGCCATTCGCGCTGAAAACGGTTCCCGGATGATCTCGGTGAACGGTGCCGCGGCGCACAAGGCCAAAGTAGGTGATCGCGTGATCATCTGTGCCTACGCCCACTACAGCGAGGCCGAACTGGCCAATTTCAAACCGCGTATGCTGTACATGGCTCCGGGCAACGAACTCAGCCACACCAGCAACGCGATTCCGGTACAGGTCGCCTGAGACCGGACAGCTGCATGACCCGAAGCCCGGACCTTTCCGGGCTTTTTCATACGTCGCACACAGGTACGCCATGGACCACCACCTGACGCCGCTCGATGTCACCCAATTGCCCAGCTGGGCTGCGCTCCACCAGCATCGCCAGGAACTTGCCGGCTTCAGCCTGCGCCAGGCCTTCGCCGAAGACCCCGAGCGCTTCAAGCAATTCAGCCACAGCGCCTGTGGCCTGCTGCTGGACTTTTCGAAGAACCTGATCCGTGCCGACACCCTGGACCTGCTGGTCAAGCTGGCGGACGAAGCCCGGCTCGGCGATGCCATCAAGGCCATGTTCCGCGGCGACGTGATCAATGCCTCCGAGCGCCGCCCGGTGCTGCACACAGCCCTGCGCCGCCCTATCGGCGACAAGGTGCGGGTCGACGGCATCGACGTGATGCCCGAAGTGCACCGCGTCCTGCACCAGATGACCGAACTGGTGGGCTACGTGCATAACGGCCTGTGGCGCGGCTACACCGAGAGGCCCATCACCGACGTGGTGAACATCGGTATCGGCGGTTCCTTCCTCGGCCCGCAACTGGTTTCCGAAGCGCTGCTGCCCTTCGCCCAGAAGGGCGTGCGTTGCCACTACCTGGCCAACATCGATGGCAGCGAGTTCCGCGAACTGGCCTGCCGCCTGAACGCCGAAACCACCCTCTTCATTGTTTCCAGCAAGTCTTTCGGCACCCTGGAAACCCTGAAGAACGCCCAGGCCGCCCGCGCCTGGTACCTGGCCCAGGGCGGCAGCGAGGAAGAGCTGTACCGGCACTTCATCGCCGTATCCAGTAACAAGGAAGCGGCTATCGCCTTTGGTATTCGCGAAGAGAACATCTTCCCCATGTGGGATTGGGTCGGCGGTCGCTACTCGCTCTGGTCCGCGATCGGCCTGCCGATTGCCATGTCCATTGGCATCTCCAACTTCAAGGAGCTGCTGTCCGGCGCCTACAGCATGGACCAGCACTTCCAGAGCACGCCCTTCGACCGCAACATCCCGGTCATCCTCGGCTTGCTCGGTGTCTGGTACGGCGACTTCTGGGGCGCGCACAGCCACGCGATCCTGCCGTACGACTATTACCTGCGTAACTTCACCGATCACCTGCAACAACTAGACATGGAATCCAACGGCAAGAGCGTGCGCCAGGACGGTACTCCGGTGACCGCCGGCACTGGTCCGGTGATCTGGGGCGGAGTCGGCTGCAACGGCCAGCACGCCTATCACCAGTTGCTGCACCAGGGCACCCAACTGATCCCGGCGGACTTCATCGTCCCCGTGTCCAGCTACAACCCGGTGGCTGACCACCATCAGTGGCTGTTCGCCAACTGCCTGTCTCAGAGCCAGGCCCTGATGCTCGGCAAGTCTCGCGACGAGGCCGAAGCCGAACTGCGCGCCAAGGGCCTGCCGGAGGACGAAGTGCAGCGCCTGGCGCCGCACAAGGTGGTGCCCGGCAACCGCCCGAGCAACACCCTGGTGGTGGAGCGCATCAGCCCGCGCCGCCTGGGTGCACTGATCGCCATGTACGAGCACAAGGTCTACGTGCAGAGCGTGCTCTGGGGCGTCAACGCTTTCGACCAATGGGGTGTGGAGCTGGGCAAGGAACTCGGCAAGGCCGTCTATTCGCGCCTCACGGGCCAGGACGAAGCCCAAGCCGAAGACGGCTCTACCCAGGGTCTGATCGACTTCTTCCGCGCGCGCCATCGCGGCTGATCGTCACCCCACGGGCGCATCCAGGGGACTGTGGGGGCGAATTCATTCCCTGACTGAACCGCAGGTAGGCCCCAACCCTTGGGCCTACCGACAGAACCGCTGTCGGTAGGCCCAAGGCGTTAGCCCCATCTCCGGAGCAAACGTCGGGCACAGGTTATCGCACTACCGAACCGGGTCTTTTCCGCCCTGCAACACAGCGACGCCCCTGTTCTCACCGCCTTCGCCGCCAGCAAGGCCGCCAGGGGAGCCACCCAGCTCGAGTATCCGCAGCGCTGAACGATCCAGCGGACCTTGGGTTCAAAACTCAGTGGACAACCCTTGAACCCGGTGACGGCTTGGATGCACCCTTGTCGCCATCTCGGCTACACAACAACAAGGACCCCGCCATGTACGAGATCAGCCTTCACCCCGTGCCAGACGCCGTGCGCAAGCACGCCCTTATCGACAACGATGCCTACCTGCGCCTCTACCAGCAGTCCATCGAGCAGCCCGAGTTGTTCTGGGGCGAGCAGGCCACCAGCTTTCTCACCTGGTTCAAGCCCTGGGAGCAACTGCATCACAGCGACCTGAAGAAGGGCGAAGCCGAGTGGTTCAAAGGCGGCAAGTTGAACGTCGCCTACAACTGCATCGATCGCCACCTGGAACAGCGCGGCGAGCAGGTCGCCATCATCTGGGAAGGCGACAACCCCAGCGAATCCGCGCACATCACCTATCGCAAGCTGCACAGCCATGTCGCGCGCCTGGCCAACGTCCTGAAGAGCCGTGGCGTGAAGAAGGGCGACCGGGTCTGTATCTACATGCCGATGATTCCTGAAGCGGCCTACGCCATGCTCGCCTGCGCACGTATCGGCGCGGTGCATTCGGTGGTGTTCGGCGGCTTCTCCCCTGACGCCCTGCGCGACCGCATCCTCGACGCCGACTGCCGCACCGTGATCACCGCCGATGAAGGCGTACGCGGTGGCAAGTACGTCCCGCTGAAGCAGAATGTCGACAAGGCCCTGAAGGATTGCCCGAAGGTGTCCTCGGTGTTGGTGGTCCAGCGAACCCAGGGCACGATCGACTGGGCCGAAGGACGCGACCTCTGGTATCACGAGGCCCTGCACGGGGCCAGCGAAGACTGCCCGCCGGAATGGATGGACGCCGAAGACCCGCTGTTCATCCTCTACACGTCCGGCTCCACCGGCAAACCCAAGGGCGTGCTGCACACCACCGGCGGCTACCTGCTGGGTGCGGCGATGACCCACAAGTACGTGTTCGACTATCACGATGGCGACATCTACTGGTGCACCGCGGACGTGGGCTGGGTCACTGGCCACAGCTACATCGTCTACGGCCCCCTGGCCAACGCCGCCACCACCCTGATGTTCGAAGGCGTACCCAACTACCCGGATGCCTCTCGCTTCTGGCAGGTGATCGACAAGCACCAGGTGAACATCTTCTACACCGCCCCCACCGCCATCCGCGCACTAATGCGAGAAGGCGAAGATCCGGTGAGGAAGACCGCTCGCACCAGCCTGCGCCTGCTCGGCAGTGTCGGCGAGCCGATCAACCCGGAAGCCTGGGAGTGGTACTACAACGTGGTTGGCGACAAACGCTGCCCCATCGTCGACACCTGGTGGCAGACCGAGACCGGCAGCATCCTCATCACCCCGCTGCCCGGCGCCACGATGCTGAAGCCCGGTTCGGCCACCCGCCCGTTCTTCGGTGTGCAACCGGCGCTGCTGGACGAAAAAGGCAAGGAGATAGACGGCCCAGGAAGCGGCGTCCTGGCGATCAAGGCCAGTTGGCCGAGCCAGATTCGCAGCGTCTATGGCGACCATAAGCGGATGATCGATACCTACTTCTCCGCCTACCCCGGCTATTACTTCACCGGCGACGGCGCCCGACGTGACGAAGACGGTTACTACTGGATCACCGGCCGCGTGGATGACGTGATCAACGTCTCCGGCCACCGCATCGGCACGGCCGAGGTGGAGAGCGCGCTGGTACTGCACGACGCCGTCGCCGAGGCCGCCGTGGTGGGTTACCCGCATGACCTCAAAGGCCAGGGCATCTACGCCTTTGTCACGCCGATGAAGGGACTGGAACCCTCCGAGGAGCTGAAGAAAGAACTGCTGGCCCTGGTCAGCAAGGAGATCGGCAGCTTCGCCAAGCCCGAGCTGATCCAGTGGGCGCCGGGCTTGCCGAAGACCCGCTCGGGCAAGATCATGCGCCGCATCCTGCGCAAGATCGCCTGCAACGAGCTGGACAATCTCGGCGACACCTCCACCCTGGCCGACCCGTCGGTGGTGCAGAGCCTGATCGACAAGCGCCTCAACCAGTAAGACCCGCCATGGCGCCAGCTCCCTCAGGGGGCTGGCGCCTTTCGCTTGGAAACGCTTCGCCCATGGAATTCATTCGCCGCCGCATCGAAAGCCAGATCATCGGCCTCACCGGCCTCGCCCTCGGCCAGCTCGACTTCGAGAACCCCAAGGGCGACCCCGGCCTGTTCGGCCCGGACTCGGTGACCTGGAAAGTCCATGGCGACTTCACCTCGATGATGATCGGCGGCATCAGCGCGCTGCTCCTGCAGATGCTGCATCCCTTGGCGCTCTCCGGTGTCTGGGACCACTCCAATTTTCGCGAGGACATGCTCGGTCGCCTGCGCCGCACCGGCCAATTCATCTCCGGCACCACCTTTGGCACGGTCAAGGATGCCGACTGGCTGATTGACAAGGTGCGCACCATCCACTTGCAGGTGGTCGGCACCACCCCTGACGGCCGGCCCTACGCCGCCAGCGACCCGGCCCTGCTGACCTGGGTCCACGTGGCCGAGGTCAGCAGCTTTCTCAAGGCTCATCTGCGCTACCTCAACCCACACCTCTCCGGCGAAGACCAGGACCGCTACTACGCCGAAATCGCCCTCGTCGCCGAGCGCCTGGGCGCCGAAGACGTACCGAAGTCCCGCCAGGAAGTAGCGGACTACCTGGACGCCACGCGTCCACAGTTACTCTGCGACGAGCGCAGCCTGGAGGTCGTGCGCCTCCTTCTCGGTGCCCCGGCACCCAGCGCCATGGCCAAGCCGTTCGGCGTCCTGATGATGCAGGCGGGAATCGACCTGCTGCCGGACTGGGCCAGCGCCATGCTCGGCCTGCACCAGCGCCCTTGGCAGCGGCGCGTGGTACGCGATCTGGTCTGGCAGGTGGCACCGCTGCTGCGCTGGGCCATGCGCAATGGTGCCGTCCATCGCGCGCGCCGCCGCATGGGGCTGCCGCCCCGCTGAGCGGTGGACCGGGCGACGATCCGCTTCGACCGGCACCGCGCCACGGCAGACTCGCTTTGTTAAACTGCGCGCCCCTTTTTGCGAGACGCCGCGCATGTCCTCTGCTCTCTCCCAGGCGCTGCGCGCCGCCCTCGACGCCCGTCGGCCGCTGCTGGCCGAACTCCATGCCCAAGGCACCGATTGCTACCGGCTGTTCCATGGCAGCCAGGAAGGCGCCCCCGGCCTGACCGTCGACCGCTACGGCCCGCAGCTGATGGTGCAGAGCTTCCACCAGCCACTGGAACGTGAGCCGCTGTTGGCACTGGCCGCCACGGTGGACGCGTTCCTCGGCGAGAAACTGATGCTGGTCTACAACGACCGCTCCCAAGGTAATTCGCGCGTCGACCGCCGGGACCCTGTGTATCAGCCTGACGCCGCAGCCCTGGAAGACCTGGTGGGTCGCGAATGGGGCCTGAACTACCGGGTACGCGGCCGCCATCCCGGCCAGGACCCGCTGCTGTTCCTCGACCTGCGCAACGCCCGAGGCTGGGTCAAGGACAACAGCGCCGGAAAATCAGTACTCAACCTCTTCGCCTACACCTGTGGCGTCGGCCTGTGTGCGGCCGCTGGTGGCGCCAGCGAGGTCTGGAACCTGGACTTTGCCGAGGGCAACCTGGCCGTCGGCCGCGAGAATGGTGCGCTGAACCCAGAGCTGGCGCCCATGCACTTCATCCAGTCCGATTACTTCCCCGCCATCCGCCAGTTGGCCGGGCAGCCCATCGCCCGCCGCCACGGCCAGCGCCTGCCCAGCTACATACGCCTAGAACAGCGCCAGTTCGACCTGGTGTTCCTCGATCCGCCGGCCTGGGCCAAGAGCGCCTTCGGTACCGTGGACCTGCTACGCGACTACCAGAGCCTGCTCAAGCCTGCCCTGCTGGCGACCGCCGAGAATGGCGTGCTGGTGTGCAGCAACAACCTGGCCAGGGTGGCCATGGAGGACTGGCGCGAGCAAGTGCTGCGCTGTGCCAGCAAACTGGGTCGACCCGTACGCGATTGCCAGCAGTTGGCGCCCGCTTCCGACTTCCCCTCAAGCGATGGGCGCCCACCGCTCAAGACCCTGGTTCTTCAACTCTGAAGGCCATGCGACAACGAGAGCCAACCGTCAGGCGGAACCCTGAGGCCGTGCCATAATCCAACGCACTCTTTGCCGGGATAGTTGACGCCTCATGTACAAAGGATTGAAACGGGCCGCCTGCGCCCTGCTGATCGTCGTAGCCCTCTACAGTCTGCTTGGTTTTCTGATCATCCCGGGGATCGCCCTGCGGGTGGCCAACCAGCAACTGGCCCAGTACGCCACCGTCCCCGCGCGGCTGGAGCGCATCCAGCTCAACCCCTTCAGCCTGGAGCTGACGCTCTGGGGCCTGCACATCGGCGACGACAAGACCGAGCATCTCGGCTTCGAGCGCCTCTACGCCAACCTGCAGCTGGACAGCCTCTGGTCCAACGCCCTGCACCTGGCGGATGTGGAGCTGGACAAGTCCAAAACCGAGGTGCTGTTTGCCAAGGATGGGACGCTCAACCTGGCCCAGCTGTTCAAGCTGCCGCCCAGCGAACCCAAGCCAGAGGAACCCGCGGGCGATCCCTTTCCGCTGCGTATCGACCGCATCGAGCTGAGCGAAGGCGGCCTGCACTTCGAAGACCAGCGCCCGAGCGAGCCGATCGAATTCGTCTACGACTCCCTCAACCTTGAGCTGCACAACCTCAGTACCCTGCCCGACGACAATGCCGAGATGTCGCTGGTGGCCACCGGTCCCTACGGCGGTCGTGTCGACTGGCAAGGCCAGGTCAGCCTGGTGCCATTCACCTCCAGCGGCCAGCTGAAGATCACTGACGGGAAGATGAAGGCCTTCTGGCCCTATGTTCGCGACGCCGTGCCCCTGGTCCTGCAGGAAGGCGTCATGAGCCTGTCCACCGACTACAGGCTGAGCCTGACCGAGGGCACCCAGCTGAATCTGGACAAGATCTGGATCAAGGTCGCGCCCTTCGCCATCAAGGCACCGGACAACCGCCCGCTGGTCAACCTGGAAGTACTGGAGGTCAGCGACAGCTCCCTGGACCTGGTCAAGCAGGAAGTGCTGATCGGCAAGATCCACAGCCAGAATCTGGAGACCTGGGCTGCCCGGGAATCGGACGGCCAGCTCGATTGGCAGAAGCTCTTCGCCAGCGAGGCCAAGCCCGCGCCCAAGGCCGAAGAAAAGCCCGCACCTGACCAGGCCGAGTCCACGGACGAACCCGGCAAGCCCTGGGTGGTGAAATTGCGTGAGACTCAGCTTCGCGGCTACAAGGTCCACTTGGCCGACCGGGTACCCAAGGACCCGGTACAACTGGAACTCGGCCCGTTGAACCTCGACCTCAAGGACTTCGACAGCCGCGGCGAAACACCCTTCAACCTCAGCCTCGACACCGGACTCGGCAAGCAGGGCAAGGTGCAGGCGGTTGGCCAGGTCCAGCTCAAGCCGACCACTGCCAAGCTGCAGGTGCAGACCCGCGACGTCGACTTGCGGGTCGCACAGGCCTACCTCAGTCCCTTCGTGCGCCTGGAGCTGCGCAGCGGCATGCTCGACAGCGACCTCAACGTAGACCTCAAGAGCACCGAACCTCTGGCCCTGGGCATCACCGGCCGAGCGCTGGTCAACCAGCTGCATACCCTGGACACAATCAAGGAACGCGATTTCGTCAGATGGCAGCAGCTGCTGGTGGATGGCCTCAACTACCAGCATGGCGACAGCCTGAACATCGACAAGGTGAGCCTGAACCAGCCCTACGCGCGCTTCATCATCAACGAAGACCTGACCACCAACGCCAGCGACCTGGTGATCAAGCAACCCGCCGAAGCCGGTGTCCAAGCCACCGCCCCTGCCAAACCGGAACCCGCCGGCAAGCCCCTGGGTATTCGTATCGGTGGCATCGACATCAAGGACGGCTCGGCGAACTTCGCCGACTTCAGCCTGACGCCGAACTTCGCCACCGCCATCCAGCAGCTCAATGGCGAAATCGGCACCCTCGACAACCGTAATCCCAAGCCCGCCAAGGTAACGGTGAACGGCAAGGTAGACCGCTATGCGCCCGTGACCATCAAGGGCAGCCTGAACCCCTTCGACCCGCTGGACAGCCTGGACATCGCCACCAGCTTCAAGCGTGTCGAGCTGACCACCCTGACGCCCTATTCCGGCAAGTTCGCCGGCTACCGCATCCGCAAGGGCAGGTTGAATCTGGACCTGCACTACCAGATCGAGAGGGGCCAGTTGAAAGCCGAAAACCATCTGGTGCTGGAACAGCTGCAGCTCGGGGAGCAGGTCTCCAGTCCCGACGCAGTCGACCTGCCGGTGCGCCTGGCCGTGGCCCTGCTCAAGGACACCGAAGGCAAGATCGACATCTCGCTTCCGGTGGCCGGTAACCTCAACGATCCGCAATTCAGCGTCGCCCCCATCGTCTGGCAGACCCTGCGCAACCTGGTGCTGCGCGCCGTGCAGGCGCCGTTCAACTTTGTCGCCGGGCTGGTCGGCGGCAGCAGCGAAGACCTCGGCCAGGTGCCCTTCCCGGCCGGCAGCAGCGAGCTGGACGCCGAGGCACAGAAGTCGCTGGATACCCTGGCTGACGCGTTGAAAAAACGTCCGACCCTGCGCCTGGAGGTGGAAGGCGCCAGCGCCAAGACCGCCGACGGTCCTCTGCTGGCGGAGCAACGCCTGAATCGGGAGTTCCAGAGCACCTACTACAAGATCGCCCAGCGCCGGGGCGACAAGGTTCCGGCCGAGGCCAGCCAGATCGAGGTCCCGGACGACGAGAAGGCGCCTATGCTGGAAGGTATCTACCGCACCCGCCTGAAGCAGCAGCCGCCGGCCGAGTGGAAGGACCTGGACAGCGACCAGCGCGCCGCCAAACTGCGCGAAGCCGTGCTGGTTTCCTGGGCCCAGAGCGATTTGCTGCTACGCCAGTTGGGCCAGGCTCGCGCCGCCAGCATCAAGGATTACCTGGTGGATCGCGGTGGCCTCGCAGACGACCGCATCTTCCTGCTGGACGTCAGCCTGGTGGAGCCCAACCAGGCAGGAGAGGTGATCTCGCCCCTGCATCTGGACAGTGAATAGGAGACCCCATGCGTACGCTGCCGTTCGCCCTGCTGGCGCTCGCCCTGGCCATTCCGGCCGTGGCCGAGACCATGCGCTGCGGCAGCAAGCTGATCAGCATCGGCGACCGCACCTTCGAAGTCCTGCAGAAGTGCGGCGAGCCGGTGCATCGCGACCTCGTCGGCTACACCCTGGGCTCCTACGACCGACGCGAGTTCAGCGTGGAAGAGTGGGTCTACGGGCCCAAAAACGGCATGCTCAGCATCCTCACCTTCGAGGGCAATCGCCTGGTGCGCATCGAAACACGGCGCAGCCGCTGACGTCACAAAGCCACCGGGTGTAGGCTCTAATCACCTCCACCATCTCGGACATCCCCGTGAGACTCCGCCTCCTGCTCTGCCTACCCCTGCTGCTGGTACTGGGAAACGCCCAGGCATCCTCCACCCTGCGCTGCAACAGCAACCTCATCAGCCTCGACGACACGACCAGCGAAGTACTGGAAAAGTGCGGCGAGCCAGTCAGCCGCGCGGACCTGGGCTTCCGGGAAGTGGTCGACAAGTACAACATGCGCAACGAGGTGCGAGTGGAAGAATGGGTCTACGGGCCACGCAACGGCATGTACCAGTTCCTCCGTTTCGAGGGCAATCGCCTGCGCAATATCAGCAGCAAACGGAGCAACTGACAGGCTCTCAGGCAGGATGCTAGGCTCTGCGGCTGATTACCTCAGGACAGGATGCCCGCCATATGAAAGCCCTCGTTTGCCTCTTCGCAACCACCCTTCTCCTGGTCTCAGAGGCCAATGCCAGCACCTTCCGCTGCGAAAGCAAACTGGTCAGCCTCGGCGACCG
Organism: Pseudomonas sp. D(2018); assembly: GCF_005502555.1. Lineage (NCBI taxonomy): Bacteria > Pseudomonadati > Pseudomonadota > Gammaproteobacteria > Pseudomonadales > Pseudomonadaceae > Pseudomonas > Pseudomonas sp. D(2018). The sequence continues at coordinate 40,929 of NZ_SCOK01000026.1, forward strand.
TAGCGTCGAGGTCCAGCGCAAGTGCGGCGACCCCGCTTCGCGCAGCTTTATCGGCTACACGGAAACCAGCAGCGGACGCCAGGAAATGCAGACGGAAGAGTGGGTCTACGGTCCCAGCAACGGCATGTACTACTACCTGAGATTCGTTGGCGGCCGCCTCAACCAGATCGATAGCAAGCGCGACTGAGGCGCGTGCGATGATCATTCTCCCTGCCGATCAACCCCTGGATTGGCGACGACCGCCGGTCATCACCCTGCTGCTGATCCTGCTCAATACGCTGATCTACATCGTCTACCAGGGCGGCGACCAGGCGCGGGGACAAGAGGCGCAGCAGCTCTATCTGGATGGCGGCTTGCTCAATCGTGAGCGCGCCCTGTTCGTCGATCACCTGGTGGAACGCGAGAAGTTCGACGCGGACCAGCGCCGCGCCATCGACGCCATGCGCCGCCAGGACCTCGCGATCATCATCCTCCGCGACCTCGAGTTCGAGGACTGGCTGCATCGCTCCCCGGCTTACCAGGCTGACACTGACTGGCAACAGGCGCGGCAGAAGGCCGAGGCGGCACGGGACAGAATCAGCGCCCAGCGCTTCGGCTTCATCCCCAACAAATTCAGCGTGCAGGGGCTGTTCGGCGCCATGTTCCTGCATGGCAGCTTCGATCACCTGTTGGGCAATATGATCTTCCTGTTCATCTGCGGCTTCGCGCTGGAAGCGGCTCTGGGACGCTGGGTCTACCTCGGCCTCTACCTGGCCAGCGGCCTCGCCTCGCACCTGCTCTGGTGGGCCCTGGACCCTGTCTGGGTAGCAGGTATCGGCGCCTCGGGGGCGGTCTCAGGATTGATGGGCATGACCATCGGCGTCTACGGTCTGCGCAAGATCAGGTTCTTCTACTGGCTCGGCCCTTTGATCGGTTACTTCAAGGCGCCCGCCCTGTGGATACTGCCCGCCTGGCTCGGCAAGGAGCTGTATGGCGTGCTGTCGGCCGACGATCACGTGAACTACTACGCCCACCTCGGAGGCCTCGCCTTCGGCTTCCTCGCCACCTGGTTGTTGCACCTGGCGGGCTTCATCAAAGTCGACAAGGTCTACCTGAGCAAGGAGGACCCGGACGCCCCCTTCAAGCGGGAGCTCGCCGCTCTGGATCAACTCATCAGTCGCTTCGCCCTTGATCAGGCCGCCCCCCGTGGGCTCGACCTGTTGCAACGCTATCCCGGCCGGCTGCCACTGCTGGAACGCCTCTATCCGCTGGCCAAGAGCCGCCAGGACAAGCCGCTGCTGACTGCCGTACTGAAGCAGCTGTTCAACCTGCCGGAGCAGACCGCCGCCCTGCCGCTGCTGCAGAAACTGGCGGACGATGTCGCCGACCCACAACAACGCCTGCTGCAGCACCCCGCCGTGCTCCTGCACCTGCTGCAGCGACTGATCAAGGCCGGCGACAGCACCCGCGCCCTGGCGCCCTGGCGCCGGCTTTGCCAGGCAAGCCCAGTGCCGTCTCAGCTCCCAAGCCTGACGCTGCAACTGGCCAAGCAACTGGGTCAGCGCCAGGACCTGCGCGGTGTGGGCGAGCTCGGCCAGTACCTGCGCAAAGCCTTCCCCGAAGCGGAGCAGACCCGCCAGTTGGCGCTCTACCAGCAGCACCTGGCGCGCTAATCGCCTCCAACGACAAGGCCCCGCAACCGCGGGGCCTTGTCTTCCTACCCGGTCTACCCGGAATTACTCGGCGGATTTCAGGCCGTCGGCAGAAACCGCAGTGACGCCTTTGATGTTCTTGGTCGTTTCGATGGCCAGATCACGCTCGGCATCGGTCTTCACCATCCCCGACAGCGCGACCACGCCCTGATTGGTTTCAACCTTGATATCCATGCCGCTGAGGTTCTTGTCGGCCAGGAAGGTGGATTTGACCTTGCTGGTGATCCAGGTATCGGAGACCGCCTCTTCGGCTTTCTGCATGGTCTCGCTGGCTGCCAACATCGTGTGACCGCTGGTTTCTGCATGGACGCCGGCCGCGAACGGCAGGCTCAGGGCGGCAGCAGTGACAGCGGCAAAGGTCCACTGGGTGAAAGACTGTTTCATGAGGTGGGTCTCCTCTCTTCTTCGGAACATCTGCAGCAAACTCCCGGCTGCAGGGACACCAGGAATGTCGCAAAGCCTGTGCCAGCTTCCTAAGAACAGAAAAACCCCTTAAAAACAGAAACTTAAGCTCATCAATCAGAATCAATCTGCATGCAGTCTGCAAGTTCGCCCCCACTCGCCTTGCAGACTGCACGATGAAGCCCGAATCCTCAGCCAGAGCTGCTCAACCGCGCAATGGTGATTTCTAGCGCACTGATCTGGTCGAGCAGTGGCGAGGCGGGATACCGCGCGCGAACATAGGCCAGCAGCTTCTGCGCAGGCTCCAATTGCCCCAGGCCCTCAGCGAAGCCACGGGCCGCGAGCAGGTAGGCGCGAGGGATGTGCGGGTAATCAGGGAAGCGCTGATGGAGATTGCGCAGCAGGCTCAGGGCCTCGCGCACCTTGTGACGATCCAGCAGCGCCGCGGCGACCTGCTCGCAGATCAGGGCGTCAGCCGGCAGGAAGTCGGCCTTGAATTGGCGAGCATTGAGCAGCGCGGTGGCGGCCAGGGCCGGACTCTGCCGGGCGGCCAGTGGCAGATAATGATCCAGGTGGCGCAGGCAGCGCTCTTGGGCACCCAAGCCAAACAGCAACTGGTGGTAGCGCTCGTTCAGACGCAGGTCATCAGGATCGCGGTGCAGCGCGTTGGCGAGCGTTTCCAGGGCGCCGTCGCTCTGTCCTTCCTTCAGGCGAATCTCGGCTTCGGCCAGCGCTTTGCGACGGCGCCATTCGTTCTCCGGCACTCCCTGCTGGGTGCCTTCTTCAGCAATTGCGAAACCCAGGGCGCCCTGATACTGGAACACGGCGTAGCCCATCATGCTGCACATCACCACACCGAAGTAACCGAACAGGAACGTGGCGATGGGCATCAGCACCACCTTGGGCAGACCGCTGGAAAGCAGCCAAGCCACATAGCCGGGGGACTGCCAGAGGATGAAGAGGAAGGCGCAGAGAATAAGGTAACGCCAGCCCATCGCCTTGATCACCTCGCCGACCTGGTCGGGACTCAGCGCCGCTCCCAGTTCCTTGCTCAACGCCAAACGGATGATGCTGGCCGGCAGCAGCAGGACGATGGCGATGTTCACTACCCAGAACAGGGTCTCGCTGTTGAAGTCCGCAGCCAGCCAGAGCGCACCGAAGGCAATGGCAAACACCAGCATCTGCTTGAAGAACAGCGAGAAGCCTTCGCCGCTGAAGGCACTGATCAGGCTCGGCGCCTCGCGCTCGCCTTCGCTACTGGCCTCGATAACACTGTGGAAGTACTTGGTGGCGACACTCAACAGGGCAACCCAGAGGATGAGCGAGCGCGGCATGAACAGGCCGGCCAGGGCCAGTAGCGCACTGAACGCCAGCGGTCCCGCCTGCATGCCATAGCCAAAGAATTGAGGCAGACGTTCCCAGAAGGGCTGGGCAGTATTGGCAGCGCCGAGGAAGGTCAACTGACTGCGACATAGCGGACACGCCGGGCTGTCATCCGGGGCGTCGGCATTGAGTGGGATGCAGCAGTCGCCAAAATGGCGCTGGCAGGGCACACAGTGCCAGGTGGCGGGTTGGGCGGGGTGGTACTGGCAGAGCGTCTTGTCCATGACTGTTCCAGGCACGATGGCGGTTCGCCATTCTCCTGGCAAAAAAAGAGGGCCCGCAAGGGGCCCTCTCTTTTATCGGCTGACGATTGTCAGACGCCGGAAGCCTCGGCAGCTTCCACGTCCTTCATCGACAGCTTGATGCGGCCGCGGTTGTCGACGTCGAGAACCAGGACTTTGACTTCCTGGCCTTCCTGCAGCACGTCGGTAACCTTGTCGATGCGCTTGTCGCTGATCTGCGAGATGTGCACCAGACCGTCCTTGCCCGGCAGGATGTTGACGAAGGCACCGAAGTCGACGATGCGCTCGACCTTGCCGATGTACACCTTGCCGATTTCGGCTTCAGCGGTGATGCCCAGAACGCGCTGACGCGCAGCCTCGGCAGCTTCCTTGGTCTCGCCGAAGATCTTCACGCTGCCATCGTCTTCGATGTCGATGGAGGCCTTGGTCTCTTCGCAGATCGAACGGATGGTGGCGCCGCCCTTGCCGATGACGTCACGAATCTTGTCGGTGTCGATCTTCATCGCGATCATGGTCGGAGCGTTGGCCGACAGCTCGCTGCGGGACTGGGCAATGATCTGGTTCATCTGGCCGAGGATGTTCAGGCGCGCTTCCAGAGCCTGCTCCAGGGCGATCTCCATGATCTCTTCGGTAATGCCGTTGATCTTGATGTCCATCTGCAGCGCGGTCACGCCCTTGGCGGTACCGGCTACCTTGAAGTCCATGTCGCCCAGGTGGTCTTCGTCACCGAGGATGTCGGTCAGCACGGCAAACTTGTCGCCTTCCTTGACCAGACCCATGGCGATACCGGCAACCGGGGCCTTCATCGGCACACCGGCGTCCATCAGGGCCAGGGAGGCGCCGCAGACGGAAGCCATGGAGCTGGAACCGTTGGATTCGGTGATCTCGGAAACCACGCGGATGGTGTAGGGGAACTCGTCGCCTTTCGGCAGCATGGCGGAAACGCCACGACGGGCCAGACGACCGTGGCCGATTTCACGGCGACCGGCGCTGCCCATACGGCCGCACTCACCCACCGAGAAGGGCGGGAAGTTGTAGTGCAGCATGAAGGCGTCCTTGCGCTCGCCTTCCAGGGTGTCCAGCAGTTGGGCATCGCGGGCGGTGCCAAGAGTGGCAACGACCAGGGCCTGGGTTTCACCGCGGGTGAACAGGGCGGAACCGTGGGTCTTGTCCAGCACGCCGACTTCGATGTTCAGCGGACGTACGGTGCGGGTGTCACGGCCGTCGATACGCGGCTTGCCGTTGACGATGTTCTCGCGAACGGTGCGGTATTCCAGCAGGCCGAAGGCATCCTTCACTTCACCAGCCGGGAACTGACCGTCTTCCTCGCCAACGAAGCGGGCGATGACCTGGTCACGCAGCTCGTCCAGGCGGTTGTAGCGATCCTGTTTGATGGTGATGGTGTAAGCCTGGGAGATGGCTTCGCCAAACTCGGCCTTGATGGCGCTGAGCAGAGCGGTGTTCTCGGCAGGAGCGCTCCAGTTCCAGGTCGGCTTGCCGGCTTCGGCAGCAAACTCCTTGACCGCATTGATCACGGACTGGAATTCCTGGTGGGCGAACAGAACGGCGCCCAGCATCTGGTCTTCGGTCAGCTCTTGCGCTTCGGACTCAACCATCAGCACGGCGTCTTCGGTACCGGCAACGACCATGTCCAGGGCAGAGGCTTTCAGCTGCTCGTAGTTCGGGTTCAGCAGGTAGCCGGTCTCTTCGTGGTAGGCCACGCGAGCGGCGCCGATCGGGCCGCTGAACGGGATGCCGGAGATTGCCAGGGCGGCAGAGGTACCGATCATGGCGGCGATATCCGGATCGGTCTTCTTGTTGGTGGAAACCACGGTGCAGATGACCTGCACTTCGTTCAGGAAACCTTCCGGGAACAGCGGACGGATCGGACGGTCGATCAGGCGCGAGGTCAGGGTTTCCTTCTCGGAAGGACGGCCTTCACGCTTGAAGAAACCACCGGGGATACGGCCGGCAGCGTAGGTTTTCTCTTGGTAGTGAACGGACAGCGGGAAGAACCCCTTGCCCGGGTCGGCTTGCTTGGCGCCAACCACAGTCACCAGTACGGTGACATCTTCGTCCATGGTGACCAGAACGGCACCGGAGGCTTGACGGGCGATACGGCCAGTCTCGAGGGTAACGGTCGATTGACCGAACTGGAACTTCTTGATTACCGGGTTCACGGTGTTTTCCTTCTCTGTGTTGCCTTGGGGGAAATGGTGGGAGTGTCGGGAGTCGGACCCGTTTCAATCCCCTAAAAAACCAGAAGCTGGAAAGCCGAAAGCTGGAACGATGTCCAGCTTCCGGTTTTCCAGCTTCCAGCTCATCTGTGTCGCTTAGCGACGCAGACCCAGACGACCGATCAGGGCGCTGTAACGAGAGGTGTCCTTACCCTTCAGGTAGTCCAGCAGCTTGCGGCGCTGGTTAACCATGCGGATCAGACCACGACGGGAGTGGTGGTCTTTGCCGTTGGCCTTGAAGTGATCCTGCAGCTTGTTGATGTTGGCGGTCAGCAGGGCAACCTGCACTTCCGGAGAACCGGTATCGCCTTCAGCTTGCTTGTACTCGTTAACGATCTGGGCTTTTTCAGTAACGCTCAGTGCCATGATGGGCTTCCTCTGAGAGTAATAGGCCGGGACCTGTGTCCCGTGTTCAAAAAAGAGGATTGACCGTGCCTATTAACAGCCATCCTCGGATCGGTCATTCCGACCGAATCAGTCGACGCGGCGCTACGCGCCCGTCGTCGCTCACTTCACCGATACCGATGAAGCGACCGGTATGATCCTGCACTCGCATCATGCCGAACTTCGGCGCTTCCGGGGCCCGCACCGGCTGGCCGTGAAGCCAGTAGTAGGCGCTGTGCTCTGTCAGCTGGATCAGCGGCCAGTGTTCCAATCCGCTGTCGACCGGCAGGAGGAACTGGTCCAGTGCCTCGTTGCCGCCTTCGGCGTGGGCCTTCTCCAGTGTCTCCAGACTGATCGCCTGGTCCAACCCGAAGGGGCCTGCCTGGGTCCGGCGCAGTTCTGCTACGTGGGCGCCGCATCCCAGGGCCTGGCCGAGATCCTCGACCAGGGTACGGATATAGGTGCCCTTGCTGCAGGCTACGGCCAGTCTTGCCTGGCTGTTTTCGCACGCCAGCAATTCCAGGCGCGCAATAGTAACAGAACGCGCCTCGCGCTCCACTACTTCGCCAGCACGCGCCAACTTGTACAACGGTTGACCGTCCTTCTTCAGAGCCGAGTACATCGGTGGTATCTGCTTGATTTCGCCTCGAAAACGCGGCAATTGCGCTTCGATATCCTCGCGACCGACGGTCACCTCGCGACGCTCGATCACTTCACCCTCGGCATCGCCGGTGGAGGTAGTGACCCCTAGCTGAGCCAGGGTTTCGTAACCCTTGTCAGCATCCAGCAGGTACTGGGAGAACTTCGTCGCCTCACCGAAGCACAACGGCAGAACGCCGGTCGCGAGCGGGTCGAGGCTGCCGGTGTGACCAGCCTTCTCGGCATTGAACAGCCAGCGCACTTTCTGCAGCGCAGCGTTGGAGCTCATGCCGCGCGGCTTGTCGAGAATCAGCACGCCGCTGATGTTACGGCGGATACGTTTTACCTGGGCCACGCCATTACTCCTCGTCGTTGCCCGGGTGCTTGCGGTCTTCTGCCACAGCGCGCTCGATCAGCGCCGACAGCTCAGCACCGCGACGGATGCTGGCGTCGTAGTGGAAGTGCAGCTGCGGTACGCTGCGCAGCTTCATGGCCTTGCCCAGCTGCATGCGCAGGAAACCGGCGGCATCCTGCAGGATGTCGCGGTTCAACTCGACCTTCTCGGCATTGTCGTCCTGGCCCATCACGGTGATGAACACCTTGGCGTGGGACAGGTCACGGCTTACGTCCACCGCGGTAATGGTCACCAGACCCAGGCGCGGGTCCTTGATCTCACGCTGAATCAGCAGCGCCAGTTCACGCTGCATCTGATCACCGATGCGTTGGGTACGGCTGTAGTCTTTAGCCATTTCGTTTCACTCATGAACACTTAAAAAGCCAAAAGCCAGGAGTAGAAAGCGATGGCTTCCAGCTCCTGGCTCCCGGCTTGTGGCAAGCGCGACACTTACAGCGTGCGCGCCACCTGGACCTTCTCGAAGACTTCGATCTTGTCGCCGACCTTGACGTCGTTGTAGCTCTTCACAGCGATACCGCACTCCATGCCGGCACGCACCTCGGACACGTCGTCCTTGAAGCGGCGCAGGGATTCCAGTTCGCCTTCGAAGATCACTACATCGTCGCGCAGTACGCGGATCGGACGGTTGCGGTGTACCAACCCCTCGGTAACCATGCAGCCGGCAACCGCGCCGAACTTCGGCGAGCGGAACACGTCGCGCACCTCGGCGATACCCAGGATGTTCTCCCGGACTTCGCTGCCCAGCATGCCGGACAGTGCTTTCTTAACGTCTTCGATGATGTCGTAGATGATGTTGTAGTAGCGCAGGTCCAGACCTTCCTGCTCGACGATCTTGCGCGCACCGGCATCAGCACGCACGTTGAAGCCGAACAGCACGGCGTTGGACGCCAGCGCCAGGTTGGCGTCGCTCTCGGTGATACCACCGACACCGCCACCGACCACACGCACCTGGACTTCCTCGTTGCCGATGTCTGCCAGGGCGCCTTGAAGGGCTTCGAGAGAGCCACGCACATCGGACTTGAGCACGATGTTGAGGGTCTTCTTCTCGTCCTGCCCCATGTTCTCGAAGATGTTCTCCAGCTTCGAGGACTGCTGGCGCGCGAGCTTGACTTCGCGGAACTTGCCTTGACGGAACAGCGCAACTTCGCGGGCCTTCTTCTCGTCAGCGACCACGGTCAGGTCGTCACCGGCGTCCGGCGTACCGTCCAGGCCGAGGATCTCGACCGGGATGGACGGACCAGCTTCTTTCACAGGCTTGCCGTTCTCGTCGAGCATGGCGCGGACGCGGCCATAGTTGACGCCGCAGAGAACCATGTCGCCCTGACGCAGGGTACCGTCCTGGACCAGCACGGTAGCCACCGGGCCACGGCCCTTGTCCAGACGAGACTCGACCACAACGCCACGACCAGGGGCCGACGGAGTAGCAGTGAGTTCCAGTACTTCAGCCTGCAGCAGTACGGCTTCAAGCAGTTCGTCGACACCGGTACCAGCCTTGGCCGACACAGGTACGAACTGGGTATCGCCGCCCCACTCTTCCGGGATCACATCCAACGCGGCCAGGCCGTTCTTGATGTTGTCCGGGTTGGCTTCGGGCTTGTCCATCTTGTTGACCGCAACCACGATCGGTACGCCAGCCGCTTTTGCGTGCTGCACCGCTTCGATGGTCTGCGGCATCACGCCGTCGTCAGCAGCCACCACCAGGATGACGATGTCGGTCGCCTTGGCGCCACGAGCACGCATAGCGGTGAACGCAGCGTGGCCCGGGGTGTCGAGGAAGGTCACCATGCCACGATCGGTTTCGACGTGGTAAGCACCGATGTGCTGGGTGATGCCGCCGGCTTCACCGCTGGCCACCTTGGTACGGCGGATGTAGTCCAGCAGCGAAGTCTTGCCGTGGTCGACGTGACCCATGACGGTCACGACCGGCGCACGCGTCAGCACCTCGCCTTCAAACTTCAGGGACGCAGCCAGTTGATCTTCCAGGGCGTTCTCATTGACCAGCTTGACCTTGTGGCCGAGTTCTTCGGCGATCAGTTGAGCGGTCTCGCGATCGAGCACCTGGTTGATGGTCACGGGAGTGCCCATCTTGAACATGAACTTGACGACTTCGGCACCCTTGACGGCCATCTGAGCGGCCAGCTCGGCCACTGTAATGGTCTCGCCAATGCTGACTTCACGCACGATAGGTCCTGTTGGGCTCTGGAACCCATGTTGGTTGCGCTTTTTCAGCTTGGATTTGCCGCCACGTCCGCCGCGACGACCGAAGGAATCGCTTTCCTCCTCGGTACTGCGCGGGGCAACGCGGGGAGCCGGAACCTTTTCCTTTTCCTTTAGCGAAGGACGGTGCTGTGCGTGCTTGCGGTCGCGGCGATCATCCTCGTCACGAGCGCGCTCCGGACGCGGCGCTTCCTTCTTGCGATCAGCGGCAGCAGCAGCAGCCGGTGCAGCAGCACCGACCTGAGCGGTTACCGGGGCAGTTGCCGGAGTGGCAACTGGCTCGGCAGCCGCAACCGGGGCATCAGCCTTGGCAGGATCAACGGCGTCTTTCGCACGCGCATCAGCTTCGCGACGGGCAACTTCTTCGGCGCGCAGACGAGCTTCCTCTTCGGCCTTCAGGCGAGCAGCTTCCTCTGCCACGCGCTGCTCTTCGAGCTCGCGTTGACGCTCTGCCTCAATCTCGTCGGGGCTACGTTTGACGTACGTTTTCTTCTTACGTACTTCGACGTTGATGGTCTTGCTGCCGGCGACCCTCAGCGTGGTGGTGGTCTTGCGCTGCAGGGTAATCTTGCGCGGTTCTTCTACGCGCTCGCCGTGGCTGCTCTTGAGATGAGCCAGCAGCGCCTGCTTCTCATTGTCGGTTACAACCTGCTCGGCGCTGGTGTGCGGCAATCCCGCCTCGCGCATCTGCAGCAGCAGGCGCTCCACCGGTGTATCGACCACTTGGGCCAGTTCTTTCACCGTGACTTGCGTCATGCACTTCTCTCCTCAGGCCGCGATACTTACTCGAACCAGTGGGCTCGGGCGGCCATGATCAGCTTGCCGGCACGCTCTTCGTCCATGCCGTCGATGTCGAGCAGGTCGTCGATCGACTGCTCGGCCAGGTCTTCGCGGTTAATAACGCCACGTACAGCGAGTTCAACAGCCAGGTCCTTGTCCATGCCTTCCAGGGAAAGCAGGTCTTCGGCAGGCTGGGCATCCGCCAGCTTCTCTTCGGTCGCGATGGCCTTGGTCAGCAGGCGGTCCTTCGCACGGGCACGCAGCTCGTTGACGATTTCTTCGTCGAAACCTTCAATGCTGAGCATTTCTTCCATGGGTACGTAGGCGATTTCTTCCAGGCTGGTGAAGCCTTCTTCAACCAGTACCTGAGCCAGCTCTTCGTCCACTTCCAGCTCATCGACAAAGGCGCGCAGGATGTCGCCGGTTTCGGCTTGCTGCTTGGCCTGGATATCCGCTTCGGTCATCACGTTCAGCGTCCAGCCAGTCAACTGGCTAGCCAGGCGCACATTCTGGCCACCACGGCCAATGGCCTGGGCCAGATTGTCTTCGGCAACGGCGATGTCCATGGCGTGGGCATCTTCGTCGACGATGATCGCCACCACTTCGGCCGGAGCCATGGCGTTGATCACGAACTGCGCAGGGTTGTCATCCCACAGAACGATATCGACGCGCTCTCCACCCAGTTCGCCAGATACAGCCTGGACGCGGGAACCGCGCATACCGATGCAGGCACCCTGCGGATCGATACGCTTGTCCTTGGAACGGACAGCGATCTTGGCGCGGGAACCCGGATCGCGGGAGGCGGCCATCACTTCGATCAGCTCTTCGGCGATTTCCGGCACTTCAATGCGGAACAGCTCGATCAGCATCTGCGGCGCAGTGCGCGACAGGATCAATTGCGGGCCACGGTTCTCGGTGCGAATTTCCTTCAGCAGGGCGCGCACACGGGCCCCGACACGGAAGGTTTCACGGGGAATAATGTCTTCGCGGGCCAACAGGGCTTCGGCGTTGTTGCCCAGATCAACGATCACGTTGTCACGAGTGACCTTCTTCACGGTGCCAGAGATGATGTCGCCCAGCTTCTCGCGGTAGGCTTCAACCACCTGAGCACGCTCGGCTTCACGCACCTTCTGCACGATGACCTGCTTGGCGGTCTGCGCGGCGATGCGGCCGAACTCGATGGACTCGATCTTCTCTTCAATGACGTCGCCGATCTTGGCGTTTTCATCCCGTTCCTGGGCCTGATCAAGGGTCAGCTGGATAGCCGGATCCTCGAAATCGTCCTCTTCGACAACAGTCCAGCGACGGAAGGTGTCGTAAACACCATTGTGGCGGTTGATTTCCACACGCAGGTCGACTTCGTCCTCATAACGCTTCTTGGTAGCAGTGGCCAGGGCCAGCTCCAGCGCCTCGAAAATCACGCCAGCCGGTACACCCTTTTCGTTGGATACCGACTCAACAACCAGCAGTACTTCTTTGCTCATCGTACGCCTCGCCTTTCGCAATCCATTGGATCCGCGGGATCCGCGTCTCAGTCAAAACGGGGAATGATGTTGGCCTTGTCGATCAGTTCGATCGGCAGGAGGAACTCGCGGTCTTCGATAAGAACCACCACGTCCTGCTCCTCCACCCCGCGGAGAAGCCCCTGAAAATTGCGTCGTCCTTCGAAGGGCGAACGCAGTTTGATCTTAACCAGCTCACCAGCATGGGCCGCGAACTGCTCAAGGGTGAACAGCGGTCGATCCATACCCGGCGACGATACTTCGAGGGTGTACTCACTGCTGATCGGGTCCTCGACGTCGAGAACACCACTGATCTGCCGGCTAACCTTCTCGCAATCGTCGACGAGAATGCCGTTTTCGTGATCGATGTAGATCCGCAGCAGTGAATGCCGCCCTTGAGACAGGAACTCGATGCCCCAGCACTGATAACCGAGCGCTTCGACTACCGGGGCCAACAAGGCCTGCAACTGTTCTAGCTTGCTCGACACCTGATTGCCTCTCGCATGCTGTGCAAATAAAAAATGGGCGAAACGCCCATCCATTCAAACCGCCTGATCCGTGATCGGAGGTCAACTGTCCAGCTAGCAAAAAGCCCCTAAAAAGGGGCTTCGCGACTACTGGTTGCGGGGGCTGGATTTGAACCAACGACCTTCGGGTTATGAGCCCGACGAGCTACCAGACTGCTCCACCCCGCGTCAAAGCTGGTGCGAGAGTATACGGCCAGCACCTTGCATGGTCAACCGAACATCCCACTAAGAAGAAAGCCCGCATCACTGCGGGCATCTCTTTGTATGGTACCGAGGAGGGGACTCGAACCCCTACAGCCTATGGCCACTACCACCTCAAGGTAGCGTGTCTACCAATTCCACCACCTCGGCAAAACTTGCCTTACTTCTGCTCTGGAGCCTGAGGCACATCACCCGACTGGGTGGCTGGCTTCTGCTCTTCGAGCACCGGCACATCGTCAGCTGCCGGCTTGCTTGGCTGAACCTCGAGAACCGCCGGATCCGGCAGACCTACATTGCTCAGCGCATCAGCCTTGTCTTTAGCAAAGTACGCTAAACCCAGGCTGGTAATGAAAAAAACCGCGGCGAGTATAGCAGTAACTCTACTCAAAAAGGTAGCAGAACCTTGACTTCCGAAGACGGTCGCCGAAGCACCGGAACCGAACGAAGCACCGGCATCTGCACCTTTCCCCTGCTGAACCAACACCAGGCCAACAACACCCAGCGCACCCAGCAGATGCACCACAATAACGACAGTTTCCAGCATCTTGTCAGCTTCCTGCGGCGCGACAAATCGCACCGAACTCATCCGCATTCAGGGACGCCCCACCAACGAGCCCCCCATCGATATCCGGCATGCCGAACAACTCGGCCGCACTGGCCGCCTTCACACTGCCGCCGTACAAAATTCTGACGCCGCGAGCCACTTCGGCATTCTCTGCCGAGAGCTGCGACCGAATCGCCGCGTGGACTTCTTGCGCTTGCTGCGGTGAAGCTGTCAGCCCCGTACCTATCGCCCAAACCGGCTCGTAGGCAATTACCGCCCGCGCAAATGCACCCACACCAAGCTCTTCGATCACGCTACCCAGCTGACGCCCAACAACCTCGAGCGTCTCACCAGCTTCGCGCTGCTCCCGGGTCTCACCGACGCAAAGCACCGGAATCAAACCACAGGATTGAGCAGCAGCAAACTTGCGACTCACGACTTCGTCGCTTTCACCCAGAATCAGGCGACGCTCCGAATGACCAACCAGAACCAGACTGCAACCTACGCCTGCCAACTGACTTGCCGCGACCTCTCCGGTGAGGGCTCCCTGCACCGGCTCTACCGCACAATTCTGCGCACCGACGGCAATCGACTTACCGTCCAGGCCTTGAATGACCTGATTGATGTACAGACAGGGCGGCATTACCGCGACTTCGACGCCAGCAGGCAAGGCCAATTGGCGCAAGCCTTTGATCAGCTCTGCGACGCTGGCGCGGGTACCGTGCATTTTCCAGTTACCGGCTACCAGAGGTCGGCGCATGCTTTATCTCGTCGATCAAAGTGGGCGCAGATATTACCCAAGAGAAATCCAACTAGCAAGACAAATCAAGCACATACCTCAGTCACGACTTTCGCCAGCTCTTCTGCGTAGCCGCGCACCAACTTCTCGTCGTCGCCTTCGACCATCACACGCACCAACGGCTCCGTACCAGACTTGCGCAGCAGGACACGACCACGACCGGCCATCTGGTTCGTGACGCGAGCACATGCGTCCTGCACAGCCGGATGGTTGACCGGGTCTACATCCCCCCCGGCATAGCGCACATTGATCAGCACTTGCGGGCACTTGCGCATGCCCCGACGCGCTTCTGCCAGGGACTGTCCACTGCGCTGCAAGGCCAACAGCACCTGCAGGGCGGAGACAATGGCGTCCCCCGTAGTGGTGAAATGGCTGCAAACGATATGACCTGAATTCTCCCCCCCCAGCGTCCAGTCATTGGCCTGGAGCTCACTCATTACGTAGCGGTCGCCTACCTTCGCTCGAACGAAGGGAATATCAAGTTCCTTGAGACCCAACTCCAGGCCCAGGTTACTCATCAGCGTGCCAACCACGCCGCCATTCAGCCTGTCGCGACCATGCAGGTCACGGGCGATCAGGTAGATCAACTCGTCGCCGTCCACTACCGCACCGGTGTGATCGACCATCAGAACACGGTCACCGTCACCATCGAAGGCGATACCGACATCCGCGTTCTGCTCCACCACAGCAGCCTGCAGGCTGGCCATATGAGTGGAACCGCAGTCGTCATTGATGTTGAGACCGTTAGGCTGCGCCGCCAACACGCTCACCTGAGCGCCGAGTTCGCGAAACACGTTCGGGGCGACCTTGTAGGTAGCGCCGTGGGCACAGTCGACCACCAGTTTGAGACCGGCGAAGTCGGTACTGATAGGCGTGGTGCTCTTGCAGAATTCGATGTAACGACCTGCGGCATCGTTGATACGGGACACCTTGCCCAATTGGGCAGAGTCGACCACCGTCATCGGCTGATCCAGCAGGCCCTCGATCATCAGCTCCACCTCATCCGAGAGCTTGGTGCCCTTGCCAGAGAAGAACTTGATGCCGTTATCGTCGTGCGGGTTGTGCGAGGCACTGATGACGATACCCGCATCCGCCAGGAAGGTACGGGTCAGGTACGCGATAGCCGGCGTCGGCATAGGACCGAGCAGCATCACATCGGCACCTGCTGCCAGCAGGCCGGCCTCAAGGGCAGACTCGAACATGTAGCCGGAGATTCGCGTGTCCTTACCGATCAGGATGCGGCATTTGCCTTGCTTACGAAATGCCATACCGGCTGCCCAGCCAAGCTTGAGCATGAAATCCGGAGTAATCGGGAACTGCCCGACACGCCCGCGAATACCGTCGGTGCCAAAATACTTTCTGCTCATGAGAGGGTGCTCCGTGTTTTCTTATTCCGCCGCTTGCACCGCGGCGATCATGCGGACAGCGTCAACGGTTTCCGCGACATCGTGTACGCGCAGAATGCAGGCGCCCTTGGCCACAGCGAGTGCAGCAAGGGCGAGGCCGCCGGACAGCCGCTGATGGACTTCCCGCCCCAGCGCCTGACCAATCATGCTTTTGCGCGAAACCCCAACCAGTAGAGGGCGCCCCAGCTCGTGCAGCGCCTCCATATGCTTGAACAGGCTGAGGTTGTGCGCGAGGGTCTTGGCGAAGCCGAAGCCCGGATCCAGGATGATCCGGTCACCCTGAACCCCTGCAGCCAGGCACGCCTGCGTACGCTCCGCGAGAAACTCCCCGACTTCGCGTACGACATCCTGGTACTGCGGATCCTGCTGCATGTTGCCCGGCTCGCCGAGCATGTGCATCAGACAAACTGCCAACCCTGTATCGGCGGCGGCGTCCAGCGCACCATCACGACGCAGTGCACGCACATCATTGATCAACCCGGCGCCGAGGCGAGCGCCTTCACGCATGACAGCGGGTGTGGATGTATCTAGCGAGATCACCACATCCAGCTCGCGAGCGAGGATTTCCACCACCGGGGCCACACGCTCCAGCTCTTCGGTCGGGGAGACCGGCCGGGCACCTGGCCGCGTCGATTCGCCACCAACATCGATCAGGGTCGCACCGGCAGACACCATCTCTGCAGCGTGACGCAGCGCGGCATCGCGAGCATTGAAGCGACCGCCATCAGAAAAGGAGTCGGGGGTGACGTTCAGGATGCCCATGACGTGCGGCTGGGCCAAATCAAGAACCCGGTTGCCGCAAGGCAACCGGGTCGGGTATTGCACTGACTTCATCTACAAGCCTTAGTGTTCGCCAGCCGGCCCGCCAATGGGGGTTTCAGGGCGATTGGCTTCTTCGCGAGGGGCAGGAGTGCCGGAAGAAGTACCTGAACCGCCCTGCCAATCCTTGGGCTCGCGGGCGATGCGGCCGGACATGATGTCATCGATCTGCTCGGAATCGATGGTTTCGTACTTCATCAAGGCCTCGGCCATCATGTCGAGCTTGTCGCGATTCTCGATCAGCAGGTTCTTCGCGGTGCTGTAGCACTCGTCAATGATGCGGCGTACTTCCTGATCAATCAGCTTCGCAGTTTCGCCGGAAATATTGGCGTGCTGGGAACCGGCGCTGCGACCGAGGAACACCTCACCCTCCTCTTCCGCATACATCAGCGGACCGAGTTTTTCGGACAGGCCCCACTTGGTCACCATGTTCCGGGCGATCTGGGTGGCACGCATGATGTCGTTGGAGGCACCCGTGGTGACACCATCGAAGCCCAGGGTCATCTCTTCGGCGATACGGCCACCGAACAGTGAGCAGATCTGACTGGTCAGCGCACGCTTGGACAGGCTGTAACGATCCTCCTCGGGGAGGAACATGGTGACGCCCAAAGCACGGCCTCGGGGAATGATCGAGACCTTGTAGACCGGGTCATGCTCAGGCACCAGACGACCGACGATGGCATGGCCTGCCTCGTGGAATGCCGTGTTGAGCTTTTCCTTTTCGGACATGACCATGGATTTGCGCTCAGCGCCCATCATGATTTTGTCCTTGGCCAGCTCGAACTCTTTCATTTCCACCAGACGCTTGTTAACGCGGGCGGCAAACAGGGACGCTTCGTTGACCAGGTTGGCAAGATCAGCGCCGGAGAAGCCTGGGGTACCACGCGCGATCACGCCCGGGTCGACATCGTCACCCATGGGCACCTTGCGCATGTGCACCTTGAGGATCTGCTCACGACCGCGGATATCTGGCAGGCCAACCACCACCTGGCGGTCGAAGCGCCCCGGACGCAGCAGCGCCGGATCCAGAACGTCAGGACGGTTGGTCGCAGCGATCACAATGATGCCGTCGTTCATCTCGAAGCCGTCCATCTCGACCAGCAACTGGTTGAGGGTCTGCTCGCGCTCGTCATGACCGCCACCCAGGCCGGCGCCACGATGGCGGCCCACAGCGTCGATCTCGTCGATGAAGATGATGCAAGGAGCATGCTTCTTGGCCTGGTCGAACATGTCGCGAACACGGGACGCGCCCACACCGACGAACATTTCGACGAAGTCGGAACCGGAAATGGTGAAGAACGGCACCTTGGCTTCGCCGGCAATAGCCTTGGCCAGCAGGGTCTTACCGGTACCGGGAGGGCCGACCATCAGCACGCCGCGCGGAATACGGCCACCCAGGCGCTGGAACTTGCCCGGATCGCGGAGGAACTCCACGAGCTCGCTGACTTCTTCCTTGGCCTCGTCGCAACCGGCAACGTCAGCAAAGGTGGTCTTGACCTGGTCTTCAGAAAGCAGCCGCGCCTTGCTTTTGCCGAAGCTCATCGGGCCACCGCGGCCGCCGCCGCCGCCCTGCATCTGGCGCATGAAGAACATGAAGACCGCAATGATCACCAGAATCGGGAAGCTGGCAACCAGCAACTGGGTCCAGATGCTCTGCTGCTCAGGCTGCTTGCCTTCGATGATCACGTTGTTATCGATCAGGTCGCCGATGAGGCCACCGTCCTGAATTGCCGGACGAACGGTTTTGAATGATTCGCCGTCGCTGCGCTTGCCGGTGATGACGAAGCCATCGACGGTAACACGCTCGACCTTGCCTTCTTTAACCTGCTCGATGAATTCCGAGTAGTTAAGAGTCTGCGGTTCGCTCGGGCTGGAGAAATTGTTCATCACCGTGACAAGCACAGCAGCGATGATCAGCCACAGGATCAGATTTTTTGCCATATCGTTCAATTAGCTACCCTCTGGAACGGGCCCCTTCCTGGAGCGCACCCCGCATGACGGCTGGTGGTTAACCGGCCTAACTTACTACACAACCCCTGCCCCTGGCAGGCGCCGTCTGTAACCCTTTATGAGACCTCGCAGTCTCTCTGCAGTATCCACCGCCTGCAGACGAGGACCGATGACTCATGTCCCCGTAGCAGTCTATTCCCCACGGAAGCCGCGCGCGAGCAGGTATTGCTCCCGGGAGCGGTCACGCGACGAAAGCGGTTTTCGCAGATGCACCTTGCCAAACATCCCCGCACTTGCTTGTGGTGGCAACAAAACCTTCCCACTGGGAGATTTTGATGCCCCCCCGATCGCAAGACGCGGGCCGTCCGGTCAAGCGCCAGCTCACGGAAGTACATGGAGCGCGGCTGGTCGGCAGCCCTTACACCGCTCATATTGGGGCCAAATCGGAAATCACAAGGCCTTCCGGGTGTTTGCCTATCGCGTCGAGAATCCGGGCGAAGACCGCATCCTCGTTGAATTTCCCCTGAATGAACGTCACATCGGGAATGCTATTCATTGTCAGGATACCAACTGGTGACCTGAGCCCAGTGCCCGGCGCGGCGCCGAGATCGACTACGGTCATGTCAGACCGCAGAGTTCAGTCCTTGTCCGGGCTCTCGTACAGCTTGTAATTTGCACGGGAACGGAAAGCGTCCTTCTGCGCCATTTTGATGTAAGGGTCGTCGAAGTGTTCTTTCAGCCAACGATGACTAGTCTTGGAGCTGGCCACGGGATACCTCGTGTTCGGCTGTGCGCCCCGGAATCACTCGGGTAAACTACCAGCCTTTTTTCGCAGGGGTCTGATTATGGCGCTCTCACCGGAGCACAAGAAGCAATACAAATCTATCGGTCATCACCTGAAACCGGTATTGACGGTGGCCGAAAATGGCCTGACCGAAGGTGTGCTGGCTGAACTGGAGCGCGCGCTGAATGATCACGAACTGATCAAGGTCCAGTTCCGCATCATCGAGCGTGATGACCGCCGCGCCCTGATCGATGAACTCTGCGCCGCCGGCAACTGCGAGCTGGTCCAGATCATCGGCAAGATGGCGTTGGTCTATCGCCGCAATCCAAAGCCAAACCGTAACCTCTCCAACATCAGCCGCTTCAGCGGTCTCTGAGTCTCCCGCCAAGGGCGCGCGCTCAGCGCGCCCGGCCCTCCACCAGCTTTGCTGGCAAAGGCTGGATCACCAGCAGCAGGCCACAAAAAGCCAGTAGCAGATAGCTGAAGTTCAGCCAGTACAAGGCTTCCGGCGCCCAGAAGCGCACCAGTAGGGATACCACCACCAGCGCCAGCACGGCGGCCAGCAACTGCGCACGCGCATCGCGCCAAAGGCGCGCAAGCCCTGCATGCTGGATCAGCAGCAGAGCCTGGAGCAAGGCACAGAAACCAGCAAAAGCTACCAGCAGTGGCCGAAGACTCGCAGCCACCTCCTCCACCAGCATCGGCGCCAGACCGATTTGATCCAACGCCGGTAACATGACGAAGTGCAGCAGCCAGAGGCCACCAACCCAGAAGGTCTGGGCCAGCTGCCAGGCGATGGCGCCAGCCCTGAAAGGCGAAGACTTAAACGTGGCGGACTTCGACAATCTCGTACTCGACGATGCCGCTCGGAGTCTTGACGGTCACCACGTCCCCTTCCTCCTTGCCCACCAGGGCACGAGCAATGGGAGAGCTGACAGACAGTTTGCCTTGCTTGATGTCTGCTTCGTCGTCGCCGACGATCTGGTAGGTCACGGTTTCGTCGGTTTCGACGTTGGCAATGTCCACGGTCACACCGAAGATCACCTTACCGGTGCGCGGTAGCGCCGCGACGTCGATGACCTGGGCGTTCTGTAAACGCCCCTCGATGTCCCGGATGCGCGCTTCGACCATGCCTTGCTGTTCGCGGGCGGCATGATACTCGGCGTTTTCCTTCAGGTCGCCCAGCTCACGCGCCTCGGCGATAGCCTGGGTGATCTGCGGACGCAGTACGGCCTTCAGATGCTTGAGTTCGTCTTCCAGGGCACGAGCGCCCTGGACGGTCATTGGAAATTTGGTCATGCCTTGATTCCTGCATGGAGATCCTGCAAGCGACGCACGGTCTTCTCGGGACCGAACTTGAGCGCCTCACAGATCGCCTGACCAGCCGCGATGGTGGTGGTGCAGTAGATCTTGTGCTGCAGGGCGTTACGACGGATCGAGTAGGAGTCAGCAATGGACTGACGCCCCTCAGTGGTGTTGATGATGAGGGTAACCTCATCGTTCTTGATCATGTCAACGACATGAGGACGGCCCTCCGTCACCTTGTTCACGCGACGGACCGGCAGACCAGCCGCCTCGATCACCTTGGCGGTGCCGGAAGTGGCGACCACCTCGAAGCCCAGTTCGATCAGATCGCGAGCGACCTGGGTGACCATCGGCTTGTCGTCTTCGCGCACGCTGATGAACACGGTGCCGGTGTTGGGCAGGATCTCGCTGGCACCCAGCTGGGCCTTGGAGAAGGCTTCGCCGAAGGTGTCACCGACACCCATAACCTCACCGGTGGACTTCATTTCCGGGCCGAGGATCGGGTCGACGCCCGGGAACTTGGCGAACGGGAACACCGCTTCCTTGACGCTGAAGAACGGCGGAATGATTTCCTTGGTGAAGCCGATTTCCTTGAGGCTCTTGCCAGCCATTACGCGGGCAGCGACCTTGGCCAGCGATTCGCCGATGCACTTGGAAACGAACGGAACGGTACGGGACGCGCGCGGGTTGACCTCGATGACGTAGATGTCCTCGCCCTGCACAGCCATCTGCACGTTCATCAGGCCGACCACGCCGAGCTCCAGGGCCATTTTCTTGACCTGATCACGGATCTCATCCTGGATGTGCTGCGGCAACGAATACGGCGGCAGCGAGCAGGCAGAGTCACCGGAGTGCACGCCGGCTTGTTCGATGTGCTGCATGATCGCGCCGATCACCACAGTTTCGCCGTCGCACACTGCATCGATATCGACTTCGATGGCGCAATTGAGGAAGCGGTCGAGCAGCACCGGGCTGTCGTTGGACACCTTCACCGCTTCGCGCATGTAGCGCTTGAGCTCTTCTTCCTGGTAGACGATTTCCATCGCGCGACCGCCCAGTACGTAGGACGGGCGCACCACCATCGGGTATCCGATGCCTTTCGACAGGGCCAGGGCTTCGTCTTCGCTGCGAGCAGTGGCGTTGGCCGGCTGGCGCAGGTTCAGGCGCTGCACCATCTGCTGGAAGCGCTCGCGATCTTCGGCGCGGTCGATCGCGTCGGGGCTGGTACCGATGATCGGCACACCGGCCTCTTCCAGCGCGCGGCAGAGTTTCAGCGGGGTCTGGCCGCCGTACTGGACGATCACGCCCTTCGGCTGCTCGACGCGGACGATTTCCAGCACGTCTTCCAGGGTGACCGGCTCGAAGTACAGGCGGTCGGACGTGTCGTAGTCAGTGGAAACGGTTTCCGGGTTGCAGTTGACCATGATGGTCTCGTAGCCGTCTTCGCGCATCGCCAGCGCCGCGTGTACGCAGCAGTAGTCGAACTCGATGCCCTGACCAATACGGTTGGGGCCGCCGCCGAGGATCATGATCTTGTCGCGGGTCGACGGATTGGCTTCGCACTCTTCCTCGTAGGTCGAGTACATGTAGGCGGTGTCGGTGGCGAATTCTGCAGCGCAGGTATCAACACGCTTGAATACCGGCAGCACCTTCAGCTTGTGGCGGTGGCTGCGCAGATTCTTCTCGGTCACACCGAGCAGCTTGGCCAGGCGCGCATCGGAGAAGCCTTTGCGCTTGAGCTTGCGCATCAGGTCGGCGTCGATGCCGGACAGGCCGAGGGTCTTGACCTTCTCTTCGTCCTTGACCAGGTCCTCGATCTGCACCAGGAACCACTCGTCGATCTTGGTCAGCTCGAAGACTTGCTCGATGGTCTTGCCGGCGCGGAAGGCGTCAGCGACGTACCAGATACGCTCGGCGCCGGGCACGGTCAGCTCGCGCTTGAGGATGCCTTCAGCCTCCGGATCGCTCAGGTCCAGCTTGGGATCAAAGCCGGCAACGCCCACTTCCAGGCCACGCAGGGCTTTCTGCACGGACTCCTGGAAGGTACGACCGATGGCCATGACCTCGCCCACGGACTTCATCTGGGTAGTCAGGCGGGCATCGGCCTTCGGGAATTTCTCGAAGGCGAAGCGCGGAACCTTGGTCACCACGTAGTCGATGGCCGGCTCGAAGGACGCCGGGGTACGACCGCCGGTGATGTCGTTCTGCAGCTCGTCGAGGGTGTAGCCGACGGCCAGCTTGGCGGCGATCTTGGCGATCGGGAAGCCGGTGGCTTTGGAAGCCAGGGCCGAGGAGCGCGATACGCGCGGGTTCATCTCGATCACGACCATACGGCCGGTGTCCGGGCAGATACCGAACTGCACGTTGGAACCACCAGTCTCGACACCGATCTCACGCAGCACCGCCAGCGAGGCGTTGCGCAGGATCTGGTATTCTTTGTCGGTCAGGGTCTGGGCCGGTGCGACGGTGATGGAGTCACCGGTGTGCACGCCCATGGGATCGAAGTTCTCGATGGCGCAGACGATGATGCAGTTGTCCTTCTTATCGCGGACAACCTCCATCTCGTATTCCTTCCAGCCGATCAGGGATTCGTCGATCAGCAGCTCGTTGGTTGGCGACAGGTCCAGGCCGCGAGCGCAGATTTCTTCAAACTCTTCACGGTTGTAGGCGATACCGCCGCCAGTGCCGCCCATGGTGAAGGACGGACGAATGATGCAAGGGAAACCGACCTGCTCAAGGACGCCGTAGGCCTCTTCCATGCTGTGGGCGATGCCGGAGCGCGGGCAGGCCAGGCCGATATCTTTCATGGCCTTGTCGAAGCGCGAGCGGTCTTCGGCCTTGTCGATGGTGTCGGCATTGGCGCCGATCATTTCCACACCGAACTTCGCCAGCACGCCGTGACGCTCGAGGTCGAGGGCGCAGTTCAACGCGGTCTGGCCGCCCATGGTCGGCAGCAGCGCGTCAGGGCGCTCCTTCTCGATGATCTTGGCGACTGTCGCCCACTTGATCGGCTCGATGTAGGTGGCATCGGCCATGGCCGGATCAGTCATGATGGTGGCCGGGTTGGAGTTCACCAGGATGACGCGGAAGCCTTCTTCCTTCAGGGCCTTGCAGGCCTGAGCGCCGGAGTAGTCGAACTCGCAGGCCTGGCCGATCACGATGGGGCCGGCACCGAGGATCAGGATGCTCTTGATGTCTGTACGCTTGGGCATGGGACTCTCGTTGCAATAATCAGGACAGGGTTGCGGTGGCCAGCTTCACGCCAAAGCCGACGAACAGGGCGCCGACGCCGCTCGAGGCGCCGGCAGCCAACCGTTGCCGCTGGCGGAACCAGGCCGCCAGACGCACACCGGAAAAAATCAGGAAACTCAGGTAAAGGGCGCTGATGACTTCGAGGATCACACCCAGTACCAGGAACGACACTCCGGGGTAGGCGTATCCCGGGTCGACGAACTGGATGAAGAAGGACACGAAGAAGAGGATCGCCTTGGGGTTGGACAGACTCAGCAGCAGCGCCTTACGGAACGGCTGATTGACGTCCAGGTCCTTCACTGGCGCGGTTTGTTCGACCGGCTGGCGCAACTTCTGCCAGCCACCCCGCAGCATCCCGACACCCAGATAGAACAGGTAAGCCGCGCCAACGTACTTCAGGCCGAGGAACAACATCGGCTCAGCCTTGAGCAGCGAGGCGATCCCCAATGCCGACAGCAGCATCAGGATCGCATCGCCCAGGAACACCGCGCTGGCAGCCCGGTAGCCGGCGCCCACGCCGCGCTGGGCGGCGGTGGCGAGCACGAACAGCGAGTTCGGCCCCGGCAGCAGGACGATGAACAGCGTGCCCAGGACATAGGTCCAAAGGTCGGTGATTCCCAAGGTCGGCATCATCTTCGCAAGCCTCTTCAGCGGTCTCAGCGACGCTCGGCCATAGCCGCGATGAAGCGGTCGAACAGCGGCGCCACGTCGTGCGGACCAGGGCTGGCTTCCGGGTGCCCCTGGAAGCTGAAGGCGACCTTGTCAGTGCGCTCGATGCCCTGCAGGGTACCGTCGAACAACGACTTGTGGGTGGCACGCAGGTTGGCCGGCAAGGTCGACTCATCCACAGCGAAACCGTGGTTCTGGCTGGTGATCATCACCACGCTGGAATCCAGGTCCTGCACCGGGTGGTTGGCACCATGGTGGCCATGGCCCATTTTCACGGTCTTGGCGCCGGAGGCCAGGGCCAGCAACTGATGGCCAAGGCAAATGCCGAAGACCGGGATCTCGGTATCGAGGAATTCGCGGATGGCCTGGATGGCGTAATCGCACGGCTCGGGGTCACCAGGGCCGTTGGAGAGGAAGACGCCGTCCGGATTCAGCGCCAGCACTTCGCTTGCCGGAGTCTGCGCCGGCACTACTGTCAGGCGGCAGCCGCGAGCGACCAACATGCGCAGGATGTTCAACTTCACGCCGAAGTCATAGGCCACCACGTGGTAGGGCAGCTCGCTGGCAGCGATTTCCGGATGGCTGTCGGTTTCCAGGTTCCATACGCTGGAACGCCACTCGTAACGTTCTTCGCAGGACACCACCTTGGCAAGGTCCATGCCTTTCAGGCCGGGGAAACTGCGCGCCAGCTCCAGTGCTTTCTCCTCAGTGGCGTCGTCACCGACGAGGATGCAGCCATTCTGGGAGCCCTTTTCACGCAGAATGCGGGTCAGGCGGCGGGTATCGATGCCGGCGATGGCAACGGTGCCGTTCTCTTTCAGGTAATCCGGCAGCGACTGCTTGTTACGCCAATTGCTGGCCAGCAGCGGCAGGTCGCGAATGATCAGGCCGGCGGCCCATACGCGATTGGCTTCGGCGTCTTCCGGCGTGGTGCCGGTGTTGCCGATGTGCGGATAGGTCAGGGTAACGATTTGCTGGGCATAGGAAGGATCGGTAAGGATTTCCTGATAGCCGGTCATGGCAGTGTTGAACACTACCTCACCGATGGTATGGCCATCGGCCCCAATGGCGTCGCCGCGAAAAATGCTGCCGTCGGCAAGCGCGAGTATGGCTGGCTTAGTCAAGAAGACCTCCCGTAGATCAAGGCTGAAGCAAACGCAGGTTGTAAAAAAGCGGGATGACGTTGATACCGTCACCCCGCTTTTTTATCTGAGCCATTTCTGCGTAACTTTTAGTGGACACACTAAAGCTGCAGTTTACAGGAATGCGTCATTTCGGTCCACCCAAAAGACATCCTGAATATCGACTCAGCGCAATCCCAGCACGTCCTGCATGTCGTACAGGCTCGCTTCCTGCCCTTCCAGCCACAGCGCCGCACGCACGGCGCCACGAGCGAAGGTCATACGACTGGAGGCCTTGTGGGTAATCTCAACGCGCTCGCCGTCCGCAGCGAACAGCACAGTGTGATCACCCACCACGTCGCCAGCACGCACGGTGGCAAAGCCGATGGTCTCGCGAGCGCGGGCGCCGGTCTGGCCTTCGCGACCGTAGACGGCCACCTTGGACAGGTCGCGGCCGAGTGCATCAGCCACCACTTCACCCATGCGCAGCGCGGTACCGGACGGCGCGTCGACCTTGTGACGGTGATGAGCCTCGATGATCTCGATATCCACCTCATCACCCAGCACGCGAGCAGTGGTATCCAGCAGCTTGAGGCAAAGATTCACGCCGACACTGAAGTTGGCGGCGAAGACGATCGGGATTTCCTTGGCGGCAGTCGCCAGCAAGGCCTTTTCCTCAGCGGAAAAACCGGTCGTGCCGATCACCATGGCCTTGCCCGCCTGACGGCAGACTTCCAGGTTCTTGAGGGTCACGGATGGGTGAGTGAAATCGATCAGCACATCGAACTCATCGACAACCTTGGCCAGATCGCCCGACAGAGGGACGCCAATTCGACCCAGCGCGGCCAACTCACCGGCATCGGCGCCGACCAGAGTGCTATCCGGACGATCGATGGCGGCGGTCAGACCAGCGCCCTGCGCCTGCTGCACTGCCTCGATCAGGTTCTTGCCCATGCGCCCGGCGGCGCCCATCACAGCAATACGTCGCATATAAAAGCTCCAAGCTGTAAGCCTGGAGCTGGAAGGCGGCACGGAAAGCCTGAAACACTTCGCCGCCCCTTCCAGCTCGTCGTTTAAAGATCGCCGAAAAAGCGCTTCATGCCCTCGAACCAGCTGCTGGCCTTGGGCGAATGGGAGCCGTCGTTCTGCAGCGTCTTGCGAAACTCATCGAGCAACTCGCGCTGGCGCTTGTCCAGGTTGACCGGCGTTTCCACCACAACCCGGCACATCAGGTCGCCGGCACCGCCGCCACGCACCGGGGCGACACCCTTGCCACGCAGACGGAACAACTTGCCGGTCTGGGTCGCTTCCGGAATCTTCAGCTTGACCCGACCATCGAGGGTCGGCACTTCCAGCTCGCCGCCCAGGGCCGCGTCTGCGAAGCTGATCGGCACCTCACAGTAGAGGTGCTTGCCGTCGCGCTGGAAGATCGGGTGCTCGCGCACGTTGACCACCACATAAAGGTCGCCGGCCGGACCACCCAGCGCACCGGCCTCGCCTTCGCCAGAGAGGCGGATGCGGTCGCCGGTATCGACACCAGCCGGCACCTTCACCGACAGGGTCTTGTGCTCTTCCACGCGCCCCTGGCCATGGCAGCTGCCACAGGGGTCGCTGATCATCTTGCCACTGCCGTGGCAGCGCGGGCAGGTCTGCTGGACCGAGAAGAAGCCTTGCTGCATGCGCACCTGGCCTATACCGCCACAGGTGGTGCAGGTGACAGGACTGGTGCCCTTCTTGGCACCCGAGCCTTCACAGGTCTTGCAGTTGACCAGGGTCGGCACACGAATGGTCACGGTAGTCCCGCGCACCGCTTCTTCCAGGTCCAGCTCCAGGGTGTAGCGCAGGTCGCTGCCACGCTGCGGACCACCACGCTGACCGCCACGCTGACCACCGAAGAAATCGCTGAACACGTCGCCGAAGATGTCGGAGAAGCTGGCACCGCCGAAACCGGCACCAGCGCCCGCCCCCATCTGCGGGTCGACGCCGGCGTGGCCGTACTGGTCGTACGCAGCACGCTTGCTGGCATCAGAGAGGATCTCGTAGGCCTCGTTGGCCTCCTTGAACTGCTCTTCCGCAGCCTTGTCGCCCGGGTTGCGGTCCGGGTGGTATTTCATGGCGAGACGGCGATAGGCCTTCTTCAGGTCGGCTTCGCTGGCGCCACGCTCGACACCGAGGATCTCGTAAAAGTCACGTTTAGCCATAGGTTTCCTGCACTCTCAAATTCACCAGCCCCAGACGCGCCAACGCGGGAGCAAGCTCCCGCGTGGCGGATCAGGCGTGCGGGGCGACTAGCCCCGCACGCTGGAGCGGAAGCAAGCGTGACACTTACTTGTTTTCCTTGACCTCTTCGAACTCGGCGTCGACGGCATCGTCGCCAGCCTTGTCCGCAGTAGAGGCTTGCGGCTGTTCGCCCGCCTGGGGCTGCTCGGCGTACATCTTCTGCGCCAGCGGGGTGGAAGCCTGGGACAGGGCATTCATCTTGGCTTCGATCTCAGCCTTGTCATCGCCCTTCACAGCTACTTCCAGCTCGCCCAGCGCTTTCTCGATGGCAGCCTTCTCCTCGGCAGTGGCCTTATCGCCAGCCTCGGTGATCATCTTGCGAGTGGCATGGACCAGCGCATCGCCCTGGTTGCGAGCAGCAGCCAGCTCTTCGAACTTGCGGTCTTCCTCGGCATTAGCCTCGGCATCACGCACCATCTGCTGGATTTCTTCCTCGGACAGGCCGGAGTTGGCCTTGATCACAATGGACTGCTGCTTGCCGGTCGCCTTGTCCTTGGCGGACACGTGCAGGATGCCGTTGGCGTCGATGTCGAAGGTCACTTCGATCTGCGGTACGCCACGCGGAGCCGGCGGGATCTCGGCCAGGTCGAACTTGCCCAGGGACTTGTTCTGACCAGCCTGCTTGCGCTCACCCTGCAGCACATGAATGGTCACGGCGGACTGGTTGTCGTCAGCAGTAGAGAACACCTGCGACTTCTTGGTCGGAATGGTGGTGTTCTTCTCGATCAGCGCGGTCATAACGCCACCCAGGGTTTCGATACCCAGGGTCAGCGGGGATACGTCGAGCAGCAGTACGTCCTTCACGTCACCGGCCAGTACGGCGCCCTGGATGGCAGCACCAATGGCAACGGCTTCGTCCGGGTTCACGTCCTTGCGCGGCTCCTTGCCGAAGAAGTCAGCAACTTGCTTCTGCACCAGCGGCATACGGGTCTGGCCACCGACCAGAATCACTTCCTGGATGTCGGATACGTCCAGGCCGGCGTCCTTCAGGGCGATGCGGCAAGGCTCGATGGTACGGGCGACCAAGTCTTCGACCAGGGCTTCCAGCTTGGCGCGGGAAATCTTCACGTTCAGGTGTTTCGGACCGGTCTGGTCTGCAGTGATGTACGGCAGGTTGACGTCGGTCTGCTGAGCGGAAGACAGCTCGATCTTGGCCTTCTCGGCGGCTTCCTTCAGGCGCTGCATGGCCAGGGGGTCGCCCTTGAGGTCCATGCCGGACTCTTTCTTGAACTCGTCTACGAGGTAGTCGATCAGGCGCAGATCGAAGTCTTCACCACCGAGGAAGGTGTCACCGTTGGTGGCCAGCACTTCGAACTGGTGCTCGCCATCGACTTCGGCAATCTCGATCACCGATACGTCGAAGGTGCCGCCGCCCAGGTCATAGACGATCACGGTATGGTCGCCCTTGGCCTTATCCATGCCGTAAGCCAGCGCTGCTGCAGTCGGCTCGTTGATGATGCGCTTGACGTCCAGACCGGCGATGCGACCGGCGTCTTTGGTGGCCTGGCGCTGGCTGTCGTTGAAGTAGGCCGGAACGGTGATCACCGCTTCGGTCACCGGCTCGCCGAGGTAGTCTTCGGCAGTCTTCTTCATCTTCTTGAGCACTTCCGCGGAAATCTGCGGCGGCGCCATCTTCTGGCCCTTCACCTCAACCCAGGCGTCACCGTTATCGGCCTTGGCGATCTTGTAGGGAACCATCTTGATGTCTTTCTGCACGACGTCTTCGTCGAAGCGGCGACCGATCAGACGCTTCACTGCGTACAGGGTGTTCTGCGGGTTGGTAACCGCTTGACGCTTGGCGGACTGACCAACCAAGGTTTCGCCGTCGTTGGTGTAGGCGATGATGGACGGCGTGGTGCGAGCACCCTCGGCGTTCTCGATCACCTTGACACTGCCGTTCTCCAGGATGGCCACGCAAGAGTTGGTGGTCCCCAGGTCGATACCAATGATTTTGCCCATATTCTCTCTCCCGAAACTTTGGATTCTCCGCAGCCTCGTTCTTCACGGACTGCGGCAGCACATAAACGCTTGATGTAACAGATGGGGGCCCGAGCCCGGATTTCAAGCCTGCTCGTCAATCGAAGGCGGCGTCGCACTCGGCGCCTTGCTGACCACCACCATGGCGGGACGCAGCAGACGGCCGTTGAGCAGGTAACCCTTCTGGAACACCTTCAGCACGCTGCCCGGCTCGACATGGGTGCTTTCTTCCATGGCCATGGCCTGGTGATGCTCAGGATTGAAGGGCGCACCATGCGGATCAACGGCTTCCAACTGGTAACGCTTTAGCGTGTCGTGGAACAGCTTCAGGGTCAGTTCCATGCCCTCGCGCACCGGCTTGATCGCGTCATCAGAGGCACTGGTCAATTCCAGGCCACGCTCAAGGCTGTCGACGACCGGCAGCAGGTCGTTGGCGAATTTTTCCAGGGCGAACTTGTGCGCCTTCTCCACATCCTGCTCAGCGCGGCGGCGGATGTTCTGCAGCTCGGCGGCAACACGCAGCGACTGATCCTGGGCCGCGGCCAGTTGCTCTTCCAGCACCTGTACGCGGGTGGCGAGATCGTCACCGGATGCGGTTTCGGCAGCGGGATTCGCTTCGGGGGTCTGGTTATCCAGGGTCTGTTCGTCGGCCATGCCTTCCTCCTCATACAAGACAGCTGCGGGTAAAGACCCGCTGATATGTCCGCCTATATGGGGCCGCAATTTGTCGGTTCAAGGGGGAGAGGCAATTGTCAGCCAGAAAACAAACACTGTATAAATACACAGCCACCTCAGCGCGGGAGTCGCACCATGCTGGTACATCTGTCGATCCATAACTACGCCATCGTCGAGCACCTGGACCTGGAGCTCGAGGGCGGCATGTCCGTGATCACCGGCGAAACCGGTGCCGGCAAGTCGATCATGCTCGATGCACTGGGCCTGACCCTGGGTGATCGCGCCGACAGCGGCGTGGTGCGCCCCGGTGCCGACAAGGCTGACATCCTCGCCAGCTTCGATGTCAGCAACATTGCCGAAGCCCGCGACTGGCTGGATGAACGCGACCTCGAGCAGGACGGCCCCTGCATCTTGCGCCGCGTGATCACAGCCGAGGGTCGTTCACGCGCGTATATCAACGGCACCCCTTGCCCGCTCGGCGACTTGAAAAGTCTCGGCGAGCTCCTGATCGATATCCATGGCCAGCACGAACACCAGTCCCTGCTCAAAGCCGACACCCATCGTCGCCTGCTTGACGAGTTCGCCAGCGCGAGCGACCTGGCTCGCCAGGTGCAGCTAGCGGCCCAGCGCTGGCGGCAAACCCGCCAGGAGCTGGAACGCCTGTCCCGCGCTGGCGACGAGCAGCGTGCCCGCCACCAACTGCTCAGCTATCAACTGGACGAACTGGAAAACCTTGCCCTGGGCGAGAGCGAGCTGGAACAGCTGGAACAGGAGCATAAGAACCTGACCAACGCCGAAAGCCTGCTGGCTGCCTGCCGACAGGTCACTGACATGTGCAGCGAGAGTGATGCCGGCAACGTGCTCAGTGCACTGACCGCCAGCCTCAACCGCCTCACTGCCTTCCATTCTCAGCCGGGCGCCCTGGCCGAAGCGGTCAATCTGCTGTCCAGCGCGCAGATCCAGGTCGAGGAAGCCATGGGCGAGCTGAACCGCTTCCTAGACCACTTCGACGCCGACCCCGAGCGCCAGCAGGCACTGGAAGAGCGTCTCGACACCATCTACACCCTGGCGCGCAAGCACCGGGTACAGCCAAGCGAGCTGGCCGAGCTGCAACAGAAGCTGCTGGACGAGCTGGAAGCCCTCAATGCCGACGACGAAGCCGCTGAGCGCCTGGCCGAGGAACTGGCCGCCTATGCACGTCACTACCAAGAGAAAGCCGCGGAACTGAGCAGGCTGCGCGGCGAGGCGGCCGGCCGCCTGGCAGGCGCAGTGGAAACCGAAATGCAACGCCTGGGCATGCCCGGCGGACGCTTCAACATCCAGCTGCATTCCAGCCAGGTCGATGAACCTCAACAATATGGTCTGGAGCAGGTTGAGTTCCTGGTCAGCGCCAACCCCGGCCAGCCACTGAAGGCACTGGCCAAGGTCGCCTCGGGCGGCGAGCTGTCCCGCATCAGCCTGGCCATCCAGGTAATCACTGCGCAGACTTCCCGCGTGCCGACCCTGGTCTTCGACGAAGTGGACGTGGGCATCGGCGGCCCGACAGCCGAAGTGGTGGGCCAACTGCTGCGCCGGCTAGGTGAGCGCGGCCAGGTACTCACCGTTACCCACCTGCCGCAGGTCGCCGCCCAGGGTCATCACCACCTCTTCGTACACAAGGAACGCGGCACCCAGGAAACCCGCACAGCGGTGGCCAAGCTGCAAGAAGCACCGCGCATCGAAGAGATCGCCCGCATGCTGGGTGGCGTCGACCTCACCGAGGAGTCCCTGGCCCACGCGAGGAAGATGGTGACCAGCGCCCAGGGCTGATCCCAGAAACGAAAAAGGCGACCCAGAGGTCGCCTTTTTGTGCGCGAAGTGCTTACTTCTTCTTGCGCACGTAGAGCACCAGATTGTGGTCGACCAACTCGAAGCCACGCTCCTTGACGATCTCCTTCTGGCGCTTCTCGATCTCCGGATCGAAGAACTCGATCACTTCGCCGCTATCGACGCACACCATGTGGTCGTGGTGGCCGCTGTCAGCCAGCTCGAACACCGCATGACCGCCGTCGAAGTTATGGCGCACTACCAGGCCCGCCGCCTCGAACTGGGTCAGAACCCGGTAGACAGTGGCCAAGCCGACGTCTTCGCCAGCTTCCATCAGGGCCTTGTAAACATCCTCCGCGCTCATGTGGCGCTGCTCGGTGGAGTCGAGCATCTGGAGGATCTTGACCCGAGGCAAGGTCACCTTCAGGCCGGCTTTACGCAGTTCGTTGTTTTCAACCATGGTCAGCTTTCTCGAGGAATGCAGCTTTCGCAGCTTCCCTTAATGCAGGTATGATCGGGACTTTTGATGCCCGTCCAAGATAGTGGAAGTCTCCCACCGATGCAAAACACCAAGCTCCTGCTGACCAGCCTCTCCTTCGCAGGCTTGCTCGCACTCGCCGGTTGCTCGTTCCCCGGGGTCTACAAAATCGACATCCAGCAGGGCAACGTCGTTACGCAGGACATGATAGACCAGTTGAAGCCCGGAATGACCCGGCGTCAAGTGAGGTTTATCATGGGCAACCCGCTGATCACCGACACGTTCCACGCCAAACGCTGGGATTACCTCTACAGCATCCAGCCGGGTGGCGGCCAACGCTTCCAGGAACGCGTCAGTCTGGCGTTCGACAATAACGACCAATTGATCGGCCTGGCCGGCGACTTCATGCCCGGCGTGAGCCGTGATGAAGCAATTCTCGGCGGCGAAAGCTCTACCACGACCGCCCCGGCCAAACCTGAGCAGCAAGCGCAGCCCAAGGCCGAAGAGCCGGCAGCACCTGGCTCCCTGCTGGAGAAGATCCAGAAAGAAGTGGATAGCGCAGAACCTGTACCGGTCCCGATTCCGGAACCGCTGGAAACCTCGCCGCAATAACCTGCGGCAACAAAAAAGCCCGGGCTGGTCCCGGGCTTTTTCATGGACGGCGCTATTATGCACCAGGCGCACAACTGCTTTTGATTCAATGGGTTATTGGCGCGGCCAGCACTGAATCAGTGCTATTCAAATCAGCTTGGCCGCATTGAATGCCACTCGCTCGCGCAGCTTAATGCAGACATCACTGCAATGTCTGTCTTTCAAGTCATTAGTAGGTATTTTTCAGCCTAATGACTGGAATTGTAGTCATTGCAGACTCATCACGGCTTTACAGATTTAGACATGAGTTCATAAGCCTTCTTGGGGATTGCCGGCCCTTGAAAGCTGATGCATGTGGCGAACTCAATGGATGGAGCATGGGTCAAGAAATCCATTGGTCGACGCAGCCCCCTCCTGGAAGGCCTTTGGCTGTGCACTCATAGCTCCGTTCATCGCTTCAATCTGAAGCGGCATTTGACGATTATGCGATTACGTGGTTAAATTAAATCGTCAATCAAGAAGCGCTGAGGCACCTCATGGACTCACACAAACCAATTCAGGCCACCATCGATACCCTGGCGGCTGTTATCGAGAAAACTCAGGATGCAGCGGGGCTCCCCGTGCGCCTAATGAAACTGCTTACCAATGTTTTCCAGCAATGGTCTGAGGAAAAAACCAGTGAGAACTTGGGGTCTCTCACGGATGCAGAGCTTCTTCAAAAGCTTGCAGTCAGCGGATCAGTAGCAGGAGCTTTGAGCACTCGGGAAACTCGAAAACAAGCTCGGCGCGTAGCTGCAAAGATTGATTTTTTTGAGAAACTTACAGAGTTTGGAGGCGTATTGAAGAGTCAGAACGCGGCCAACGTGCTCGGTGTAACCAGGCAGACGATCAATAACCATATAAAGAAGGGCACTCTGATCGCGATACAGGAAGGCAATGACTACCTATACCCAGCATTTCAGTTTGTCGGGAACGATAAACTGCCTCATCTCGAAGAGATTTTGGGGCTTTTGAAAAATGTCAGTGCTGAAGCTCAATGTACATTCTTTCTGAACTCTATTGCCTTGACGGGCGGGGAGACCGAACTTCCATACGTTCTTCTGAGAAACGGCGCTACCGAACAACAATTGAGCGCTATCAAGCGCGAAGCTGCTCTTTTCATGAGCTCGACGCCTAGCTAGAAAACAGCGCACCCAAAGATGGGGCGCTGTCTGAGTAGTTGGAACAGGGCTTAGGAACCAAGCACCTTATAGCCAAGGATTTCTGTCAGGATCTCCTCAGCGTCAATGCTGTCGCCTTCAAAGCCTTCAGGGAGTTCGCCTCTATATTCGAACTCTGTAAGCTTTGTCATCCTTACGGTTTTCACCGTTGAGGTTTCACCTGGAGCAATCCACAGTGCATAGCAGCTATGGCCGTCCGGGTGATGGCGCGACTCGTAAGCGATACCGTCGAAAGGCCTGCCTGGCAGCCGCGCTACCGCCGCCACAATTTCTTGCGTGAGCGTGTAGTCAGGGCCGGTCACTTCGTCCACTGTCCGTCCCAATTTGGATAGACAGGGCTTTAGATCCAGCAGGTTTAGCTCTCGCATCGTTTCAACTACGCACATATCTCTAGACTCAAGATCTGTGGCATTCAATACAATACCAAGCCCTTTCGCTTCTTTAGGCCTTAGCCTTCCGAAAGTTTCGGCCAGCGCTCCAGTCGGATGTTCAGCCCCATACCAGACCCCAATTTCTTCTTTGGGATCATTATACCTTCCCAATTCTTTAGGCTTCTTGGGAATACCGTAATGCTCTGCATTTTCATGCCCGGCACCCTGAACTCTAAATGCAATTGAACTGCTCGGAATAACCTTCCGGTTCAACTTCTCTTCAGAATTTAGCCTTTGAATTAGTTGTCCGAATTTTTCAATATCGTCGTCGTCTGTACTCATTCACAATAACTCCGTAAAAGATAGGTTTTGTCATAAGTTCACCATTGAAAGGTTTCTTACGATTAAAGAACGCTGGTAAACCAGCGGCGCCGACACCCGTCGAGCGCGCGAGAATTCTATCACCTGGCCTTCATCCGTTTGATGTCCTCTGCCAGGACTTTTACGTCTAACCGGGATTGCCGATTTCAGGGGACTCCGGCACCAGATACTTCAAGGCCGTCAGATGCTGGAGACGCTGGCCGAGCCCCTGGCTCATATGGCACAAGCCTTTTCGCGATGGCCTCGCAATGCCCCTGGTGATAGCTTGGGCGAGTGTCATGGAACTTCCCGAGTGGAGAAAGCATGCGGGAAGGTGTGGAGGGAGAGAGCACCAGTTATAACTGGCACAAATCAGATAAGGTGCCTTATGAAATAGCCCCCACAGCTCTTTCTTTTGGCTTGCGCAATCACCTTTTGGCAGTAGACTTAACACTGTCTATCCATACAGTGTTGGCGCAATGGCAGCATATTTCTGGCTCAAAAAGGAGGCTCTGACGACCTCGATGAGCGACCTAGATGGTCTCTCGGAGGCGCAGGCGCATGCCTTCCTGTCAGGAATGCGCTGGCAATCAGAAGATCATCAGGTATGTCCGGACTGCGGCGTTCGCGACAAGCATTATTTCCGTTGCACGCGACTGCAATGGAGCTGCAAGCATTGCTTCAGCACGTTCTCGTTGACCAGCGGAACCGCTTTCCACGGGCATAAACTCAAGTACCGCGTTCTGCTCAAGGCCCTGTTTTACTTCGCCATTAACCAGAAAGGGCTTTCGGCGCTTGCGCTCAGACGCTACCTGGGGGTGCAGTACCGCACGGCCTATCTGCTGATGCATAAAATCCGTGATGAATCGCCCCGGGTTCTGTGGAGGCCGTTTCGTTTAAGTCAGGCCGCCATGGCCTGACCTGCTTGTTGCTGGTGGAAGTTTGCCTCAGCCTCCGCGGGCGGGATATATCCGA
>NZ_SCOK01000027.1:0-74654 GCF_005502555.1 Pseudomonas sp. D(2018)
TCCGCCACTGCTTTTGCCCTGCCCCAGGGTTTCGTTGTCGCTGAAGGGGGTTCCGACCGCACCAGCATCCACCGCGTAGCCGAAGGTGGTGCTGACCGCACCGGCGCTAACCGCATCGCTGAAAACGGTTCCGACCGCTCCCAATCCCTGCGGGTAGCTGAAGGCGGCTCCGATCGCACCAAGGCCTTCGATGTCGCTGAAGGTGGTTCCGACCGCACCAAGACCTTCGATGTCGCCGAAGGCGGTTCTGACCGCACCAAGGCCTTCGATGTCGCCGAAGGTGGTTCCGACCGCACCAAGGCTTTCGATGTCGCTGAAGGCGGCGCTGACCGCACTGGTGCCAACCGCATCAGTTGATCCCGGAGCTGTTCAGAGGCAGGCAATCACGATGTATGCAAATCCTCGAAAGGCAGAAGGCGCCACATGTGGCGCCTTCTTTCTTTATCGGGAGGGCAAAAACTAATGTCTGGATTACGTGTTGCAAGCAGCTGCATGGCCTGTAGGCTCTTGCACCGATGGTCAATGTCTCGCAACAGCTAACGCAGGACGTTCGAGTGGCAGAGCCGAGGTTTGCTTGGCGATGGCAATCGTCACCACAAGTCCGCCCTCAACACGCAATACACGCCTCGAACGCCGACCGCAGTTCAACCGCATCCACCGCCCCGCGCGCTCCGATGACGATCAGTTGAGTATGCGGCGCCCCGCCCTCCCAGCTGTCTTCCGGTTTGATCTCACTGCGGCTGCCAACCAGATGCAGAATGCAGCGCTTACCGGGCGCCTCCGCGATATGGCAAACGCCCTTGGCGCGGTAGATTTCGCTTGGCAATGCGGCCAGGGTCTTGCGCAGCGCCTTGAGAGACAACGGCCGCTCAGTGGAAAAGCTCCAGGTATCGAAGATTGCCGCGTGATCCTGCTCCGTGGTCGCCGCCAGCACCGGAGCCGTCGCGGTTGCGGCGGGCCGGAAACTCCAGCCTTCCTTGAAGCGCCCCACACCCAGTACCAGTTCCAGCGGTACCTCGCCGTACTGACTTTCCAGCACTCGGGCATTAGGGTAAAGCCAGCGGGATTTGAGCGCGTCAATCTGCTCGCGACTGACCCGATCCACCTTGTTCACCACGATGATGTCCGCCACATCCAGCTGCTCCATCGCCAGTTGGGCCATGGCGCCGTCCAGCTGCCCGAACTGCTCGGCATCGACCACCGTCAGGATGCTGTCGATGGCCAGCGCTTCGCGGAACTGCGGGTAACGCAGCGTATTGGCGATCTTGCTCGGATTGGATACCCCGCTCGCCTCGATGACGATGTACTCCGGCCGATTGGCGCGGTCGTCCAGCAGGCGCCCGAGCTGCTCGATCAGATCGCTTTCCACGGTGCAGCAGATACAACCGTTGGCCAGGCTGACCATGGTCTGGGTCTGGCTGACGATCAGTTGGCTATCGATATTGATGGCGCCGAAGTCGTTGACCATCACTGCCATGCGCAGACCGTGATCACTGGTGAGGATGCGGTTCAGCAAGGTGGTCTTTCCGGCGCCGAGAAAGCCGGAAACTATGGTCACGGGGATGGGATTGCGTTTACTCATCGTCCTGCCTCTTGGCCGTCGGCCGGGATGCTCCCGGCCTTGCGCATCAGAAGTTCGGCAACTCGCCACGCCAGGTGGCGGCGTAGCTGGTTTCGTCGAACTCGCCATGTCGGTCCCAGGTCACTTCGCCTTCCAGCAGGGTCAGCTGCACCTGGGTGTTGTGGATGTTCCCCTTGGGCGCCACCTCGAACAGGTTGCGATCGAGCACGATGAGGTCGGCGGACTTGCTCACCTCGATGGAACCGGCCTTGTTTTCGATCCCCATGCACCAGGCACCATTGAGTGTCATCACGCGGATGGCCTGCTCCAGGCTGATGGGGCTGCCATAGAACTGTCCCTCTTCCTCGCCATAGGGATTCTCGCGAGTGACCATGGCCTCGAAACCGATCCAGGGATTGATGCTGGAAACGGGCCAGTCGGTACCCATCACGGCCACCCCGCCGTGCTCCAGCACACCCTTGAAGTTGTAGGCGCGCTGCATACGGTCTTCGCCAAACACGGCACGGGCGTTGGCGAAGGACGACGGGAACCAGCCCACCGGCGAGAACTCCGCCGTTACCTGCAATTCGGCGAAGCGCGGCAGGTTGGCGTCCAGCAGCGTGGTGCTGTGGGCGCACTGGTGGCGCACGCCACTGTCACCGTTACGCCGACGTGCCTCGGCCACGGCATCGAGGAACAGGTCGGAGGCGCCGTCGCCGGTGCAATGGGCGATCACGCGGATGCCCTTGCGATCCATGTCCACCACCATGTCGGTGATGTGCTCCGGCGTCAGGTTGAGGTGACCGCGCCAGCTGCTTTCGCCCGGCCAGGCGCTGGACAGGTAGGACGAGCGCGACTCGTGAGTGCCGTCGAAGTGGAACTTCACCGCATTGGCATTGAGCCGCGCACTCCTATAGAAGTGCCGCTCGCCGGCCAACAGCTCCCAACGGCGCTTCACCGGGAAGATATCGTCCTGCCAACTGATGGCGGCTTCCACGCGGACTGAAAGCTCGCCGACCTGGTCGATGGACTTCAGCGCATTGAGGCGGTGTTCGCAGACGTGCACGTACTTGGTGCCAACCACGCCATGACCGCTCTGGAACCAGACGCCTTCGCGGTACGCACGCTTGAGCGCGTGCTGTGGAGTCGGCGGCATGGCGGCATGAATCAGCGCGTAAGCGCCGTCCACCAGGATGCCGGTGGGCTCACCCGTCACGCTGTCGCGCTCGATGTAGCCATGACGCGGGTCCAGGGTATTGGCGTCGATACCGGCCAGCTCCAATGCCTTGGAGTTGACCATCATGCAGCCCC
The DNA here is from genome assembly GCF_005502555.1 of Pseudomonas sp. D(2018). NCBI lineage: Bacteria > Pseudomonadati > Pseudomonadota > Gammaproteobacteria > Pseudomonadales > Pseudomonadaceae > Pseudomonas > Pseudomonas sp. D(2018). The sequence goes on from NZ_SCOK01000027.1 coordinate 2,873, forward strand.
AGGAACGGTCGAGGATGGCCACCGGACGATCCGGCAGGACGCTGTCCAGCCATTCGCGATCCGGCACCAGGCCGACCTGCTTGAAGGTGTAGCGGACAAAATACTGGCCATAGACCCAGCCATCGCCAGGATGGGCAGCGGCGTAGTCGAGAATGGCCTGTTTGACCTGCTCCGGTGTCGGGTCCTCGACACCCACTTCCAGATATCCCGCGTAGCCAGGCGCCAGCTTCAGGTCCGGATGGGTATGCATGTCGTAGATGCCGGGCATGGCGAAGCGGCCCTTCAGGTCCAGGACCTGGGTATGGGCGCCAATCAGGCCATCCATCTCGGCACTGGAGCCGACCGCGACGAACCGCCCGCCGCGAATGGCCACCGCTTCGGCCCAGGAGTTGGACGCGTCCACGGTGTAGATGCGGCCGTTGAGCAGCACGAGGTCGGCGGCGCCGGAAGGCCCCGGCAGGTTCGACGAGCGGAAGTCGGTGTGTTTTTCCATGGCAGTGAAGTCCGAATCGGGAATCTTGTTATGGGCTTGGGGCCGGGGTACCTGGCGGCACCCCGGCCGCCGGTCAGCCAACGATCAGGTGGCCCAGCAGCGCCAGGATCGGCAGCGAAACCAGAACCCGCAGCACGTAGATCATCAGCAGGTCACGCAGCTTCAGGCCGATGTCGGCACGAATCAGCAGAATGGCCGCTTCGGTGAAGAAGATGATCTGGTTGACCGCCACGCCCACCATCACGAAGCGGGTGACCTCGCTCTGGATGCTGGCACCCAGGATCGACGGCATGATGCTGTCGACCATGCCGGCCAGCAGCGCAGGGGCGGCCTTCTCGGCTTCTGGCAACTGCAGCAGCTCCATGTAGGGCACCAGCGGAATCGCCATGTACTTGAACAGCGGAGTGAACTCCACCAGGGCGAGGCCCAGGCAGCCGATCACCATCATCGCCGGGTAGACGGAGATGGCGATGTCCATGCTCACGTGAACGCCATGGCGCACCTGGGCGAAGATCGACGGCGCGGTGTCGGCACGTTCGATGGCGCGGCGCAGGCCCAGGGCGAACAGGCCTTCGCCTTCGCGACGATCGGTCTTCAGCTGCTTGCCCACGACGGGGTGGTAGGCATTCGGCTTGCCACGCAGCGGCGGCAACTTGGGCACGATCAGGGCACAGAGCAGGCCGGTGATGGCCACTGCGATGTACCAGGGCACGAAGACGTGCTCCATGCCGATCAGTTTCAGCAGCAGGTAGGAATAGGCAATCGACACAATGGAGAAGTTGGTGGCGATCACACAGGCCTCGCGGCTGCTGTAGTAGCCCTGGCGATACTGCTGGGTGGTGAGGATGATGCCCACGCTGGAGGCCGCCAGCCAGGAAGCCATGCAGTCCACCGCGGCGCGGCCGGGCAGGCCGAACAGCTTCTCGAAGCCTCGGCTGACCAGGCTGCCGACGAACTCCATCAGGCCATAGTCGGTGAGCAACGGCAGCAGGATGGCCGAGAGGAAATAGATGGCCAACACGACCGGGCCGACGTCATAGAGCATCACGCCGCCGGTGTTGCGGTGCCAGATCCATTCCGGCCCGATCTTCCAATAGGTCATCACCATCAGCACGGCGCCGATGACGCGCACGGCGGTCCAGCCCAGCCCCGGGTTGAACAGCTGGATGAAGCGGTTGGGGTTCTTCTTCAGTGCGCTGAAGGTGACCAGCAGGGTGAGCAGGCTGGGGATGGTGGCGACGCCGACGGTGACCGGCACCATCATCGGTTTGACCACGTCGTTGATGTAGTCGATCACGTAGGCAATGAGGATGTTGCTCTTGCCGTTGATCTCGAACGGCACCAGGAACAGCATCACGCCGATCAGCGAAGGGATCAGGAAACGCAGCAGCTGTGCGGTGCTGTACTGGCTCAAGGGGCCTCCGGACTGGGGAAGTACCGATCCGGCATCGGGTTGTTCTTGCATGGTCACACCTTCTTGTATTTGTAGTGGATGTTGCACCGGTCGCTGGTGGCCCCGGCTCGCACGGCAGATTCAAGCGTTCGGAACGGGCATCAGGCCCTGAAAGTTGCGTCCAGGCGGTCCAGTCGACGCAACTCGGCCTGCCAGACCAGGTCGACGCTTTCCAGGTGGTAGCGTTCGTTGTCGAACTGGCGGGCCGTGAAATCACAATCCTCATGGGACGGAATGCGCAGCGGGCGGCCGGTCTTCATGGCCTCCAGCTGAATCTCGCAGGCCTTGTTCAGGTAGAACATCAGGAAGTAGGCCTCGGCCACGCTGCGGCCGACGGTCAGCAGTCCATGGTTGCGCAGGATGGCGGCCTTCTTGTCGCCCAAGGCGGCGACGATGCGCTGGCGCACTTCCAGGTCCAGCGGAATACCTTCGTAGTCGTAGTAGGCAACCCGCTCGTAGAAGGCCATGTTGGTCTGGTTCAGCGGCAACAGCCCTTCTTCCAGGGCAGCCACGGCCATACCGGCCAAGGTGTGCGTATGCATCACGCAGACGGCATCGTGGCGGTGCATGTGAATGGCGCTGTGGATGGTGAAACCGGCGGGATTGACTTCCGGGGCGCGGTCGTCGAGCTTGCGGCCGTTGACGTCGATGGCCACCAGGTTGGAGGCGGTGACCTCATCCGGGCGCAGGCCGTACTGGTTGATCAGGAAAGCGGGCTCATCCGTCGGCAGCCTGACCGAGATATGGGTGAAGACCTGGTCGCTCCAACCATTGACCTCCAGCAGCCGGTAAGCGGCAGCGAGGTCGGTACGGAGCATCTGTTCATTGCTGCTTGTTTTCATGGAGCATTCCAGCCGGTCAAGAATCGACATCGCTGGGCAGCTCGGCGCGTCCGTGAGCCTACGCACCGGGGGGATGCGCCTACCCTTCAATGGTCCCTCGGGGCGGAGATTAGAGCGCTTGCCCAGGTGCGAATATCGATATATCTTGCTGACAATCATTCCAAAATGTAATGAACTCCGATGCGCCGCCAGCTCCCAAGCATGATCTCCCTCAGCTGCTTCGCCGCTTTCGCCCGACACATGAGCGTCACCCGCGCAGCGGAGGAGCTGAACCTGACGCAAAGTGCCGTCAGCCGACAGATCAAGAACCTGGAGGACATGCTTGGGTGCACGCTGGTCGAGAAGGTCAGGCAGCGCCTGCTGCTGACCGACCAGGGCCGTGAGTACGTGCAAGAAGTCAGCCTGCTGCTTGACCAGCTGGAAGCCGCCACCATGCGCGTACGCAGCAGCCACTCAGGGCGGCTGCGGGTCGGCGCCGAACCCTCCTTCACCACCCGTTGGTTGCTGCCCAAGCTCAAGGAGTACGCCCGCGAGCATCCCGAAGTCGAACTGGAAATCATGAACGACCTGCGCCGTCTCTATGACCGGCACGAAGGTTATGACGTCGGGATTCTCTACGGCGACGGCGACTGGCCGGAGTTCGATGCGCGCTTCCTGATGGCCGGCGAAATGGTGGCTGTCTGCACGCCGGACCTGCTGGAGCGCTTCGGTCCGATCGTCGAGCGGCGCGACATCCTGCGCTATCCCTTGCTCCACCACAGCTCCCTCACCAGCCTGACCAAGTCCTCGACCCAGCTCTGGCTGCACAGTGCCGGCCTTTCCTCCAAGGAGATCGAGGCCCTGCCCGGCCAACGCCTGGAACACTTCCAGTTCGTCCTCGACGCCGCCCTCCACGGGCTGGGCGTTACCGTGCTGCCGCGTTTCTTTGTGGCGAAGGAAGTGGAAGACGGTCGCCTGGTCATTGCCTGCCAGGAGCCCCTGGTATCCGGGAAGTACTACGTCGTGGTGCCGAAGCAAAGCCGCGATGCCAAGATTGAGCGCTTCGCTGAATGGCTGTTGCAGTGGAGTGAAGAGCCAGCGAACACCGACGGCTGAATGCTGGCCTTGTGGGGTTCGATTTCAATCGCCCCCCACAAGGCGTCGCAGGAGACGGTCTCTAGACCGAATCGCGGCGCAGCGGCTGGCACATGCAATGCACGCCGCCACCGCCTTTGGCGATCATGCTGATGTCCGGGTCATAGACCTTGAGGCCCAGGGCCAGGCACTTCTCCTTCAGCGTCTTGCTGGTGGACGGCAACAGCACCCTGCCCTCGCCCAGCGCCACCACATTGCAGCCCAGCTCCATCGCATCCTTGAAGGGAATATCGACGATCTCGATGCCCTTGGCCTTCAGCCAGTCAACCAGCTCCGGCTCCACGGCATCCACGCACACGGCGGCCAGACGCTCGGCCAGCATCACGCAGAGGGCGTCCATGTGTACGAAGAAGGGGTCCATGCCGTAGAGCTTCACTTCCCAGCCTTCAGCCTCCAGCCAGCCCTTCATCTGCTGCACCGCCGGCTCCTGGGAGCGCTCGCCGGTATAGCCACAGAGAATCACGCCCGGCTGCAGCATCATGAAGTCGCCGCCTTCGAAAGACCCGGCGGTAACCATGTCGTAGATCGGGATGCCGTTGTCCTTGTAGAACTGGATCACCGGCGCGTACTCGCCACGACGCCACCACTGGGCCATCTGGGTGACGATGGGACCGAAGGGCGTCATCACGCTGGAGTCTCGGGCGAACACCTGATACTTCAGGCTCGGGTCCGTCGGCAGCATGTGCACCGTCACGCCCGCCTCTCGATACGCGTCCACCATCTCCGCGTGCTGGGCACGCGCCACGGATGCGTCGAAGCGATAGCCAAGGCGCAGGCTCTTGCGCGAGATGGAGCTGGTTTCCAGCCAGTGGTAGTGATCCACCGGGCCGAGCAGGACGTCACGCAGGACGCCGTACTCGGAATCAGCCCCCCAGTTTTCCAGGCGAGGGGTGTCGCCACCGTCGCGGCGGTGTTTCAGGGTGAATGCGCTCATCAGGTTCTCCAGGTCAGGATTGAGCCATGCGCAGCATGGCGTGCAGCAGGACGTTGGCGCCGGCTTCCAGGTCGGCAGGTGCGGCGTTTTCCGCCTCGTTGTGGCTGATGCCCCCTTCGCAGGGGACGAAGATCATGCTGGTGGGGGCCACTCGCGACAGGTACACCGAATCATGGCCGGCGCCGCTGCACATCCGCAGATGCGAATAGCCGAGCGCATCCACCGCGCCTTGCACGGCCGCCACGCAGTCACCATTGAACGTCACTGCCGGGGAATGCCATTCCTCGCGAATGTCGGCCTGCAAACGATGGCGACTGGCCTCCTCGGCTACGATGCGGCGAAAGTCGGCGTCCAGTTGCTCCAGTACGGCCTGGTCGGGGTGGCGCAGGTCCACCGCCAGCACCAGGCGCTCCGGCACCGTATTGCGCGAGCCGGGCTCGGCGCGGATGTCGCCAAAGGTCACGCGAGCCCAGGGCCCATGTTCCTCGGCCAGTTGGTAAAGGCGCGGCAGGATGGCGCCAAGTCCCATGAATGGATCGCGACGCACCGTCATCGGCGTGGGGCCGGCATGCACCGGCTGCCCCTCCAGGGTCAGGTCGTACCAACGGATACCTTGCACCCCGGTGACCACGCCCACCTGTAGACCCTCGGTTTCGAGGATCGGCCCCTGCTCGATATGCACTTCGAAGGAGGCCGCCAGTGGGCGAGCCCGCGCGGGGTGCTCGCCCAGGTAGCCGATGCGAGCCAGCTCGCTGGCGATACTCGCGCCCTGCTTGTCAGTGCGGCCGTGGCCATAGGCAAGGTCGAAGGCACCCGCCCAGACACCCGAGCCGATCATGGCCGGCGAAAAGCGCGCGCCTTCTTCGTTGGTCCACACCGCCACCTCCAGCGGGGCACGCGTGCGAATGCCGGCGTCGTTCAGGGTCTGGATCACCTCCAGCCCCGCCAGCACGCCATAAACGCCATCGAAGCGGCCACCGGTAGGCTGGGTATCCAGATGCGAGCCGGTGAGCACCGGCGGCAGGCCGTCTTCAAGGCCGGCGCGGCGGGCGAAGACGTTGCCCATCTGGTCCACGCTGATCTCGCAACCTGCTTCGCGGCACCAGCCCACGAAAAGGTCGCGACCGGCCTTGTCCAGGTCGGTCAGGGCCTGGCGGTTGCAACCGCCCTGCTCGGTGGCACCTATCCGCGCCATGTCCATGAGGCGCCCCCAGAGGCGCTCGCCGCTGATGCGCAATGAATGGATGTGTGTGTTGGCCATGCAGCTGTCTCCCGGTTGGCCACCGGCGCGCGGCCGGTGGTGACGATGGGGGACAGCCTAGGTTCGGCCATCGGGCGGAACCATACCCAGATTAGGGTAAGTGCCCGGTCATGCCGCGCCCGGCGTGGCGATGGCAGCCAGCAACAGCGAGAACAGTTCGCCCTGGGAGCTGATGCCGAGCTTGGCATGGATATTCTTGCGATGGACCCGCACCGTATCCGCGCTGATGGCCAGTTCATGCGCCACCGATTTCGACGAGTGCCCCCGCAGGATCAGCCGCGCGACTTCAGCCTCCCGATCAGTCAGGCAGTCACCACCGAAACGGTTGAAGGCGCGTTCCAACTGCGCGTGCAGGGCCTGCCCCGCGCCATCGCCGCTGACCGCTTCCGCAGCCCAGTGCCTGCGGGCAGCAGCGGCCACCAGAGGCTCGATAGAGGCCAACACGGCAAGCTCCTCGGGCGCGAAGGCGCCGTGCGAAGCGATTCGCCCCATCGACAGGGCAATGCCACCTGCGCGCCCCAGGCCGATGAGAATGTTCACTTCATCCGCCAGCCCGTGGGAGGCGTAGAAGTTGCGGTAGTACTCGGACTCCTGGAACTGGTCGGGGGCGATATCCGCCAGCCGCACCAACCCCTGACGACGCCCCTCGACACACGCCAGATGCACCGGGTCCAGCAGGTAAGGGCCGGCCAGATAGCGATGAACCTCCTCGCGCCGCGCGGGCAGCACTCGCCCTTCCTCCAGCATGAGCGGGGGCTGGCCCGGGGCATGGGCGACGATGAAGGCCGTGTCGATGGGCACGGCAGCGAAGAGTGCCTGCAGCAGGCGCGCGGGAAATTCCGGCTGGCCGATGGTATCGATCAGGCTGGCTTCCAGTCGTAGCCACTGGGCAAGGTCGAAGACGGAGGAGCTCAAGGCATCGCGACTCGGGAAAGGAAAACGCTGCATTCTCCACCAGCCCCGGACCGCAGGTCACCCCTGTCCGGTATCGCGTTGACATGGATGTTATCGCTAACATAGAGTCCGCCACACCCAACTTCGACTCAGCCGGTGCCCGATGTCCAACCCGAAACCTCGCGTGGCGCTCTTTCACACCTGCCTGGTGGACCTCTACCGCCCCAGTGTCGGCTTCGCTGCCGTCCGCCTGCTGGAACAGGCCGGCTGCCAGGTGGAAGTGCCCGCGAACCAGACCTGTTGCGGGCAGCCGGCATTCAACAGCGGCGCCACAGGACTCGCACGTGATCTCGCGCGGAAGCTGATCGAGGCGTTCGACGGCTATGACTACGTGGTGGGCCCCTCCGGCTCCTGCGTCAGTCTTCTCAAGCTGCACTACCCGCAGCTGCTCGAGGACGACGCAGCCTGGCATGGACGTGCGCTCGACCTGGCCGGCCGCAGCCATGAGCTGTTGAGCTTCCTAGACGACGTCATGAACTTCCGTCCCACCGCCCGCCTGCCTGGCATTGCCACTTATCACGACAGCTGCTCCGGCCTGCGTGAGCTGGGCATCAAACACCAACCACGGCGCCTGTTGGCCGGGGTCGACGCGCTGGAACAGGTGGAAATGGACGAAGCGGAAACCTGCTGCGGCTTCGGCGGCACCTTTTGTGTGAAGTACCCCGACATTTCCGCGCGCATGGCCAGCCAGAAGGTCGCGAACATCCATGCCAGCGGCGCCGACATCGTGCTCGGCGGCGACCTCGGTTGCCTGCTCAACATCAGCGGCCGCCTGACCCGGCTGGGCAGTTCGGTACGGGTATTCCACGCCGCCGAAGTGCTGGCGGGCATGGCCGACGACCTCGCCATCGGCGAAGGGAGAAGCGACTGATGGAATTGCGTTCCGCGCGCTTCAAGTCTGCGGCCCGTGTCGCGCTATTCGATCCCGAACTGCAAGAGGCGATGGCCGACAACCGCCATTTCGCCGCCCACGTTCGCCGCCAGGTAGGTGCCACCGGCAGCTTCCAGGCCCTGCGCGATGAGGCACGCGCCATCAAGGATCACACCCTGGCGCACCTCGACCATTACCTGGAGCGCTACGAAGCCGCTGCCGCCCGACGCGGCGTCCAGGTCCATTGGGCCGCCACCCCGGAGGAAGCCCAGGCGCAAGTCCTCGCCATCTGCCGCCAGGCCGGAGCGCGCCAGGTCATCAAAGGCAAGACCATGATCGGCGAAGAAATGGGCATCAACGCCGCCCTGGCCCGCGCCGGCATCCAGCGCTTCGAAACCGACCTGGGCGAGTACATCCTTCAGTTGGCCGACGAACCGCCCAGCCACATCAACGGCCCGGCGATCCACAAGACGCTCCGGCAGGTACAGGCGCTGTTCCATGAGCATCACCAGGAGCTGGGCCGCGACGAGTACCTGCTCGACCCGGCAGACCTGCTGGCGGAAGCCCGTCGGCTGCTGCGCCAGCGGTTCATCGATGCGGACGTAGGCATCACCGGCGCCAACTTCCTCGTTGCCGAAGACGGCACGCACGTGCTGGTGACCAATGAGGGCAACGGCGACCTCACCAGCTTGCTGCCACGGGTGCGCATTGTCCTGGCGAGCATCGAGAAGGTGTTGCCGACGCTGGCCGACGCGGGCACCCATCTACAACTACTGGCCCTCAGCGCCACCGGCCAGCCGCTGACCAGCTACACCTCGATCTACGGCGGCCCAGCCGATGACGGTCCCGAGGAATGCCATGTGGTGTTGCTGGACAATGGCCGCAGCGAGATGCTCGCCGGCGCATTCCGCCCCATGCTGCGCTGCATCCGCTGCGCCGCGTGCATGGACAACTGCCCGGTGTACAACTGGGTCGGCGGACATGCCTATGGCTGGATCTATCCCGGCCCCATGGGATCGGTCTGGACGCCGAACCTGGCCGGTCTCGAGGACACCCGCGACCTGCCCAACGCCTGCACCCTGAATGGCCGCTGCAAAGAAGTCTGCCCGATGCAGATTCCTCTGCCCGACATGCTCCGCGAGCTGCGCCATCAGCAGTGGCAACGGCACCTGACGCCAACCGGCAGTCGCTGGGGCCTGCGCCTGTGGGGCGCCCTGGCGCGCCACCCTGCCCTTTACCGGTTCGCCAGCGCGATGCTCGCGCAAATCCTGCGCCGGGTTGCCGGCAGCCGAGGACGCTTGCGTCGCCTGCCCCTTGCCGGTGCCTGGACAGTCGAACGCGACATGCCGGCGCCACAGGGCGCGACCTTCCAGCAACTCTGGGGAAAACAACAGAAGAGGGATGCACCATGAGCAACTCACGCGCAGCGATCCTCGACAAGGTTCGCCTGGCAGTCGGGCGTCAGCCGGGTGATGCGCCGGCGCCCAGGCCATTCTCCAGCGCAATTGCCCTCGCCGCTGCCGGCGACCTGGAGCAACGCCTGCGCGAACGGCTCGCCGCCACCGGCGTGACCTTGGAATGCCTGCCAGGCATGCAGGCGCTGCCCGACGCCCTCGCCGGCTATCTGGCGCGGCGGCGGCTGGAAGGACCGGTCGCCCTCGCCCCATCCCTGGCCAGCCTGGATTGGCGCGACCTGCCGGCGGACGTCGGCAGCGCCCTGCCCCATCACACTGTCGCCGTGGGCAAGGCCTTCGCCGGCATCGCCGCAACGGGCAGCCTGGTGATGCTCGCCGATGCGGACAACCCGCCCCGGCTCAACTTCCTGCCGGAGCATCACCTGGTGGTGCTGTCACGCAGCCGGCTGCTGGCTCGCCTGGAGCAACTCTGGCCGTTGTTGACGGGGCGCGACACCCAGGCAGTGCATCTGGTGACCGGTCCGTCCAGCACGGCGGACATCGGCGGCCAGTTGCTCTACGGCGCCCATGGGCCGCGCGCGGTGCACGTGTTGTTAACGCCTTAGCGCCGTCGACTCCCGCGCCACCAGTTCGCTGCCCACGTCCACCAGTGCGTCCCAGGATTGCTCGCCGCGAATGCGCTGGCAGAGCAACTCCACGGTGGCGTTGGCCACACGCTCGGCGGGGATTCGCACGGTCGTCAGCGAGGGCATCGCCACCCGCGCAATGGGCAGGTCACCGAAGCCACAAATGGCCAGTTCGTCCGGAACCCGGACGCCCAGGCGTTGGCAGGTGAAGAGCGCACCAATGGCTGGCATGTCGTTGGTAAAAAAAGCGCTGTCGCAGTTGATCTCGCCGCGAGCGATGCGCTGGATCACCTCCACGCCGTCATCGATGTGCGGCACAGGCGAAGTATTGAAACGCTGCGGTTCGATGCCCAAACCGTCGAGAACGGCCTGGCGGAAACCGGCGAAGCGCAGGTTTTCGCGCTCATCGTCGTACCCGAAAAAGGCCGGTCTGTGGTAACCGCATTCCACCAGGTGGCGCCCCGCCGCAGCGCCGGCGGCCCAGTTGGAGAAGCCCACCACTTGCCCCACCGGCTGGCGTGGCATTTCGCCCTCGGGCAGGTCCCAAAGTTCGATCACCGGAACATCGGTGGACTGGAGCAGCTCCAGGGTTTCCGGCGCGTGATAGCCATAGGCGAGGATCAGGCCATCCAATTGCCGGCCGAGGAACGCCCGCAGCAGCTTGCCTTCTTCTTCCTGGGAGAATCGGGTTTCACCGATCAACAGGTGATAGCCGGCGCGGGCCAGGCCCTGCTGGAGGATCTCGATGGTGGTGGCGAGGATGGGGTTGGTGATGGTGGTGATCAGCGCCCCGACGATGCCGCTGCGGCGTGTCACCAGCTGGCTGGCGGCGAGGTTGGGCACGTAGCCCAGCTCGCGCACCGCCTGCTCGACCTTCAGCCGGGTCTGCTCAGAGACCACGTCGGGCTTGGAGAGGGCCCGCGACACCGTCATGCCGGAAACCCCGGCGAGCCGGGCTACGTCCTGCAGCGTGGGTTTGCTCTTGGTCGACATCCTGGCCTCTGGCGCCATTTCAGGGGAGGCGCATTATCCCCATTGGCGCCCAGTGGAGCACGCACTTGTAGGGGCGATTTCAATCGCCAAGCGGACCGCAGGTTCGCCCTGCTGCCTCGATGGGGGCAGCTACGCTGCCCTTGGCGAATGAATTCGCCCCCACAGAAAAACGGAAGCCACTCCGTTACCGCAGGAACTCCGCGTGCTCCCACACTTCGATCACCGTCGGGCGGTCGGCTTTGGCGGCGGTCTTCAGCAACTCGGCCAGGTGGTCCAGGCTTTCCGCCTTTTCGGCATTGCAGCCAAAGGCACGGGCCAGGCCCTGGAAGTCCGGGGTGTAGATGTCGACGCCGATGGTGGGGATATCGCGGTTCTTCATGTAGCGCTTGATCTCGCCGTAGCCGCTGTTGTTCCACAGCAGCACGATGATCGGTGCACCGGCTTCCACAGCCGAGGCCAGTTCCGGCAGGGTGAACTGGATACCTCCGTCGCCGATCAGCGCGATCACCGGGCGCTCGGGGGCGGCCAGCTTGGCGCCAACGGCCGCCGGCAGGCCGTAGCCCAAGGTGCCGTAGCCAGTCGCGGAGTTGAACCAGCTACGCGGGCGGGTGGCCTCGAACAGGTGGTTGCCGGAATACACCGGCTGGGTCGAATCGCCCGCCACAATCAGGTCCGGCAGGGTCTGCTGCAGAGTCTCCAGCACCTTGCGCTGACCATTCCAGCTTTCCGGCCACTGGGCGTCCAGTTGCTCGCGTACAGCGGCGGCGCGCTTCGAGCCCGCGCTGTCGGCATTGAAGGCAGCACCCGCGCCGAGGGCGTCGGCCAGGGCAGCAATGGCCTTGCGGGAATCACTGAGGATGGCGATGTCGGCCGGGTAGTTGCGATTCAATTGCTCGGCGTCGATGTCGATGCGAATCAACTGGCTCTCGATACGGAAGTTGCCGTCGAACACCACGTCGTAGTCGGTTTCGCCCAACTCGGTACCGATGGCCAGCACCACGTCCGATTCCAGCACCATCTGGCGCACCGGCACCCAGGCCTGGTTGCAGCCCAGCGCCAGCGGGTGGCCCTTGGGCAGCACGCCCTTGGCATTGATGGTGTACGCGGTAGGTGCATCCAGCGCTTCGACCAGACGCTGGGCTTCAGCGCCCGCATCAGCGCAGCCGCCACCCAGCAGGACCAACGGGCGCTTGGCACCCTTGAGCATTTCGGCCGCGCGGGCGATGGCGTCCAGGCAAGGGCCGGGGCGGCTCGGCAGTGCGCCCAGCTTGCGGCGTACGTGGTCGGCCGGGGCGGTGATCACGTCGATCGGGATTTCGATGTGCACCGGGCGCGGACGGGCGCCATTGAACACGGCGAAGGCGCGGGTCAGTACGTCCGGCAGTTCGTCCGGGCGCATCAGGGTGTGGCTGAAGGCGGCGACACCGGACACCAGGTTGCGCTGCGACGGCAGCTCATGCAGGCGGCCACCGCCCATGCCCAGTTGTTCGGTGTTGTTGACGCTGGAGATCACCAGCATGGGAATGGAGTCCGCATACGCCTGGCCCATGGCGGTGGTGATGTTGGTCATGCCCGGGCCGGTGATGATGAAGCACACACCCGGCTTGCCGGAGACACGGGCATAGCCGTCAGCCATGAAGCCGGCGCCCTGTTCGTGGCGGGGCGTCACATGACGGATAGCGGTATTGGGCAGGCCGCGATACAGCTCCACCGTGTGCACACCAGGGATACCGAACACGGTATCCACACCAAAGCCTTCCAGCAGCTCAACCAGCAGCTCTCCGCAGGTCAACATGGGCAGTCCTCCAAAGGATCGGTCAACGAATGTGGCGCACTCTAACACCAGATTGTTAGCGTTAACATCGCTTTTGTCGGAATTGCCTGACGAGGTCGATCTGAATGCCTGGACACAAGAACTGTGAGGGCGAATTCATTCGCGCGGGGAGCGCAGCTCCCCCTGAAAATTTGAAGGGCGAGCCTGCGGTTCGCTTGGCGATTGAAATCGCCCCCCGCAAAGACAGACGCTATCCCAGGAACAGCTTGCAGGCCGGGTTATCGCTCTCGTCGCGGTAGGGGTAGCCGATTTCGTCCAGTGCTTCGTGGATCAGGTGGGAGTCATCCTCCGGCACTTCCAGCCCGGCCAGCACGCGTCCATTGGCAGCGCCGTGGTTACGGTAGTGGAACAGGGTGATGTTCCAGCGCCCGCCCAGCTTGTCGAGGAAGTTGAACAAAGCACCGGGACGCTCGGGAAACTCGAAACTGAACAGCCGCTCTTCGCCGATGTACGCAGCGCGGCCTCCCACCATATGACGGACGTGCAGCTTGGCCAGCTCGTTATCGGTCAGGTCCAGCACCGGAAAACCCTGCTCCTGCAGGTTCTCCACCAAAGCCTGGCGCGGATCGGTCAGCGGATGGGTTTGCACACCGACGAAGATGTGCGCCTCGTCCCCCGAGTTGTAGCGGTAGTTGAACTCGGTGATCTGCCGACGGCCCAGGGCCTCGCAGAACGCCTTGAACGCACCAGGGCGCTCCGGCAGGGTCACGGCGATGATGGCCTCGCGCTTTTCCCCCAGCTCGGCACGCTCGGCCACATGGCGCAGACGGTCGAAGTTGATATTGGCGCCCGAGTCGATGGCCACCAGGGTGTGGTCGCTCACGCCATCGCGCTCCACGTACTTCTTGATCCCCGCCACCGCCAGTGCACCGGCTGGCTCGGTGACAGAGCGGGTGTCGTCGTAGATGTCCTTGATCGCCGCACAGATCTCGTCGGCGCTCACCGTCAGTACCTCATCGACGAAATGCCGGCAGACCTCGAAGTTATGTGCGCCGATCTGCGCCACCGCCACGCCATCGGCGAACAGCCCCACCTGACTGAGCACCACCCGCTCACCGGCGGCCATGGCAGCTTGCAGGCAGTTGGAATCCTCCGGTTCGACACCGATCACCTTCACCTCGGGGCGCAGGTATTTCACGTAGGCGGCGATGCCCGCGATCAGGCTGCCGCCGCCTACCGGCACGAAGATCGCATCCAGGCGGCCGGCGTGCTGGCGCAGGATTTCCATCGCCACAGTGCCCTGGCCAGCGATCACGTCCGGGTCGTCATAGGGCGGAACGAAGGTCAAGCCGCGCTCCTCCGCCAGTTTCAGTGCATGAGCCAGGGCATCGGGGAAGGCATCACCATGCAGCACCACCTTGCCGCCACGCGAACGCACGCCCTGCACCTTCAGTTCGGGCGTGGTGCGCGGCATCACGATGGTCGCTTGCACGCCCAGCTCACGCGCTGCCAGCGCCAGCCCCTGCGCATGGTTGCCAGCCGAAGCGGCGATCACCCCGCGCGCACGCTCTTCGGCGCTCAGCTGCACCACGCGGTTGTAGGCGCCACGAATCTTGAACGAGTACACCGGCTGCAGGTCTTCGCGCTTGAGCAGCACCTGGTTGCCCAGGCGCTCACTGAGCTGGCGTGCCGGCTGCAGGGGCGTTTCGATGGCCACGTCGTACACGGGCGCGGCGAGGATCTTGCGCACGTAGTGTTTGAGCAGGCCTTCGCGCTCATCCAGTGGGCGCTCGGTGAGCGGGGTGCCGGGTTGGGTGGTGAAGGTGGTCATGCTGGGCTCCTGGTTTCGATTTCAGCGCCCAGGAGACAGAAGGAAAAAACCCGCCTCGAGGGCGGGTTTTTGTTTGGTCGTCGGCTAACCCGCCACTGCTGGAATGGCGGTAATAATCGCGGGGCCTGACAACCAAGGGAATTGAGTCATGGCGGGCAATCTAGAAGCCCGGGTGCCTTCAGGTCAAGCAGCAATTTCAATCAGTCAAAGCAGTAGCATTCCCTTGCAGCAGCTCAGGAGACATTGTCACGCACCACGCGCAGCTCGGCCGCGTCCTGATTCATTCGCTGGATCACATTGAACAGCTGCTCTTTCAGCGCGGCGTCGCCGATTCGGTCGGCTGCGCGCATCACGGCCACGGCGGCGGCCTCGTTGTTCAGGGCCACGGCGTCGAGGGTCTTGCGGAAGTTTCTAACGATACGGGTCACACCAAAGGCCTCTGTAAAAGCTGCGAGCACCCTATTAGATGAATATTTCCTTATGATTTCAGTGGCTTGAATCAATACAACCGTGCGTCGAATTTGACGTTGACCCGGCCATTCACCAAGCTACCGCGCTCGAATCACTCACCAGGAACACCACGACGTGATGACCCCCCTCTTCCGCCGGGGTCGGCTGGCGCTCTGCGTCGCCGCCCTGCTCTCCCTGCTCGCCGGTTGCGACAAGGAGCCCGCCAAGCCCGAACCGCCAAAGGTCGACACCTATTCCAAGGCCCGTTGGGAAGACCTCCCTGCCAGCAGCGATGCCGATGTGATTGCCGGCTTCAACGCCTGGCGCTCGGCCTGCGCGCGACTGGCCAAGGACCCGGTCTGGTCCGCTACGTGCGCCAGCGCCACCCAGGTGCCGGAAGACCCTGCGGCCGTACGCGCCTATCTGCAGTCCCAACTGGACGTCTACAGCCTGCGCAACGCCCGCAACAGCCCCGAAGGCCTGATCACCGGCTACTACGAGCCGGTGTATGCCGGCAGCCTGGAACAGACCGAGCAAACGCCGATTCCGGTCTACGGGATTCCCGAAGACATGATCGTGGTCGCCCTGGACAGCCTCTACCCCGAGCTCAAGGGCAAGCGCCTGCGCGGCCGCCTGGAAGGTCGCGTCCTCAAGCCCTATGACGACGCCGCCACCATCCGCACCCAGGGCGTCAAGGCCCCGGTGCTGGCCTGGCTGACCGACCCGATGGACCTGCAATTCCTGCAGATCCAGGGCTCCGGCCGCATCCAGCTGGAAAGCGGTCGCCAACTGCGTATCGGCTATGCCGACCAGAACGGCCACCCTTATCGCCCGGTGGGGCGCTGGCTGGTGGAGCAAGGGCAACTGAAGAAAGAAGACGTCAGCATGGGCGCAATCCGCGACTGGGCGAAGGCGAACCCGCAACGGGTGCCGGAACTGCTGGCGAGCAACCCCAGCTTCGTTTTCTTCGGCCTCAACCCGGACAGCAACGAAGGCCCGCGCGGTTCCCTCAACGTGCCGCTCACCGCCGGTTACAGCGTCGCCATCGACCGCAAGGTGATCCCCCTGGGCAGCCTGCTCTGGCTCTCCACCACCCGCCCCGACGGCAGCCCGGTGATCCGCCCGGTGGCCGCCCAGGACACCGGCGGCGCCATCGCCGGCGAAGTCCGCGCGGACCTGTTCTGGGGTACCGGCGCCGAAGCGGGCGAACTGGCCGGCAACATGAAGCAGCAGGGCCAGATCTGGCTGCTTTGGCCCAAGGGCGTCGCCCTGCCCAATGCCGCCCCCGCCGCGCAACCGGGCGCCTGAACACGCACCGCCCCGGCACGCCCAGGCTGGGGCATTCTGCGGCGCCTGCGCTCAAACCAACGAGATCGATCTCCTGGCCGCCGAGGCCACTGCCTGAATCCCGGCTGATTCGGTATAAGAAGGCCTTGCGCAAGGGAAGGCGCCAACCGAATCGGCCAGCACGGGGGCAGCCATGAGCGACGACATCGAATCCACCCAGGAGGTCTACAAGGCCCTGCTGGAGTCCACCCGGGCGATCCCCTGGAAGATCGACTGGCAGACCATGACCTTCGCCTACATCGGCCCACAGATCGAAGAACTGCTGGGCTGGAGCCAGTCCAGCTGGGTGACGGTCAATGACTGGGCCGAGCGCATGCACCCGGACGACCGCGACGCGGTCGTCGCCTTCTGCGTTTCCCAGTCCCAGGCCGGTACCGACCACGAGGCGGACTATCGCGCCCTCACCGCCAGCGGCGACTACGTGTGGATTCGCGACGTAGTGCACGTGATGCGCAACAGCAAGGGCGACGTGGAAGCCCTGATCGGCTTCATGTTCGACATCAGCGAACGGAAGAAGGCCGAGCAGCAACTGATCGACCTGCAGAAGCAGCTCGAAGAGTATTCCTACAAGGATGGCCTCACCGGTGTCGCCAACCGCCGTATGTTCGACTCGATGCTCGACATGGAATGGGCCAACGCCCAACGCACGGGTGAGCCGCTGTCGCTGATCCTGCTCGATATCGACTACTTCAAGCAGTACAACGATCACTACGGCCATATCCAGGGCGACGACTGCCTGAGGAGCGTCGGCCGCGCCCTGATGAATGCTGCCATTCGCCCCCGCGACTTCGTCGCCCGTTTCGGCGGCGAGGAATTCGTGCTGATCCTCCCGGCTACCGACGAGCCCGCCGCCCGCCAGGTGGCCGAGCGCTGCCGCAAGCTGATCCGCGAACAGTGCATCCCCCACGAGAAATCCGGCGTTGCTTCCCTGCTCACCATCAGCCTTGGCGTCGGCACGGTGGTTCCCCGTCACGACGACCAGCCCCTTCCCTTCATCCAGGCCGTGGACCGGTTGCTCTACCAGGCCAAGCAACGCGGTCGCAACCGCCTTGAATCGGCCCGGTGGCGTGCTGAGGACGCCACCGCCCAGTCAGCGGAGCAAGCCGAACCAGGTTGACCCTTCCGATGCTCGCCTGAAGCAGTCAGGCCCAGGAGGGGTGGAAGTGCGCTCTACGTGCCGATCCGCCCCAAGCTGTTCCAGAACTGATTCACCTCACCCGACCGACAAGCACGTATGTGAGTTAGCCACGTGCGCCCCATTCGCCTTGTCTTGAATTGGAGACAAGCACCTCTGTAGCCCCGTAACCCGCGAGACAGGGCCTGCGCCACAGAAAAACCTTACCCGCTCCTCCGCTGCGCGTGTCTCAGCGTCGAGACAATCTTCCGCTGCACTGCCTCCTCCCTTTGTGCCAAGCCCTTGTTCTAACGTGCTTTTCTGGATGTGGCACGAACCTCTCATTGCATGGGTAACACCGCACGAAACGGCGGAACGCAAGGGGGAAGCGCCATGAACGAACGATCATCTCCAGGCCACACACTGCTTTCGTGTACCTGCGCGATGGCACTGCTTTCCCTGGTCACGCTGGCCTACGGGGGGGAAGGTGAGATCACCATCAGCCGAGACGTTCAGCCACGCGTTGCAACCCGCGCGCCGCTTATGGTCGACCCGAACCCACGCACCAGCAGTCCCGGCGCCATCACCTACGAAGCCACAGACGAGCTGAGCGACAGCGACTTCGCTGCCATCACCACAGGCACCGCCATGTCCGGCCTCCTGAGTAGTGGCGCACACAGCAGCAACCCGTCCTCGGTCGACCGGTTGCCGCAGCAGCACCTGCCCGGCATGGGCGCGACCCATCGCGCGGGAGGTCAGGGCTCCGTGGGCTCCCAGGTCAACCGCAGCGTCCAGCAAGGCCTGCGTCCCCTGCAGAGCCTGGGAGGTCGCTGATATGCGCAGGTGCATGCTGCTGGCGCTTTTCTGCAGCGGGTCCGTGTTTGCCGCCCCGCCCCAGCCCCTGGTGCAGACGGACGCCCACCTGCAAGACAGCTTCAGCGGGGTCAGCGGCAACGCCAGCGTCAATCAGGCGGCCGGCGCCCAGCATCAGCAGGCAAACGTTCGCATTGTCGGCGTCGGGCAATCCTCCGGTTCCTCAATCCGCGTCGAACAACTCCGCAGTGCCCAGCCAGCCGCAGCGACCGGCGTGGACGCCCATGCCCGCATCGCCGGGAGCGCGTTCGCCGAGTCTTCAGGAATCAGCGGCCTCAACCAGAGTGCCGGCTTCGCCAACCAGAACATCAACGCTCTCCGGGTGACGGTCGGTGCCGCCCCGGAGAGCCTGGACGACACCGTGCTTTCGCAGAGCACGGCGCCAACCGCAGCACTGGCCATTGCGTCTCCGGCCAGTGGTGAGCGCGTCGTCGAAACCAGTGACCAGGCCTTCGCAGGGAGCCGCGGCGTGGTGCAGTTGAACCAGAGTGCCGGCGTTGGCAACCGAACCGCCAACAGCTTGAGCATACGGGTCGTGGACCGACCCTGATGTACCAACACTTCACAGCTATCCGTAAGGAGCACGACCATGAAAGTTTCAATGATCCTGAATCCCCTGGCTTTCGCGATGGCAACGGTGCTGGCGACCGGTGCCTATGCAGCTGGCGGCCCGCCCGGTCCGGGTGCCCAGGCCAGCGGCTCCAACGCGAGCGTTGCTGACACCCAGCTCAACTACAGCAACCAGGTCGAGAACAACGAAACCAAGAACTCCGCGAACATCGATGGCTCCCTTAACGGGGCCACAGGCAACGTGGGCGCCAACGTCGTCGCGGGGGACAACAACCAGCAGGCCAACGCTGCCGCCATCGCGACCGCTGATGCCTCCTTCGTCTTCGGCCACGCGCAAGGGGAAGCCAACGCAAACATCAACGTGACCCAGAAGGCTCACGACAATGATCTGACCAACTATGGCAACCCCAACTCGGCCAGCATCACCGGCTCGGGCAACGGCGCCCAGGGCAACGTCGGCATGAACGTCGCGTCCGGCAACTTCAACCAGCAGAAGAACGACATGGCGATTGCCTCGTCCGAACAGGCCACGACTGCCACTGCATCGGTCACCGTCCTGCAGGAGTCCAACGGCAACACCACGGCCAACAACGTCGGTGATGTCTACGAAGTGGACGCCGGGCTCAACAGCGTGTCCAGCGGGATGGGATGGAACCCCGGCCCGATCAGCAAGCCGCAGACTCCGGTCGTCAATACCGCGTCCATCAGTGGCTCGCTGAACAATGCGTCCGGCAACGTGGGCGTCAACGTGGCCGCGGGAGGCGGCAACCAGCAGAGCAACACCCTGGCGATCGCCGCCGGGTGCAACGCCTGCACCGCGCAGTAAGCAGCGGTTGGAACAGGGCGGGGCCGGCGTAGCCGAGCCCCGTCAACCTGACGAGGTCGCTGCCATGAGAACTGTGCTCTGCCTGCTTGGCTTGACGATGCTGTTGTCCGCGCTCAGCCACGCGAATGCCGCGGATATGGCCGTCGTCGCGCTTCCGGGCGGCAACCTGGCCTTCAAACACGTGGTCAGCATCCGTGAGCGCCGGTTCAAGAACCTGGTCGAGCAGAAAACCGACTTCTCGTGTGGCGCGGCCGCGATGGCCACCATCCTGAACAAGGCCTATGGCTGGAATCTCCAGGAAGAGGAAGTCATCAAGGGCATGCTCGCCACCGCCAACCAGGACGTGGTTCGCACCCAGGGCTTCTCGATGCTGGACATGAAGCACTACGCGGAAACCCTCGGCCTTCGCGCCCGAGGCTATCGCATCGAAGCGCCGAAGCTGGAAAGCCTGAAAGTGCCCAGCATCGTGCTGATCGACGTTCGCGGCTACAAGCATTTCGTTGTGCTGCAACGCACCTTCAAGGGTCACGTCTATCTCGGCGACCCAGTACTCGGCCACAAGAAAATGTCACTGGACGAGTTCGCCAAGGGCTGGAACGGCATCGTATTCGCGCTCATTGGCCCCGGATACGACCGCAACAATGCCCTGCTCTACCCACCCGAGCCGCTGACGGCCAAGCACCGGATCAACTCGTTCAGCCCGGTCAAGGATGCCGAACTGATGGAGTTCGGCTTCATCCAGAGCGACTTCTTCTGACTCCAGCGATCCAGCGCAAGCAGGAAGGCAGTAATGAACACGAAGACATGGTGGATGGCGACCCTCCTGGCGTTAAGCATCCAGGCCGGTGCCAGTGACCTGTTCAAACCCGAGGAACTGAGCGATGCCGAGCTATCACAACTCCGGGGACGCTACGTCCTTCCGGACCGGATCATCAGCTTTGGCGTCGTCATGACCTCCACTTGGGAGAACGCTGCCGGGCAGGTCATAGGTGCCCAGGTGGGCATGTCCCTGTCGAGTGGCCAGGTGCAACCGGCGCTCTATTCGACGCCCATCCAACGTGCCGGCAACGGCTCATCCATCACACCCGGCAGTGGGCAGGTGATCGGCGGCAGTGGGCTCGACAGCGTACGCGGTGTCGTCCAGAGCGTCCGCGCCGCTGGCGATGGCAACAATGGCGAGAACGGCCTCGATATCCGTATTTCCCAGGGCGGGGAGGCGCAATCGGCGCCCGCCACACAATCCTGGGGAGCGGAACAGACCGTGAGCAATGCAGCCGGGATGGTGCGCATCTCCTCCGGCGATGGAGGCCTGGGTATCGCCATTCAGGCCAGCAATGGTCAAGGCACCAGCAGCCAGCGCATCGGGGCGGGAGGCGTTGCCCAACAAAGCGCCATCGGTGGCGACCTGAACCACGTGCGCAACCTCGCCAGCCTGGAGGTTCACCTGCGAGATGTGCCACGGGTAGGCAACCTGCGCCAATCCTTCGACCAGCTCCGGGGCCTGTGCCCCACTCGTTGACCCGTAAACCCGAGGACCAGGCATATGAGTCGTTGCCCAACTTCCGCCCTGCTGCCACTGATCGCTGCGCTTGCCATGCCAGCACTGGGTGCCACCCCCGACCCTCAGGTACAGGCCTTACTGGATGAGCTACGCACCCTCAAGGAACGCTATCAGGTCCAACAAAATGCACTCATGGTGATGGAGCAACGCGTACGACAGATCGAGGAACGGGGCCAGTCCGGCAGCAAGTCGCCCCAGTTGGCCCAAGCGGCAGGCACTGACGGAAGCGGTTATGGCACCCAGCTGAAGGAAGACGCGCAACCACCGGCCAGTGTGGAAAACCTCTACCAGGAAGCCAGCGGCTTCTTCGGTAACGGAACCCTCAGCATCGAGCCGGGCATCACCTACAGCCACTACGACTCCCGCCAATTATTCCTCAATGGCTTCCTGGCGCTGGATGCCATATTCCTGGGCAACCTGGGCGTCGACCAGATAAACGCCGACACCTTCACCTTCGATCTCACCGGACGCTACAACTGGGCCGAGCGCTGGCAGCTCGACCTGAACGTGCCCTGGATTTACCGCGAGACCACCTATCAGTCCGCTGGCGCGGGTGGTTCCACCTCCGAAATCAGCGAGGCAACGGTAACGAGCAACCCGCGTCTCGGGGACGTCAGCGCCGGCCTTTCCTACAAGTTCCTCGACGAAGGTCCCGGTCAGCCGGATGCGGTCGTCAGCCTGCGGGTCAAGGCGCCGACTGGCGTCGAACCTTATGGCATCAAGCTTGATCCGGTACCGGGGAACAACAACCTCAACGTTCCCGAAGACCTGCCCACTGGCAACGGCGTCTGGTCCATCACGCCGGGCATTGCCCTGGTCAAGACACTCGACCCCGCCGTCGTCTTCGGCAACCTGTCCTACACCTACAACAGGGAGGAAAGCTTCAGCGACATCAGCGCGGAGCGCGGCGTGAAAGTGCCCGGCAAGGTTCAACTGGGTAACTGGTTCCAGTTCGGGATGGGCGTCGCATTCGCCCTCAATGAACGCGCCAGCATGTCGATGTCGTTCTCGGAGCTGATCAGCCAGAGCAGCAAGATCAAGGTCGAGGGTGAAGGCTGGCAGACCGTCACCGGCAGCGACGCCAATGCGGCCTACTTCAATATCGGCATGACTTTCGCCGCCAATGACGACCTGACCATAGTGCCCAACCTGTCGATTGGACTGACACCCGATGCGCCGGACTTCTCCTTCAGTGTCAAGTTTCCCTACTACTTCTGATGGGGTCAGGCGCTCTGTGGGTCATCGCCCAGCAGCCGATGCTTGTGCAACAGGCGATAGAAAGTGGGACGCGACACGCCCAGAGCCTGGGCAGTCTTGGTCATGTGCCGCGAGCAGCGCGCGAGGGCAGCGTCGATGGCCAGGCGCTCCGCCTGGAACAGGCATTGGTCGAGCGTCATCGGCGGTTTGATTTCACCTGTGTCTGCAGCCAGCCCCAGATCGGCAGGCTCGATCAGTCGCCCTTCCGCCAGAACCTGACCGCGCCTGACGCGGTTGGCCAACTCACGCACATTGCCCTTCCACGGATAGCGCAGCATCGCCGCGATCGCGTCATCACTGAACGATCGCGGGCGACGGCCAACCTCACTGGCATACACCCGGGAAAAATATTCGGCCAGCAGCGGAACGTCCGACGCGCGCTCGCGCAGCGGAGTCGTCTGCACTTGAAGCACATTCAGCCGGTAGTAGAGATCCTCGCGGAAGCGCCCCTCAGCCACCGCCCGTTCCAGGTCGATGTGAGTGGCCGCCAGCACTCGCACGTCCACCTTGATCGACGTATGGCTGCCCACGCGCTCAAAGGTCATTTCCTGCATGAATCGCAGCAGGTTCGTCTGCATCTCCAGCGGAAGGTCACCGATTTCATCGAGGAACAGGGTGCCTCCATCGGCTGCTTCGATTCGTCCGACCTTGCGTTGATGGGCGCCGGTAAAAGCACCCTTCTCGTGCCCGAACAACTCCGACTGGATGAGATTCGTCGAAATGGCACCGCAGTTGATGGCAATGAATGGGCCTTTGGCGCGCTTGGACAGCCGATGGAGCGTACGCGCCACCAGCTCCTTGCCGGTTCCGCTCTCGCCCTGGATGAGCACCGGAGACGAAGTGGGCGCCAGTTTGGCCAGCAGGCCACGAAGGGATACCAGCTGCGGACTCTGCCCCACCATGAAATCGCTTTCGCAGAGTTCGGACACCGCCGCACCGTGGCGCCGGACCCGGGACATCCCCAACGCGCGCCCCAGCGCGAACTCCAACCGCGCCAGGTCGAACGGCAGGGTATGGAAGTCGAAGAACCATTGGCCGATCAGCTCACTGATCCCCTTGCCATCCATCAACTCCTGGCCGAGAACGGCGATCCATTCACTGCCGCTGCGCTGAATCAAGTCCTTGATGGGTTCGGGACTCGCCACGTCCCGGGGCGTCAGGATGATCAGGCCGACATCACATCGATAGCGACCTGCCCGGTTCAGATCGGCAGAGCGAACTACCCACCCCGTAGCCTCAAGCCTGGGAATCAGTTCGTCACACACCCCGTTCGGATCGATGATCAACAGTGTTCGTGCACCAAGTGCCAGTGAATTCCGCATGGGTAGTCCTTCACGCCGGATCTGGCGTGCTGCTCGTAGCTTGTTGTTCGTATTGGAATCGCAGCATTACCGGAGCCCTCGCGGGCCTAGGGGGCCTCGGGGGCGGTAGAGGATCGACAAAGCCCCGCCCCCACGGGGTCAGGCCAGCCGTTCATCGCGCTTGCGGCTGGATCGCGAGCACACTGCCGCGCAACCGGGCAAGCACCGACTCGGTGGTGCTACCGAGCAACTTGCCCAGCCCTTTGCGGTGTACTCGCCCCATGACGACGACGTCAGCATTCTCCGAGTCGGCAAACTCGACGATGCCCAATATCGGATGCCCCATGACGAAGTGGCGATGCTCTGCGGGTATGCCATGGCGCTCGGCCAGGTCGACGAATGCCTGATGCTGGGCTTTGCGCAGCTCTTCCACCAGTTCGATCCAGTTCGACCCTGCCTCCGCAAAGTTAGGGCCGTACGGCGAAATCGCGTCATACACGAAGAGCGCCTTGAGCTCACTGCCGCATTGCAGGGCCAGACGCGAGGCAGCACCAATGATCCGATCGTTCAACCCTGAGTACTGGGCCTCCGGCTCGGTGGGATCTACAGCCGCGACAACCAGCTTCGGCCTGGGGTGTCCGGCCTCGTTGACCAGGTGCAGCGGCACGGGGCAATCGCGAAGCAGATGCCAGTCCAGCGGCGTGGTGAACACCCGCCTCAGCGCGGACTCGTGATGGATATCCTTGACCAGGATTTCCGGTTTGATCTCTTCCACCTGGCGCAAGATTTCGCTGAGCGGGTCGTCAGTCCAGCTCACCGAGCAGGTGGCCCGGACACCTTTTTCGCGCAAGGTTGCCACTTCCCCTTCCCAACGCTGGTGCTGCCCGTTGACCAGGCTATCGCGTACCCGCTCCCGCAGCTCCTTGTCCATCGACGTAATGGCAAGGGGTTCGACCAGTATCCCGATGTGGAGTGGAATGTCGCCCGCCCTGGCCAGCGCGACGGCCCTGTGGAAGGCAGCGGAATGTGGCTGCACAGTGTGGCCGATCAGCAGAACGCGTCCGGATTCGCTCATGGAGCACCTCCAGTTGGACATCAGTCATCTTCTTGGTTTTCCCCGCTAGCCAGAGGCAAGCCTACAGGGGTCGACGCTAGCCTGATGCCGGACTCAACCACGCGAATTGATGTGCATCAAATTTGTCCGCGCGCCCCGACCAGAGGCTGACGGCGTGATACAGACGGTATGAAGCGGGGCGATAAGAAGTATTAAATATCGATAAATCAAAGACTTAAAATCCCAAGAAAAAACGTCGAAAACAATTCGCCATAAAACAGACGAACAGGCATCCGCAAGGCACTTCAACCACCTAAACTATGTGTTTGAAATATCAAACGGGTGCATTCCATGACACATGACTCGCTGAGCAGCACCCCGAAATCGGACGCGCGGTTGCATATCAACTGCCACGACTGCTCGCTGAGCCGTATTTGCCTGCCCGTCAGCCTGCTCGAGGCAGAAATCTGCGAGCTTGAAGGCATCATCAAGCGAAACCGGCCGATTCATAAGCACGATTACCTGATCCGCGCGGGTGAGCCCGTTCAATACGTCTATGCACTGCGCTCAGGCGCTATCAAGACCTACCTGCTCTCCGCCGACGGCGTGGAACAGATCATTGGATTCCACCTGCCGGGGGAACTGATCGGTTTGGACGCCATAGGCAGCGTCAATTACCCCAGCTATTCGGTCGCGCTGGAAACTTCGGCGGTCTGCACCATTCCCTTGCATCAGCTCGAAGAATTGGCGGGGACGATGCCCGGGCTGCGAAAGCAACTGCTGGGCATCATGAGTCGGGAAATCCATGTAGAGCATGAACGTCACAGCCACTCGAGGGACAGCGCAGAGCGGCGCTTCGCCGCGTTCCTGCTGAACCTCTCCGCTCGCTACAGCCAGCGCGGCCTGTCGGCATCGAACTTCGTCCTGCCGATGAAGCGCTGCGATATCGGCAACTTCCTGGGTATGACGACAGAAACGGTCAGCCGGCTGTTCACCCGCTTTCGCGATCAGAGCCTGATCGGTAACCAGGGTCGGGAAGTGCTGGCGATGCGAGGGCACGCCATGCTGCGACGCGAATTGGCTGAAGGCTTCTTGCAGGTGCCCCGTCAGCGTTTCCTGAAGGGCTTCGGTCCAGCCGACCGGACTCGCGGCGTAGGCCAGAAATGACGGAGATACGTCGTAAGCCGCAATGAGGTGCAGGCGGGCGCCACATTGCGTGGCGAACTGCTCTGCCACCGAGACAATCCGCTCGTTCAACCGGTCGTTTTCCGCATCCTTGCGCGACAGGTCCACCGCCGCCGCCACCTTTTTCGGCAACGGATTGTCCGCCGTGGTGACCAGGTGCAAGGGGATCGGGCAACTGCGCAACAACTGCCAATCCAGCGGCGTAATGAACGCGCGCTTGAATCCGGATTCGTGCCGGGTGGCCTTGATGACCAGGTCCGCAGAGGAGGACGACAGGATTCGCAGAATCTCCTGCTCCGGCTCATCCGCCCAGAAGGCCTCCACTGAAACCTGGATACCCCTGGCGCGCAAATGCTGCTCGAGTTCGCCTAGAAGTTCGCGCTGGCGCTGCAGGTAGCCCTGCCTGACCTGTTCGCGGACCTTCTCGTCCAGCAGCCAGAGACTGCCCGCAGTGCCGCCGCAGACCACTACATCCAGAATGGCCCCGGTCGCCTCTGCCAGTGCGGCCGCACGGGCTACTGCGGGCGTTGCGATACTGGCCGAGTCACTGATCAGTAACAGACGTTGCGGGTTCATGTTCACCTCCGATCTGCGGGCCACGTGGCATTACCACGCGTTCCCGGATTGCCCCTGGTCGCTGCCAGGGTGGGTTGTTTGACGCACGACCCGGCTGCCCAGGCGCCGAAGCAAGGCCGTGACACCCTCAACAGAGCCAGTCGCCTAGCCGTGGCACCTGTGGCTGGCAATGGCGAAGCTGCTGCAAGTAATGGTCGTAGCGGAAAACCGGGCCATGCATGCAGACATAGGTCGTGCCGAAATGGCAGTGCCCGCACAGGCCGACGCCGCATGACATACGCCGCGCGATGGACAACCAGATGCTTTCCGGCGCCACTCCCCTGGCCACGCACAAGCCCGCTGCGGCCTGCATGACCGGTTCGGGGCCGCAACAAAACACGGCATTCGGCCGCTTCTCGGCAAGCAGCCGAGCGATTTGCTGCAACGCCTGACCTTCGGGCCGGACGTCCGCGATGTCAGGTACAACCAGCTCCGCCACGTTGAACGCCTGCTTCCAACGCGCACAGGCCGTATCGAACTCCAACGACGCGCAGCCATTGCTGATACGCAGCAGCCGCAGATTCGCCGGGAGATGCCAGCTGCACGTTTCCTTGATGTAGGAAGCCAGGGAAACCAGCCCATAGCCCACGGCAATGATCAGGATGGAATTACGGCCTATCAGCAAAGGCCAGCCCACGCCGTATGGCCCACGGTAGCCCAGCACCGTTCCTACGGGCTGCGCCACGAGCGCAGCGGTCAGTCGCCCCTTGGAGCGAATGAGCGCACTGAAGCTTCCCAGGCTATCCGGCAGGTCCAGGTAACTGAACGGCCCTTCCCCTACGGCCGGCAGACTCAGCATGAAGAACTGTCCAGGGATGGTTGCGAGGTCCTCATCCTGGGGGTGCTCGATCACGAAGCGCAGGACATACGCCTTGTCGCCATCCTTCTGGCGCCTCGTCAGTTTCAGCCTCCTGGGCGTGAGGCAGATCATGGTCTGGCAACCCGGCGCAACGCCTCCTTCGCTCCGATGCCCTTACGTGGCGCGCGTTCGCAACGACCACAACCGACGCAGCCATAGCTGCCATAACGCTTTCTGAAAGCATTGCCAAACTTATGAAGCCAGAAATGGTGCGTGCGCTGTCCGGCGCTGCTGCTGGGGTTATGGCCCTGGGCCTCCAGTTGGAAGTCTGCGGACAGGCAGGAATCCCAGCTCCGCTCGCCAATCGACGATTGACCATCGCCAACGGACTGCAAATCCACCGTGAAGCATGCACAGGTGGGGCACAGGCTCGCGCAGTCTTCCGTACCCAGAAAGTCCAGTGCAATGGCCTCCCAGGTGTCCGCCGCCACCAACCCGGCGTTGATGGCCGCGATACCGCTGGCGATATCGTCGACGCTGCCCTGTGCTGCGGACACCTGTGCGGTATTGCGTGCCCGCTCGTCTTGCCACGGCATCTCTGCCGGCTCCAGGTCCAGCCCCTCCAGGGCGTTTGCTCCCGCTGTCGAGGTCACCAGCAACAGATAGCCGCGTCGCTCCAACGGCAGCAGCACCAGGTCCGCCATGCTCTGGCGAACGCTCGGACCGCTCGACAAGGTTGAGCAGAAGCCGGCGTTGCAACTGTGGTGGCAGTCGAGTCCTACCAGCAGCAGAGCTCGCCGACGGGCCTGGTAGTGGGGATCATCGGCAAATACCAGGTCCAGATAGGCAATCGCCTGAAGATCGCAACTGTGCACGCCGAACAGGACCTGGGGCGCTGGCTCGGGCAGGGCTGAATAGAAGTTGCCGCCCTCGAATCGGAACAGCAGCTCACGCTCGGCGAAGAGAAAGCGCCGCGGCGTATCGACGGGGGGATCGAGTGGAGCGTTGAAAGGTTGAACGTCGGCTGCATCCACCTGTTGCCAACGCCACGTTTCCCCCTCGTCCGGGCGCACCTCGAAAAGCCTGCGACCGTTCGCCAAGTGTGACCGCAGTTTCTCGGGATGTTCCAACCTGTAGACCCCCATGGTGTTCCTCGCTCGACGCTTGTCGATGATTGTCAAATCCACGCTATGCCCTGCACAGGCTGGCGCGATTGATCAACATCAAGGAATCCCCATCGCTCCGACCGGGTAGAGGAATCACCCGGCGCAGCCTTTGCCCCGTCGCGCAACCGGACCGGGGGTCAAGGGTAGAAATCAACTACTTGACGAAGATCAAAAATCCTCGCGGGCAAGCTCACAGAATCATTGAAGAGCAGTTCCGAGAAACCGAATGAGGAGCAAACCACCATGGCCGACACCGAACGCAGCCGTCCTGAAGAGATCAAGTCCCCGCCTGCCACGACCCCGGCTGTACCGGAGCAATGGCATCCCTTTGAATCCCTTCGCCAGCAGATAGACCACCTGTTCGAGGATTTCGGCCGGTCTCCCCTGCACTTCCCGCTCGGGCGCAGCACGTCGGACGTCGATTCGTTCTGGGGGCGTACCTCCCCCGGACGCGGCATACCGGCAATCGACATTGCCGAGAAGGAAAACTCATTCGAAGTCACCGCCGAGCTGCCAGGGATGGAAGAGAAGGACATCCAGATCCGACTCTCCAATGGCAACCTCGTCATCAGTGGTGAGAAGAAGGCCGAAAAAGAGGAAAAGCAAAAGGACTACCACCTGTCCGAACGGCATTACGGTGCATTCCAGCGCGCGTTCAGTCTGCCCAAGGGCGTCGACATTGAACGCATCGAAGCCAGCTTTACCAAGGGCGTGCTGACGGTTTCACTGCCCAAACGCCCGGATACCATCAAGCCCGAGAAGCTGATCCCGGTGAAGTCCGCCTGAAGTCCCTCACATCAGCGCCGGTGGCTGACCGGCGCCGACGGGTGAAAGGCCTCGTTACCGCCTGTTTGAAGGTGAACCGATGAGTCGAGACAACCCGCTACTGTTCGCACTCCATGAGGCGCGCCCCTTTGCGGAACGGGTCGCCCGGCACCTGGGTATTCCCTTGGGAACAGTGGCGGAGCGGACCTACGAGGATGGCGAATACAAGTGCCATCCCCTGGAACCGGTCGCCGGGAAGCAAGTCGTGGTGTTTGCCGGCCTTTATGCGGAACCCGGCCTCAGCGTGCACGACAAGCTGTGTCGGCTCCTGTTCCTCTGTTCCGCCATCAAGGATGCCGGCGCGAGTCATCTGCTGGTGGTCTCACCCTACCTCTGCTACAGCCGCAAGGAGCGGCGAATCCAGGCGCAGGACCAGGTGATCACCCGCTACATCGCGACGCTGCTGGAAGCCTCGCGGGTCGACAGCCTGATCACCATGGAAGCGCACAATCAGGCCGCCCTGGACAATGCCTTCCGGATTCCCACCGTCAACCTGGACAACGCCCGGCTGTTCGCGGATGGCTTCATCGGCTGGGACGACGGCGGGCCAGTGGTAGTCGCCTCTCCAGACCTCGGCGGAATCAAACGTGCCGAGTTGTTCCGGCAAGCGCTCGAGGTGCGCCTGGGCCGTGCAATCGGCCATGCCTGCGTCGAAAAATATCGGCGCGATGAAACGCTGAGCGGCGGCATGCTCGTGGGCGAAGTCGAGGGCTGCACCGTGATCCTCCTGGACGACCTCATCAGCACCGGCTCCACCCTCCTGCGCGCAGCCCAGGCCTGCCATGCCGGAGGTGCACGCCGAATCTTCGCGATGGCCACCCACGGCCTCTTCACCGAGGGCACGGGGATGCTGGAGTCACCCCTGCTGCAGGGCGTCGCGATCAGCGACAGCGTCCCCCTGCCGGGCGTGGAACGGGCCCTGAAAGCCGGTCGCCTGGTCGTTGTGGAGACCGCCGAGAGCATCGCGGCGACCCTTGTAGCCCGCTACGGCTTGATCCACGACGCCGACTGACGCCAGGGGCTGATCCGTGACCGATCGCATCTGCCTGTATGACGCAGAAGAAATCGACCTCGTGCTGGCAGCCATGGCACGGCAGATCGTCGCCTGCTACTCCGGCACGCCCTTTGCCATGGTCGGCATCCTGCGCCGGGGAGACCCGCTCGCGGGCTTGCTCCAGGCGCACTTCCGCGCCCTGACCGACGCCCCGGAACCACCGCTCTACCCGCTCAAGGTAAAGCGCTATGCCGACGACCTCACACTGCTCCACCCGGAAACCTCGCTCACCGGCAATGACGAGCTTGCGGCCCTGAACCTGGCAGAACTGCCCTTGCTGGTAGTTGACGATGTGCTCTACGAGGGCCACTCACTGCTGCGCACCTGCGCCTATCTGGCGCAACAGGGCGCACGCCGAGTGCATACCGCCGTCCTGGTGGACCGCTGCACCAGCACCCAGCCAGTCCGTGCCGATATCGTGGGCATTCGCCTGCAGGCCGCACCTGGAGACATCGTCGAGTGCCACGTCCCGCCCTATGAAGCGGATTTGCGGATCGAACTCATCCGTCACGGTCAAACCGCCAAACACTAATGCCACACCGAACCTTCGCTGCACCCGGCACATCCGTTCGGGTGGATCACGCTTCACCGCCCCACCATCCGCGCTCGACCCAAACTCCGGACGGTCAAATGCACGACCTTAGCGGCGCACCGCACGATGCGAAAACGATGCATTTTAAGAATGCTCATCGTTCGTGAGTTTGACTGTCACGGTATGACGTGCCGGATTGCGCCTTGGCACCGTGACGGTCCTTTTTGCGCAGAACGCAGCGGCATTCAATATGGGTAAAAGCTGCCCTGTGTTAGCTCCGACGCTATCGCCCTCCCATCCGCCTACAACGCGCTCGGACATTTAGCACAACCCGCGCATACGTCCTCGCCTTGTCCTCATTTCCCGCAACACAGAAAGTGATGCCCCACAAAATCTGGCGTTACTCACGGCCGTTCGCCCTCATGCGTACGCGTGCGGCCATCGATGATCGAGAAATGGATTCAGGACACCCGACCCATGCGCTACATCAGGAAACTCATTCTTCCAACGCTACTGTTGATACTCCTTCACCCCTCCACCAGCTTCGCACTGCTTTGCTCTGGAAACGGTGGAACTTTTGTGTTGCCCAGGGGACTGGCCATCGGCGCCGACCTGGAGGATGGAACCATCGCCTGGGAATCCGAAACGTTCAGCCGATCAGTGACTTGTAAGACGGACGGAACCGATCCTGGGATCATCACAGATCAGATCCCCATTTCCATCTACGTGAATCCGAAGAACCACGTAATCGATGGCGGCATTGAAGTGGGGATGCGTTTCAACGGAAAGATATACACGCGCGCGGGAGAGAAAATCCCTACCGGCATTCAGACAGAAAAGGTGTGCGGAATCGACGGAATTCCGGGCATGTGTGAGCGGCGTGCCAATTTCACCCTCGATTACAGCATTGTCGTGATCAAGCGCGGCGTCTTTCCACCGTCGGGCCAAGCCACCCAAGTGGCGGCATACACTGTATTCACCGTAGACCGTGAAAAATCCCTGTCAGCCAGACAGATGTTCAACCCTACTGTCTACAACTTGCAACTTTTACGCTCTTCCGCCTGTACTCCCACACTCAACATCGTTCCCGATCACATCACCTTCCCCATGGTCCACGCACGGGATGCACAACGGGGCAAGGTCGCCAGCGCCGTCGACTTCAACCTTGAAATATCCAGGACGTGCTCCCGCGACCTGTTTACCTCTGAAGCCAAGTTCACACCGGTCACCGCCACCGATGCTGCCGGCATGCTCGTTCCCGACGACAACCCCTCGGTCGGTATCTCCCTGGTAAGGGCCGATAACAGAACCAAAGCGCCCTTCAACAAGTGGTTCAACCTGCACAGCGCCTCCTATCGCGAAGTCGTCAGGGTTCCCTTCCGGGCCGACCTGATCTGGCGGGAAGACCAACCCAAGGTCGGGCCATTCAATGCTGCCGTTGTCGTCGAGCTGATCCACTACTGACTCGTCGAAACGGCGATCAACGAAAACAACCGGAAGCCAGGGCCTACGCCCTGGCTTCCGCTTTCGGGGCCAGGACACCACTACAGTCGCAGTTGAAAAGCCAGCAGTCGTCCGGCCGAATAGTGGCCATTTCACGGCTATGCTTAGGCCATAGTCGAGCCCCATCGATGCGGCCCAGGCCGCTCCGGTCATATCCAGTCTCGACTATCACCCAGCTGTATCCATTTGCAGATGCAGCGCCTGAGTGGACGTTTGCGCGACGCCGTTACAGGGACTTTGCCTGGAGATCGTGAAATGGATTCTTTCGAAGGAGAAAGCGCTGCCAACCAGGCCCTATCCAGCCATTCCGACAAGCCACGCTCGACCAGGTGGCACCGCATGTACTTCTTCCTCGCGGGTTTCGACGTACTGGTCGTCGTGCTCAGCGTGCTGCTGAACCACCTGATCGTCGACACCTATCACCGCTCCATCAAGGCGAACCAGTCCTGGGTCCAGCAACTGTCGGCCTACTCGACACTGGGCAGCCTGGCATCGGAAGTGAACGCCCCTGGCAACAACGTGTTCGACACCCACGATGTCGAAGCCGAGTCGCGCAATATGACGGCGGCCTTGCTGGCCTTCAACGAACACCTTTCCACCGTCAAGCAGCAACTGCAGGAGCGAATCGCCCATCAGGCAGAGCACAGCGCCGAGATCCAGGTCTTCACCCTGGCATTGAAGGACGAGGTGGCCGAAGTCGACACTGCGATGGGCGAGATGGTTAAGGAGGCCTCGCTGATCTTCTCCTTTTTCCGGGAAGGCCAATCGGACGACGCCGGCAAGCGCATGGCGACGATGGACAGGCGATACGCCAAGCTGCTCGACGCGCTGGCCGCGGTGCGGGAGCGCGTTGGCCTGATCCAGAGCAAGCTGCTGGAAGAGGAACTGGCGTCAGTCGAAGAACTGCGACGGATCGAGTACTCCATCATGCTGTTCGTGCTGCTGATGGTCAGCGCGGCGGTGTTCTATGGCCGCCGGATCAAGCGCGAAATGGAAGCGCACGCAGCTGAGCGCGAGGGCTACCTGGCCAGGTTGCGCGAAAGCGAAAAGCAGTTCCGCCAACAGGCATCGCTGCTGGACAAAGCGCAGGACGCCATCGTCGTGCACGACATGGATCACCGCATCCTGTACTGGAACAAGAGCGCCGAGCGGCTCTACGGGCTGTTCAAGGAAGAGGCGCTGGGCAAGTCGGCACAGGACCTGATCTACCAGGGGCACGCGGCTGTCGATGTGGCCACCCACTGCCTGATAGAGACCGGGGACTGGTCGGGTGAAGTGACGCTGCGACGCCGGGATGGCAGCACGATCACCTTCGAAAGCCACCGAACCCTGGTACGCGACGATAACGGCCGGCCGCAATCCGTTCTATCCATCAACACGGACATCACCCACCGCAAAGCCGCCGAACAGGAGGTCCGACGCCTGGCCTTCTACGATCAACTGACCGGCCTGGCGAACCGCCG
This sequence comes from Pseudomonas sp. D(2018), assembly GCF_005502555.1. NCBI lineage: Bacteria > Pseudomonadati > Pseudomonadota > Gammaproteobacteria > Pseudomonadales > Pseudomonadaceae > Pseudomonas > Pseudomonas sp. D(2018). The sequence goes on from NZ_SCOK01000027.1 coordinate 36,949, forward strand.
GCTACTCCTGGACCGCTTGCAGCATGTATTGGCCGGCGGTGCCCGCAATCTGCACACGAGCGCCGTGATTTTGATCGACCTGGACAATTTCAAGGCGCTGAACGACACCCTGGGGCATGACCGTGGCGATATGTTGCTGCAGGAAGTGGCCCACCGCCTTTGCGGTTGCATCCGCGAAAGTGACACCGTAGCCCGCTTGGGCGGGGATGAGTTCGTCGTCCTGCTCGAAGGGCTCAACGAAAATCCGCCAGATGCCGCTATCCAGGCCAGGGCCGTCTGCGAAAAAATCCTCAACGCGCTCAACATCACCTACCAGATGGATGGCTACGAGCACCACAGCACGCCCAGCTTGGGCATCGCGCTGTTCCAGGGGCAGCTGAATTCGGTTGACGACGTCATGAAGCGCGCCGACCTCGCGATGTATCGCGCCAAGGCGGCGGGGCGCAACACGCTGCGTTTCTTCGACCCCGAGATGCAGGCAGTCGCCACCGCACGCGCCCGGCTGGAAGCGGATTTGCGCCAGGGTCTGCAGGGCAAGGAGCTGCTGCTGCATTTCCAACCGCAGGTGAACATCGAGGGCCGCATCATCGGCGCAGAGGCGCTCATGAGATGGCAACACCCCGAGCGCGGTCTCGTGTTGCCTGCCATGTTCATTCCGCTGGCCGAAGAGACAGGGCTGATCCTGCCGCTGGGCCACTGGGCGCTGCAAACCGCCTGCGCCCAGCTGGTGGCCTGGGCCAGGCATCCGGAAACCGCCCGGCTGGTGGTGGCGGTGAACGTCAGTGCCCGTCAGTTCCACCATCCCGACTTCGTCGAAGAAGTACTGACCGTATTGCGGTACACCGGGGCCGATCCGAAGAAACTGAAGCTGGAGCTGACCGAAGGCCTGCTGGTGGAGGACATGGAAAGTACCGTCGCCAAGATGATCGAACTGAAGGAGATCGGCATCGGCCTTTCGCTGGATGATTTCGGCACCGGCTACTCGTCACTCTCCTACCTGAAGAGCCTGCCGCTGGACCAGCTCAAGATCGACCAGTCATTCATCAGGGATGTGCTGGTCGATCCCAACGATGCGGCCATCGCCTGCGCGATCATCAGCCTGAGCCAGATTCTCGGGCTCTCGGTGATCGCAGAGGGCGTGGAGACCGAAGCGCAACGCGCTTTCCTGGCCACCCATGGCTGCCAGACCTACCAAGGCAACCTGTTCTCCCGCCCGCTGCCGGCTGAACAGTTCAGGCAGTACGTTCACGAACGGATACTGGCCGAGCACTGAATGTCGCTTCGTTGATGGGTATCGCTTCGCTCCACGCCATCCTACAAACCGCGGTTTTTCCCTTGTAGGGGCGAATTCATTCGCCAAGGGCAACGCAGTTGCCCCCCCGGCCACCAGGGCAGCCCTGCGGCCTGCCTGGCGATTGATATCGCCCCTACAACGCCCCCCGAACACTGCAACGACTTGATGCGCATCAACTCGGCCCGCCACGACGCGATCAGACTCGAACAGTGAGCGTTCGCAGGCGCTTGCTTCCGCGATTCCAGCAGGAGGGGCCGTCATGGAGAAGCAGCATCAGTGGAACATCTGGTACTTCATCGTCACCTTCAGCGCGCTGATGTTGCTGCAGAGCTGGTGGACGGAACAGCGTGCCGTCGAAACCCTCCCCTACAGCGAATTCCTGATCCTTTTGCAGCAGAACAAGCTCGCTGAACTGCAGATCACCGATCAACGCATCTCCGGCACGTTGAAAGAACCGATCAATGGTCGAGCCCACTTCGTCACCAATCGGGTGGAACCTGCCCTTGCCGACGAGTTGGCCTATGCCGACGTACGCTTCACGGGCATACGCGAAAACACACTGATCAGCACCCTGCTCGGCTGGTTCCTGCCGCTCGTGCTTATCTTCGCTCTCTGGAGCTTTCTTTTTCGGGGCCTGGCGGAAAAACAGGGGTTGGGCGGCCTGGTCAACGTCGGCCGGTCCCGCGCCAAGGTTTTCGTGCAGCGCGACACAGGCGTCACCTTCAATGATGTGGCCGGTATAGACGAGGCCAAGGCCGAACTGGAGGAAGTCGTGTCCTTCCTCAAGGACCAGCCACAGTACAGCCGGCTGGGCGCGCGGGTACCGAAAGGCATTCTGCTGGTCGGGCCGCCAGGCACCGGCAAGACGCTTGTCGCGAAGGCCGTAGCGGGCGAGGCAGGCGTGCCGTTCTTCTCGATCTCCGGCTCGGAATTCGTCGAGATGTTCGTGGGCGTTGGCGCCGCGCGCGTCCGCGATCTGTTCGAGCAGGCGCGCAAGGCGGCCCCCTGCATCATTTTCATCGACGAACTGGATGCACTGGGCAGGATGCGCGGCATGGGCTCCTGGGGCGGGAATGACGAAAAGGAACAGACCCTCAACCAATTGCTCGCCGAGCTGGATGGGTTCGACCCTCGCGAAGGGGTCGTGCTGCTGGCCGCCACCAACCGACCCGAGATACTGGACCCGGCACTGCTGCGCGCAGGCCGTTTCGACCGGCAGATCCTGATCGACCGGCCCGACCGCCGTGGCCGTGCGGCGATCCTTCGGGTGCACCTCAAGCAAATCCGCGCCGGTAGCGACGTCGATTGCGACCAGGTAGCCGCAATAACCACCGGGTTTACCGGCGCCGAACTGGCCAATCTCGTCAATGAAGCCGCACTGGCGGCAACCCGCCGAGGCGATGACGCGGTGCACATGGGCGACTTCAACATCGCCGTGGAACGTATCGTTGCCGGTATCGAGCGCAAGAGCCGGCTGCTGCAACCCGAGGAACGCCGGCGGGTGGCCTATCACGAAATGGGCCACGCCCTGGTTGCAGTCGCCATTCCGAGCATGGACCCGGTGCACAAGGTGTCCATCATTCCCCGCTCCTTCGGCACCCTGGGCTATACCTTGCAGCGCCCGACCGAAGACCACTTCCTGGTCAGCAAGCAGGAGCTGAAGGATCGCATCGTGGTGCTCCTGGCCGGACGCGCCGCGGAATTCCTGGCGTTGGGAGAAATCTCCACGGGTGCCGCCGACGACCTGGCCAAGGCCACGGACATCGCTCGGCAACTGGTCACGCGGTTCGGCATGAGCGACGAGCTGGGCCAGGCCGTGCTGGAGAAACAGGGCGGAGCCTACCTGGGCGATCATTTCCCGCTGGCGCACGACAAGGACTATTCGGAACAGACGGCGCGGGAAGTCGACCTGTGTGTGCGCCAGCTTCTGGATGAGGGCTATGCACGTGCAAAGGCGCTGCTGACTGAACGCCGCAGCGACCTTGACCGAGGCGCTCGCCTCCTTCAGGAAAAGGAATCCCTGACCCCTGACGAATTTGCCCCCCTGGCGCGTGGTTTGAGCAGCGTACCGGTCAAAGGCGCCAGGGCTGCGTCGTAGGACCAGGCTCGCATGTGTCCCCGCTCACCGAGGTCAGCCCTCAGCGGAGCCGCTGGCCGAGATAGGCCACCAATGCGTCAAGGCTGTCGAGTTGCCGGTAATCCGTTTCCGGAATGCTCACCCCGGTGGCCTGATGCAGCATGCCGAGGAACCGCAGCCAATCCATCGAGTCCAGGTCCACGTCTTCGCGCAGGGGGCGATCAGCGCGCAGTAACTGCGGTTCGATCTCGGGCGCAACCGTCTTCAGCGCGTCCAGCACCTGCCGGCGAATTTCCTCGTCATTCATCATTCGTTCCCCCTAGCAGCTCGGGTGTCTGCAACAGTTGCTCGATCTCAGCGAGGAAGCGGGCACCAGCGTGCCCGTCACTGGCCCGATGGTCAGCCGCCAGACTCGCCACGACGGTGGGTCTGACACAAAGCTTGCCGTCCTCGACCCAGGGCCGCTCCGAAATGCGGCCGAAACCGACCAATGCCACCTGCGGTGGATAGATCACGCCGAACACGGACTCCGCGCCCTGATCACCCATCTGGGTCACCGTCAGGCCCGCCTCCGCCAACTCCGAACTGCGCAAAGAGCCATTGCGCGCCCGCGCCACCAGGTCGCCGAGTTCGAACATCACCTGCGCCAGGCCCTTTTCCGCCACGTTCTGCAGCACCGGAGCGACCAGCCCGCCCTGGCGTAGCGCAATGGCAACGCCCAGGTGGGTACCCGCGGTGGGCTGGAACGCCCCGTTCTTCCAGCAGCCGTTGAACTGCGGGTGCCGGCGCAATGCCAGGGCGACCGCCTTGAGCAGCATGGCAGCCGGCAGCAGGCGCTCCTGGGGCGGTTTCGCGGCGTTGTAGGTACTCAACCACGCCAGGCAGGCTGCGAGGGAAATGGTCTCCGACAGGTAGTAGTGCGGAATCTCACGCTTGGATCGGCTCATCAACTCGGCAATTGCCTGGCGCATGGCTGCGGCACGGTCGACGGGCGTGTTGGCGGTGGCGGCCCGCTCCACGTCCTCCAGCGACACGACGCCGTGAGGTCCGCTCCCCGACAAGCTGTCCGGGTCGATGCCAAGCTCACCGGCGCGCCGACGTGCGGCCGGCGACACCTTGTGCCGGGTCGGTGCCGGGTGCTGGTTGGTCTCAGGAGCGGCGACTTCCGGTTCCGGCCTGCGCGGGGCGGTTTCGGCGGATTCGCCCGCCTCCAGCAGTGTCGCGATCAAGGTGCCGACCGGTACCTTGCCGCCGGGCTCGAGGAGCAGCTGGAATACCTCACCGTCGTGCCAGCACTCCACATCCACCGCCGCCTTGGCCGTGTCGACGACGGCGACCACCTGGCCCCGCCGAACCTTGTCGCCAGGCTTGACCCGCCACTCGAGCAACGTCCCCTGGTCCATGTCCGCGCCCAACGACGGCAGTTTGAACTCGATCATCCACACCTCATTGGCCCGATGCGGGCCGCAAAGCGATCAACCACAGATGCCATGCGCCGCGGCGACGATAGCCGCTACCTGGGGCAGCGCGGCGTCCTCCAGGTGCTTGGCGTAGGGAATGGGTACTTCGGCGCTGCATACCCGCACCGGCGCCGCATCCAGCTCGAAGAAGCCCTGCTCGACGATCCGCGCGATGATCTCGGCAGAGAGGCTCCCGCTACGCCAGCCTTCGTCCACCACCAGCACGCGGCGCGTCTTGCGCACCGAGGCCAGAAGCGTCGCGTCGTCCAGCGGGCGAAGCACACGCAGATCGATCACTTCGGCGTCGATCCCTTCGCCCATCAACTGCTCGGCCGCCGCCAGCGCCTTGTGCAGGGTTCCGCCGTAGCTGATCAGCGTCAGGTCCCGCCCGGCCCGGCGCACCTTTGCCGAACGAATATCCACGGGTTCGTCGGGATTCAATTCACCTTCCAGGTTGTACAACTGGGCATGTTCGAATATCAGGACCGGGTCCGGGTCCTGCAACGCCGGCCAGAGCATGCCGCGAGCATCCTCGAGGGTCGCCGGGGCGAGAATCTTCAGGCCCGGGATGTGCGCGTACCAGCCTTCCAGGCTATGGGAGTGCTGGGCCGCCAACTGGCGACCGGCGCCGGTCGCCATGCGCAGCACCAGCGGCACCGAAAATTGCCCGCCGGACATATGCCGCAGGGTCGCGGCTGTATTCATCAAGGGGTCCAGCGCCAACAGGCTGAAGTTGACGGTCATTACCTCCACGATCGGCCGCATGCCACCCAGCGCTGCGCCGATTCCAGCGCCGACGAAGGTCAGCTCCGACAGGGGCGTATCACGGATTCGCTCCGCGCCGAACTCCTCCAGCAAGCCCTTGGTCACTGCGTAGGTACCGCCGTAGCGACCGACGTCCTCACCCATCAGGAACACCCTGGAGTCGCGCTGCAGGGCATCGCGCAGGGCCTCGCGTATTGCCGCGCGGTAGGTGGTTGGCTGGCTCATGGCGCCGCCTCAGGGGTGTACACATCACGCATCAGCTCGGTGGCAGGCTCAAGGCTTCCCGCCTCTGCAAAGGCCACGGCCGCCTCCACTTCCTGGTCGACCGTGCCGGCAAGCGCGAGAAAACCGGCCTCATCGAGCATGCCCTGCGCTTTCAGCCGGGCGCTGAAGGTATGGATCGGCCCCCGCGCTTTCCACTGCTCCACCTCGGCCTTGTCGCGATAGAGCTCGGGGTCGAACATCGAGTGCGGCCGAAACCGGTACGTCTGGAACTCCAGGAAGTACGGCCCGCCACCCGAGCGAATAGCCGCAACGGCTTCGCAGGTGGCCTGGTGCACGGCGACCACATCCATGCCATCCACGGCCCTGGCCGCAACCTTGAATGCCGCTGCCTTGGCGCAGAGGTCCAGCTGGGATTGCGAGCGCGCCAGCGCTGTGCCCATTGCGTACAGGTTGTTCTCACAGCAGAAAAGCACGGGCAACTGCCAAAGTGCGGCCAGGTTCATCGACTCGGCGAATGCCCCCTCGGCCATGGCGCCCTCACCGAAGAAGCAGGCGCTGACACGGCCGCCGCCCTGCATCCGCTCCGCCAGCGCCAAACCCACCGTCAGCGGCAAGCCCCCGGCGACGATGGCGTTGCCCCCAAAGAAACGCGCGCCCGCATCGAACAGGTGCATGGAACCGCCACGCCCCCGTGAGCAGCCTTCCTGCTTGCCGAACATCTCGGCCATGATCGCCCCCATGGGCACCCCCTTGAGCAAGGCATGGCCATGCTCGCGGTAGGTCGCAACCACCGCGTCGTCGCTGCCCAGGGCATGCAATGCGCCAACCGCTACCGCTTCTTCCCCGATGTACAGGTGCAGGAAACCCCGAATACTGCCCTCCCCGTACAGCTCGGCTGCGCGCTCTTCCAGGCGGCGGATGCGCAGCATGTCGCGCAGCAGGCACAAGGCGAAATCAGCCGGGTAAGGCACCGGGGGCACGTTCATGACGGATTCTCCAAGGTCGAGAGATCGCCTTCCGGCAGGCCGAGTTCACGGGCCTTGAGCAGCCGCCGCATGAGTTTTCCGCTGCGCGTGTGCGGCAGGCTCGCAACGAACTCCAGCTCTTTGGGAGCCACCGCAGCCCCCAGGCGTTTGCGCGCGTGCCCCAGCAGTTCGTCATGCAGGACCGGGCTGGCGATATACCCGCCCTTGAGCGAGACGAAGGCCTTGACCGTCTCCCCCACCAGCGGGTCGGGCTTGCCGATCACCGCGGCCTCCGCCACGGCCGGCAGTTCCATCAGCACACTTTCCACTTCGAAGGGGCCGATCAGGTGCCCGGCGGACTTGATCACATCGTCATTTCGACCCACGAACCAGTAGTAGCCGTCGCGGTCCCGCCGGGCCAGGTCGCCGCTGAGGTACCACTCCCCGGCGAAGCAGCGCCGGTAGCGCTCTTCCTGGCCCAGATAGGCCTGGAACAGAGCCGGCCAGGGCTTCTTCAACGCCAGTTCGCCGACCTGATCATCACCCTGGAGCGTCAGTTGACCGTTCTCAATGGAAACGATCGCCGCCTCTACCCCCGGCAGCGGTTTCCCCATGGAGCCAGGCTTGATGGCCATGCCGGCGGTATTGGCCACCATGATTCCGCCGGTTTCGGTCTGCCACCAGTTGTCATGGATGGGTTGGCCGAGCGCTTCAAGCCCCCACCAGACGGCCTCGGCATTCAAGGGCTCGCCGACGCTGGCAACGAAGCGCAGCGCCGGAAAGCGGTGGGCAGCGGCCAGCGCGGTGCCGGCCTTCATCAACATGCGGATGGCCGTGGGGGCGGTGTACCAGACGCTGACACGCTGCCGTTCGAGTATCTGGTACCAGCGCTCGGCATCGAACTCGGCGCAATCGACGATGCTGGTCACACCGAGCATCAAAGGCGCGAGGATGCCGTAGGAGGTGCCCGTGACCCAGCCGGGGTCGGCGCTGCACCAGTAGATGTCGTCGGGGTGCAGGTCCAGCGCGTACTTGCCGGTGACATAGTGCGTCACAGCGGCGCCGTGAACGTGCAGCGCGCCCTTGGGTGTACCGGTGGTGCCGCTGGTAAAATGCAGCAAGGACGGACTGTCAGCCGTGGTGGCAGCCATGGTGAAGCTGTCGTCGGCCTCGGCCAGCAGGGCGTGAAGGTCCAGCGTGCCTTCGGGCATCGGCTCGCCCTCAGGGACGCCGAACAGCAACACATGCCTGAGCGACGGCAAACCACTGCGAATGCCAGCCACCTTGCGCCGGTATAACGTCTCGCTGGTCACCAGGATGCTGCCGTCGCCCAGGCGCATGCGGGTCGCGATGGGTTCCGGCCCGAACGCTGAGAACAGCGGTGAAACCACACAGCCCTGCTTCAAGCCGCCCAGCACCCCCAGGTACAGTTCGAGGCTGCGCTCGCAGAGCACGAACAGGCGCTCGCCTGCGCTAACGCCAAGGCCCTGCAACAGGTGCGCGAAGCGGTTGGTCTGCAAGCTCAGGTCTCGGTAACTGATGTCGCTTGCCTGGCCTGCCCGGTCCAGCAAGCGCAACGCCACTCGGTCCGGTTGCGGACCGCGGGCATGCCGGTCGACCGCCTCGAACGTCAGGTTGAGTCCGCCATCGGGCAGGCCGGCCAGGGCGCTCGCCTCATTGTTCCAGGAGAACGCCGCCCGCGCCTGCACGCTGTCCTGCCAGTTCGGGGTTACCCGAAGCTCGTTCGTGACCTTTTCGATAATGCCTGGACGCATGGCACCCTGCCCCTTCAAGAATGCTGCCGTTGGAACCTGTCGGAGGTGGGCGCTACCGGTTGGCTAGGCGCTCGCACGCGTTGCTTCGCCCAGATGTGCCTCGAACCAGTCGCCCGCCAGGCGGGCGACTTCCTGCAGCGTGCCAACCTCCTCGAACAGGTGCGAAGCGCCTGCAACCACCTCCAGTTGCTGCTCGCAGGACAGGGCTCGGCACACTTTTCGATTCAGTCCCAACACGTGAAGATCATGGTCCCCTACGATCTGCAGGGTAGGCGCGCGAACACGGCCAAGCGCCTCTTCGGCCAGATCGGTGCGGCCGCCGCGACTGACGATCGCCTGCACATTCGCCGGCCGCTCAACCGCAGCCGACAAGGCTGCAGCCGCGCCGGTACTGGCACCGAACAGGCCGACCGCCAGCCGGCGCAACTCCGGTTGCACCGACAGCCAGTCGAGGACACCCACAAGCCGGCCAGTCAGCAGCGGGATGTCGAACCGCAGCTCACAGGTCACCCGGTCGCGGCGCTGTTCCCGCTCGGTAAGCAGATCGAACAACAGCGTGGCGAAGCCCCGCTCGCTCAAGTACTGGGCAACCTGCTGGTTTCGTGGGCTCAAGCGACTGCTTCCGCTGCCATGCACGAACACCACCAGGCCCGTGGCGGCGGGCGGCAACAACAGGTCACCGGACAACTGCACATCCGCCAATTCAATGTACTGGGGTCGACGCTGAAGCATGGAGCACCTCCGGGCATTCAGCCCTGTCGTTGCTGCTCGAGGCGCCAGGCTCGCTGCAGCAGGTCGATCACCGTCTGGTCCATGACCTGGCAGAAGTCCACATACCAGCGGCCGATCGCCGTGAACCACTCGGGCTGGAAGGGACAGATCACCTCGTCGGCCTCCTCCTGCAACTCGGCTACCGTGTCATCCGGCCCCACCGGTACGGCCACCACTATCCGTGCGGCGCCCTGTTGCCGGGCCGCGCGTACCGCAGCCAGCATGGTGGCGCCGGTCGCCAGGCCGTCATCCACCAGGATCACCACGCGCTCACGCAGGTCAGGCGCGGGGCGCATACCGCGATAGGCCTGCTCACGGCGCTGCAGTTCCAAAGACTCACGCGCCACTTCCGCATCCAGCGTGGCGTCGTCGATGCCGTGCATGCTCACTACGTCGCGATTGACCACCCGCACGCCACCGCTGGCGATAGCGCCCATGGCCAACTCCCGATGCGCCGGAACACCCAGCTTGCGTACGAGCATCAGGTCCAGGGGCAGCTCCAGCGCCGTGGCAACCTCGTAGGCCACGGGGACGCCACCGCGCGGCAAGGCCAGCACAATGGCGTCTGACCTGCATCGGTAATCCGACAGCAGCGGCACGAGCGCCTGGCCCGCAGCCACTCGATCACGGATGGGGATTTGTATCGAACCGGAACACAACATCAGTCAAGCCTCCAACCTGGTTAACGACGCGCCCGGCAGTGCATGGGCGAGCGCCCCTCGCAACACCGTCTGGTTCGGCCAGCCTCACCTTTCGACAGGCGGCCTGATGGCGAAGATGCTGCTGGCGACCTGGTAAAGAGCGTGCTCGGTCGTGCTGCCCAGTACCTTTTCCAGCCCCTTGTGGGTCAGGGTTCCCATCACCACCACATCCATGCCGGCTTGCCGCGTGAAGTCGGCAATGACCCGCAGCGGTGTACCCAGCACCAGGTGCCGGCGGTCGTTCGGAACGCCGAAGCGATCGGCCAGCGCGTCGAAGCTGGCGCGCCGCTGCCTGTTCAACTCGCGCTCACGCGCCGAAGGCCACTCCAGCGTGTCGGTGCCGTATACCGGGTAGCCGGATGAATGCTCGTAGGCATGCAACAGGTGCAACTCGGCATTGCATTGCAGGGCCAGGTCGCGGGCTGCCGCGAGAATTCGTTCATCGAGGGGGTCCATCTCGCCAGCTGGCGTGGAAAGGTCTACCGCGGCAGCCACTTTCCACGGCAGCGGGTGTTCCGCGAACGACACCAGGTGCAACGGCACCGGGCACTCACGCAACAACTGCCAGTCCAGCGGCGTCATGAAGGCCCGCTGGAGCGCTGGCTCGCGAAAGGTGTCCTTGATCACCAGGTCCGCAGGCAGTTCTTCTACATGGCGAAGCAGCTCATCCAGGGGGTCCTCGGTCCAGAGCACTTCCGTGGTGGCCTGGATACCTCGGGCGCGCAACTGCTCGGCGACCTCTCGCAAGCGCGACTCCTGGCTTTTGATGAACTCGACATGCAGGCGTTCCTGAACCGCCCTGTCCATCAGCCATAAAGCGGCATAGGGGCTGCCACAGGTCACGATATGGATCGCGGCACCGCTGGCTTCAGCCAGGGCAGCCGCCCGATTCAGTGCAGAAGATGGACCCGGCCCAGGCGCTAGAATCAGCAGCAAGCGGTGATACACGCTCATGGAATCCTCCAGGGGCTCTGTTGATTGCCGCCCGACGGTTCTTTCGATTCCAGACTCAGCCTGCAAGAACTCGGAGCTGGAGATTGGCACTGCCCTGTATGGGTAAAACATGCTGCCAGCCGAGCGGGCCCGAGTTGATATGCATCAAATTCACCGCGAACTCGCTCGCTGTCGCCGTTGACTGGACGACCGGCAAGGCAAGGGACATCGCGGCGACCAGCACGCTGCCGGCCCCTGGCCGGTAGCCCGGATGCACCTCAGGTCAGACCGAACCGCGAACCTCAAGCGAGCGGAAGATTCTTGGTCACGCAATGGATGCCGCCACCGCCGGCGGCAATCGGATCGATGTTCACCTGCACCACCGCGCGGCCCGGATACAGCTTGGCCAACAGGTCCTTGCAGTACTTGTCGGCGGCGGCATCGCCAAACTCCGGGGCGATCACCGCGCCGTTGATCGACAGGTAGTTGATGTATCCCGGGGCGAAATCCGGGTTGTTGCGGGTGTACTGATTGCTGCGCACGCGCAGCGGCGGCGGCAAGGTGTGGACCACCAGCTTGCGCCCATCGGCGTCGGTGGCGGCGTTGAGAACTTCCAGGTGCTTGCGCGTCAGGGCGTAGTCGTAGGACTTGGGGTCGTTGTCAAGGTTGGCGATCACCACGCCGGGTTTGACGAAGCGCGCATAGAAGTCGACATGGGCGTCGGTGATGTCCTTGTTCCTGATACCCGGCAGCCAGATGACCTTGCGCAAGCCGAGGTTGGCTTTCAGCTCGGCTTCGATCTGAGACTTGCTGAGCCCCGGATTGCGATTGCCGTTGACCCAGCAACTTTCGGTGATGATCGCGGTGCCGTGCCCATCCACCTCGATGCCGCCGCCCTCGCCCACCAGTGCGCTGCGGATGTAGGCGGCCTCCATCTCGTAGCCCAGGGCATCGGCCACCTGGGTGTCGTTGGCCGACGTCTGCTTGTTGCCCCAGCCGTTGAAGTTGAAGTCCACCAGGCCAAGGCCACCCGCCCCGTCGACGACGAAGCAGCCGCCGTAGTCGCGCACCCAGACATCATCCAGCGGCATGGACAGGAACTCGATGTTGGTGGTACCGCATTTGCTCCTGGCCGACGACAGCTGGTTGGCCCGGCACAGCACGGTAACCGGCTGGTACCTGGCAATGGTCCTGGCCAGCAGGGCAATAGTGTTGTTCACCGCGGGCGCCCAGTCCTCCCAGACAGTGGAGGACGCCGCGAAGGCAAGGATCACCCGCTCCTGCGGGGCGTGCTCGTCGGGCATGTACCAGCTGCCGGCCAGGGCGGCGGGCACACGGGCCGCGCCAAGACCAAGGCCGAGCGTGGCAGCGGCGCCGATTCCGCTGGCGGCCATCATCTGCTTGAGGAAGTCACGACGTGTAGGCATGGAAGGTCCTCTGTTGGGTAGGGATGCGGTTTCAGTCGTGGATGGCCGTCTTGAAGGTGGTCCATGCGCGCATTCGCGCACGCATGTCACGCTGCGGGATGTCCTTGCCGGGGATCAGCCGCGTGTAGGTCGCCTCGTCGACATAGATGTCCGGGTTATTGCGCATGTCGGCATCCACCATCGGCCGGGCCAGGGCGCTCGAGGTGGGATAGCCGGTGGCGTTGCTGATCGCCGCCATGTTTTCCGGACGCATGACGAAGTTGATCAGCGCATAGGCGTATTCCGGGTGCTGGGCATCGGCGGGGATGGCCATCGTGTCCATCCACACCGTGGTGCCTTCCTGGGGGATGCGGTACTGGAAACGCGTGGGCTTGCCGGCTTCATCCGCTGCACGCTGGGCCTGGGTCATGTCGCCGCTGTAGCCGAGGGACACGCACAGATCGCCATTGACCAGTTGGGTGACCGGCTGTGACTGGAACTTGCGGATATAGGGCTTGATGCCCTTGAGCAGCGCCACCGCCTCGGCCAGTTCGCCCGGCTTGCTGCTGCGGGGGTCGTGGCCAAGGTAGTTGAGCACCACGGCCAGCACTTCATCAGGCGAGTCGATCATCGAGATGCCGCAGTCCGCGAACTTCGCCGCCTGCTCGGGCTTGAAGATCATGTCCAGGCTGTTGACCGGCGCCTCGGCCAGACGCTGGTCGATCATTGCCTGGTTGTAGGTCAGGCCGATGGTGCCCCAGGTGTAAGGGACCGTGGCATGCCGCGAGTACGGATACTTCGTCTGCAGCGTCCGCAGGCCGGGTTCGACGTCCTCCAGGTGTTCGAGTTTGCTGCGATCGAGCTTCTGCAAAGCGCCGGCGCGCATCAGACGCTCAGCCACGGTGTCGCCGGGGAAGATCAGGTCATAGCCGCTGTGGCCGGACATCATCTTGGCCTCCAGCGTCTCGCTGCTGTCCATCACGTCGTAGATGACCCGGATACCCGTCTCGCGGGTGAAGGCGTTGAGCGTGTCCGGGGCGAAGTAGTCCGCCCAGTTGTACAGGCGCAGGACCTTTTCCTCGGCCTGCGCAGCCAGTTGCAGACCGCTCAGGCCAAGGCCCAGCGAGACGATCAAGAGTTTCTTCATGACATTCATCTTCAGGCTCCCTGGCGCTGCCAGCGCTCGTGGATTTGACGACCATCCAGCCCAAGCAACGCCCCGTACATTTCCGGCCGGCGATCACGGTAGATGCCCCAGTTCAGGCGGTCCTCACCCATGGCGGCGAGGTCCAGCCGCTGCACCAGCACACCCGTGGTATCGCGATCGGCCTCGACCAGCAGCTTGCCCTTGTGATCGGTGATGAAGGACGAGCCGTAGAAACGCATCTGGAGACTAGAGTCGCTGGTAGCCACTTCCCGACCGACGCGGTTGGCGGCGATTACCGGCAGGATGTTGGCGGCAGCATGGCCGCGCTGGGTCAGTTGCCAGTGATCGCGCGAGTCCAGCCCGGTAGCGCCCGGCTCTGAACCAATGGCCGTCGGATAGAGCAGCACTTCGGCCCCCATCAACGCCATGCAACGCGCGGTTTCGGGGAACCACTGATCCCAGCAGATGCCCACGCCGATGCGGCCGAAGGCGGTATCCCAGACGCGGAATCCGGTATCGCCAGGGCTGAAGTACTCCTTCTCCTGGTAGCCAATGGCGTTGGGGATGTGGGTCTTGCGGTACACACCGAGCAGGCGGCCGTCGGCATCGGCCACCGCCAGCGAATTGAAGAACGCATTGCCGGCACGCTCGAACCAGCTCAGCGGCAGCACTACCCCCAGCTCGCGGGCAAGATCGGCAAAGCGTTTGAGCACCGGGCTATCGTCATATTCCTGCGCCAGTGACAGGTGTTTGTGGTCCTGTTCGATGCAGAAGTACGGCGTGGCGAACAACTCTTGCAATAGGATCAGTTGCGCGCCCCTGGCGGCAGCCTCTCGCACCAGTTGTTCGGCTTGATCGAGGTTGCTTTCCAGGTCCCAGCTGCAGGCGAACTGGGTGGTAGCGACGGTCAGTCCAGTCATGACATCACCCCTTCAGTGGCCAGGCCGGCTGTTGCTGGGTGATGCAGTGCACACCGCCGCCGCCGTGGGCCAAGTGATTGATCTGCACCGGCACCACTTCGCGCCCCGGGAAGGCCAGCCGCAGCGTCGCTGCCGCATTGTCATCGGCGGCGATGCCGTAGGCCGGCATGATGATCGCGCCATTGACGATGTAGAAATTGGTGTAGGACGCGCAGAACACCTCGGCGTCCTGATCCACCGCTTCGCTGGCCTCGAAGAGTTCGAGCATTTCAAAGCGACGCCCCAGCGCATCGGTGGAGAGCTCCAGGGCACGGCGGTTCTCGCGTACGACTTCGGCGTACACCGAAGACGCGTCACGCGTGGCATCCACCAGCAGCGCACCGGGCCGGGCAAAGGCGCACACGCCGTCGACGTGGCCGTCAGTCATGTCACCAGTGACGTAGTCGGGATCGCCCGGCAGCCAGATGGTCTTCTTCACACCCAGCAAGCGGGAGAAGATCTCCTCCATCTCGGCCTTGCTCATACCGGGGTTGCGGTTGCCGTTGAGCAACACCGATTCAGTGGTGATCAGCGTGCCCTGCCCGTCCACATGGATGGCGCCGCCCTCATTGACCAGCGCGGTATCGAAGCACTCCAGGCCGAGGCTGTTGAGGATGCGCCGTGCCAGGCTCTCGTCCAGATCAAAGGCGGACTTGCCGCCCCAGGCATTGAAACGCCAGTTCACACCGGCCGTGCCCAGGCGCGGATGGCAGACGAAGCTCGGACCGGAATCGCGGCACCAGCTGTCGTTGATCGCCAGTTCGACCAACTCGATGTTCGGCCCGCAGAGCTCACGCGCCCGTTCCAGCGCGGAGGGGTCGACCACCATCTTCACCGGCTCGAAGCGGGCAATCGCGTTGGCCACTCGAGCGAAATCAACCTGCACATCCGCCAGGGTTACGCCCCAGCCGTTTTCCCACAGTGCCTGGTTATGGGGAAAGGCCATCCAGGTGGCTGCATGGGGTACCCATTCGGCAGGCATGACCCAGTCGTTCTGCGAATCATTGAATTGCATACAAGCGCCTTCAGTTAAGTATTTGTTATCACTGAATAACCGCGATTGCGGTAATGGCTTGCATGCTAGACCTGTAAAAACGGCCAAACAAACGATAGATTTTGCAGATTATTGATTAGCCGAGCTTATCGATCATGCTGAAAAACTGGCCACCCCTGAATGCCCTGCGCGGCTTCGAAGCCGCCGCCCGGCTGGGCAGTTTCCACAAGGCAGCCGAAGAACTGCACCTCACCCAGTCGGCGATCAGCCAGCAGATTCGCAGTCTGGAGAGCTTCCTCGAACAGCCGCTGTTCTTTCGCAACGGACGCAGCGTGGCGCTGACCGACGCCGGCTTCGACCTGCTCAGCACCACCCAATCGCTGCTGCAGCAACTGGCCGTGGGCATCCGCCGCCTGGACCAGTACCGCAAGCCCAATCAACTGGTGGTCAACACCACGCCAGCCTTTGCCCGCCACTGGCTGGTGCCGCGCCTGGCGGATTTTCACCGGCGCCACCCGCAGGTCGACCTCTGGTTGCTGACCACTGACGAGACACCGGACATGGCCACCCAGACCATCGACATCGCCGTGCGCGACGACCTCAGCGCCCAGGCCGAATGCAGTTTTCGCGTGCTACTGGAAGATCGCCTCTACCCCGCCTGCCATCCCGCCCTGCTGGACATGGCAGCGGACTCGCGGACCACCCTGCATGGCGAGCGCGAGATGGACTGGAGCCACTGGCAGGTGCAGGGCGGCGTCGATGTCGGCCAGCAGAGCCAGGGGCTGAATTTTTCCGATCCCGGCCTGCTGCTGGATGCCGCCAGCCAGGGGTTGGGGATCGCCTTGGTCAGCCAGTTGCTGGGCAACCACGCGCGTGATCAGGGGCTGTTGGTGCCGCTTGCGGAACAGACGGTGCGAGGTCCGAACTGGAGCTGGCTGGTGCACCGCGACAGCGAGGGCGACCCGCTCACCGGCAGTTTCTGCGATTGGTTGGTTGAGGCACTGCGAGCGTAGTTGGCGACAACCTGGTGCGGGTCGCTGGTTTGCAGCAAATTGTTCCATTGGTCAAACAAGGTCGAGATTTCTTGCCCGCTGGTTGCCTTGCGACGCGACCGGTCGTTCAACCTATAAAAAAGCCCGCTTCAGCGGGCTTGGTCGTTGCGGGCAGCGTGCCCCGATTCACGCATCGGGCTTCTTCGTCTGCGCCTTGGTCCATTGCGTCTTCTTGCGGTCGGCGTTCCACCCGGTTGCTCCGGTGGGTATTTCCTTGATCTCGCCGCCCTTTGACAGGAATGCTTGCGTCTGCTCGTCCAGCTGCGATCTCGATCGGCTTGTCGGTGTATCGGACATCGGAGTCACCTTTGAGTGATGAGCCGTCATTGCGAGCGACTCACTTGGGACTATACAGGCATACCCATTGCCGCGCCGGGGCAATTGTCCGGCCCTCCAGCGCATTCCGGGAGTCGTCCCCAGTCAGAAAAAACTATTCAATGCCAACAAACCCTGTATTCTCACAGCACTGCCTGCCCAGTCTTGCGGCACCGTCTTGATGTTTTGTCCTTACGATTCTCCATCTCCTCGGCACCCTTCACTTCGCATTCAGTCACGGTCACGCTATTGCCGACCCCGTATTCCTGCACCTTGGAGATTCATCATCATGTCGACCCGCCAAAACGGAACCGTCAAGTGGTTCAACGCCGAAAAGGGCTTTGGCTTCATCAGCCCCGAATCCGGTCCGGACGTGTTCGTACACTTCCGTCAGATTGAAAGCTCTGGCTACAAGAGCCTGGACGAGGGGCAGCGCGTCTCCTTCCTCGTCACCGATGGCCCCAAAGGGCCTCAGGCCGAGCAGGTTCGCCCGCTGTAACGCCGTTTTAAGAAAAAGCCCCGCACATGTTGCGGGGCTTTTTCGTTTGAGCTTGGAAAACCACGTCGTTTGGGCGTGGCCATGAGTCATTGGCGCTGCCTGTGACGATCGAAATGCCTGATTTACAGGATGAAGTCGGATCTTCAGTAGCCCGGATGAAATCCGGGGAAAGTCCAATCGTCTCTCCCGGATTTCATCCGGGCTACGATCTGCCTGATGTACAGGATGAAGTCGGATTGTCTGTAGCCCGGCTGCCGGGCGCGCCATTTTCTGGCAGCCTGTGGGGCGTCCCCTTGCCCTGGAGTCAGCCGTGCCAAGCCCCAGCCACCATACTCAGGACCTCTGGATCAGCAGCCTCCACGGTAGGCTCTTCGTGCGCATCTGGAGCCCCGACCACCTCAGCCCATCCTTTGACGAAGCGCCCATCGTGCTATTCCACGACTCGCTCGGCTGCGTGGAGCTGTGGCGTGAATTTCCCGCCAAACTGGCGAGCATCACCGGCAGGACCGTAGTGGCATACGACCGGCTGGGCTTCGGCCGCTCGAGCGCGCACCCGGGGCAGCTCGCCTACGGCTTCGTTGGTGATGAAGCCGAGCGCGACTTCCCGCTGGTCAAGGACAGCCTCGGTATCCGCGAATTCATCGCCTTCGGCCACAGCGTCGGCGGCGGCATGGCCACTCACTGCGCAAACCGCCACCAGGAGCATTGCCTGGCCTTGATCACCGAGTCGGCGCAGGCCTTTGTCGAAGACCGCACACTGGCGGGCATCCGTGAAGCCAAACAGGGTTTTCAGCAGGATGACCAACTGGATCGTCTGCGCAAGTACCACGGCGACAAGGCCCGCTGGGTGCTGGAGGCCTGGACGGAGACCTGGCTGTCGCCTGCCTTCGCCGACTGGAACCTTGAAGCGGAGGTGGGGCGGCTGGACTGTCCTGTACTCGCTATCCACGGCGACCAGGACGAGTTCGGCTCCGAGTTGCATCCTCAGCAGATCGCGCGCCTGACCGACGGCCCGTCGCGGATGCTGCTCATCGAAGACTGCGGCCATGTCCCACATCGCGAAAAGCCGGAGACAGTGCTCCTGGCGGTGGCTGAACTGCTACGTTGAACCGGCCCTGGGCGCCGTTGGCGTCCGGACACTCGGCTGACTATGATCGGAAGCCATGACACCCACTCTCCCTACCCGCCAACCCTGCCCTCCCGGCGCCTGCAATTGCGGGCGTGAGGAGTTGCTGGAGGTGCCCGGTGCCGACGTCCGCATCCTGCTGCTGACCCGTCAGGAGGAAAAGCGCCTGCTGGAGCGGCTTGAGAACATCCGCAGCCTGGAAGACCTGGAGCATATGCAGCGGCGCATTTACGAACAGCTCGGCGTGCGCCTGCATATCGCCCCCGGCTACAACGAAGTGCGCAGCATGCGCGGCATCGATATCCGCATCGACGAACTGCCCGGTCTTTGCCGCAAGACCCGGCAGTCCATTCCGGCGGCCATCCGCCGCGGTCTTGAGCTGCATCCGGAAATCGCCTGGCGGCTTCTGGACTCCCACGACCTGTTGCGCGACGCCTGACGCCCTCGCCGGTCAGTTGACTGAAGCCGTCGGGCACACCGTCAGCTGCCCTCGGCTGGCCTGGCCGATGATTTCCGCGAGCTTTCGCAAGTTGACCTGATGCGCCGCTACCAGTTCGTCCACCGAGTTGCCAGCAGGGGTTTGCAATGTGGTCCGGCAGGCTGTGATGGCACCCGCCCCCGCCGGTTTCAGGCGCCATCTGGCATCCAGCAGCGAAAACTGACCGGGCACGGAATCGAAGCGCTGCACATCCACCCGCAGGGACGCCTGCGCCGAAGCCGCGGGTGTCGAGCCGAGCTGGTCGACCAGGGCATTCTGCAGCTCATCGGCCAGGCTGGCACCCCACCATTCGGTCTCCAGGATCGCCAGGCCGGTATCACCCTGGCGCACGACGATCTGCGAGCGATCGACCTGCGGCGGCACCGTCACCTGGTCGACGCGGATGTCCATGGCGACGCCGCTCGCCGATTGCTTGGGAACCAGCGTGTGATAGCGGATCGGTGCGCTGCTGCAAGCGCCCAGCATCACCAGCAGCCCGGTCAGAAGTACTTTGTGCAGTATCGTCATTCGACTCGACTCCTTGTTCGCGGCGCTCATGGCTGCAGGTTCTGTGCATCGGTGGCTGCCGGACGCCCGCGGATCAGCGATTCAGGGTGCCTGCCCAGATAGTCCGACAGGTCCCGCAGCGAGCGGGACATCCGCTCCAGCTGTTCGAGGGTATCGGTCATCTGTTCGCGTTGTGGGGAGTCCTCCGCCAATGCCGAATTGGCCGCTTGCACCGTCTTGCGAATCTCGTCCAGGGTGCCCTGGACGCCGGGCAGGGTCCGGGTGTTGAACTGCTTCAGGCTGCGGTTCAGTTCGCTCAGGTTGCCATCGAGGTTGTTGGCGATACGCTCCAGCGGCAGCGCATTGATCCGGTTGACCATCTGCTGAAGCTGCTCCTGAACTTTCTCGAGACTGCCAGGTACCGTGGGAATCATGTACGGCGTCTGGTTCGGATCGAAGGCAACCTTCTCCGCATCTGGATAGAAGTCCAGCGAGATGTACAGCTGGCCGGTGAGCAGGTTGCCACTGCGCGCCTGGGCACGCAGGCCGTGTTCGATAAAGCTGCCGAGCAACAGGCCGCTGGCCTTTTCATCGTCGGGAGAGTGTTTGAGGGCCTCCAGCATCTTGTTGTGGGCCGGGCCTATGCGTTGGGGGTAAATGATCGCATCGACGATCACCGGGAACGTCCGCTTCACGGGGTCGAAGTCCAGGTGAACGGCGGTGACCTTGCCAAAATTCACGCCCATGAACTCCACGGGCGCATCAACGGCCAGGCCACGCAGCGCCTGGTCGAATCGAAGGCGCAGGCGGCGTGCAATGCCATCGGGTGGCGCCAGGGCGGTTTCTTCATCGGCGAACAGCACGAAATCGGTTTTCTCCGCCGCCGGCTTGTCGTCGACGATATGTTCGGGGGTGCGAAACGCCAGTCCACCAATCAGTATTGAAGACAGTGACTCGGTGTTGACCTTCACGCCCTTGGAGTCCAGGGCGACATCAATGCCACTTGCGTTCCAGAAGCGTGTGTTGTCGGTGACGAACACGTCGTTGGGGGCCTCGATGAATATGCCGATGTCGACGCCTGTCCCCTTGGCGTCCAGCGCATAGGAAACCACCTCACCCACCGGTATCTTGCGGTAGTAGATCGGCGAGCCGATATCCAGCGAGCCCAGGTCTTCGGCGTGCAGGGTGAAGATCTTGCCCTTCTCGCCGTACGTGATTGCCGGGGGCGATTCGAGTCCGGTGAAGCGCTTTGCACGCTTTGTCGATTGCCCGCCATCGGCGCCAATGAAATTGCCTGACAGCAAGGTGTCGGTACCGGTGACGCCGCCGGCACCGATGCGCGGGCGCACCACCCAGAACACCGAGTCTTCGCTGGCGAACGACTCCGCCTCGCGGAACAGTTCCACGGTGGTGTTGACGCTCTTCTTGTCCGGGGCCAGCTCGACCGCGGTGACCTCGCCAATCACCACGTTGCGGTACTTCACCAACGTCTTGTGCGCGGCCAGGCCTTCACCGGTCTTGAAACTGATGGTGATGGTCGGGCCTTGCTCCATCCAACTGCGCACCACCAGCGACGCGCCCACCAGCAACGCGACAATGGGCACTATCCAGACCAGCGACACGTTCCAGCGCCGTGTCCGGATCTCCGCCTGCCCAGGCGCTGAACCGCCTTCAGTGTGTTGCTGCATGGGTTGCATCCCCCGTGGATGATTCGCCGTCCCAGATCAGGCGTGGATCGAAACTCATGGCCGAGAGCATGGTGAACACCACCACCACGCCGAAGAATAGGATGCCGGGGCGCGGTTCGATGGTGCCCAGCTCCTGCATCTGTACCAGCGCTGCGACCAGGGCCACGACCAGCACGTCGAGCATCGACCAGTAGCCGATCAACTCGACGAAGCGATAGAGCTGCGCGCGCTGGCGCCGCGCCCAGTCGCTGTGCCTCTGCGCAGTGACCAGCAACAGCAGCAAGGCCCCGAACTTGATGGCTGGCACACCGATGCTGGCAATGAAGATGATCAGTGCGATATCCCAGGCGCCGCTTTCCCAGAACTCGAGGACGCCGCCCACGATGGTGCTGTCGAGGCCACTGCCGAACATGCTGGTGTTCATCACTGGCAGCAGGTTGGCGGGTATGTAGAACACCAAGGCAGCCAGCAGGTAGGCCCAAGTGCGCGTGATGGAGTCGGTCTTGCGTGCATGCAAAGGCGCGCCGCAGCGGCTGCAGTGGTGCCGATGGCTGCCCATGTCGCAGGCCAGTCCGCAGCCGTGGCACAGGCACAGGTTCATCTCGCTTGCCAGCGGCGGGTTCACAGGCACTCCCAGAGGTCGCGAACGTCGCGGCCAGCGATGTAGATGATCAACACACTCAGTGCGGCGAGCGAGACCAGGCCGATTCCCGGAATCACATCCAGCATCCCGGCCAGCTTGATGACCGCCACCATGGCGCCCAGCAGGCAGACCTCCAGCATGCTCCAGGGTCGCAGTGCCTCCAGGCTGCGCATGCAGACGGAAAACCCCGGCGCACGCTGGGCCGCGACGGCGAAGCCGAACACCCAGATCAACAGGCCGACCTGCAGCACCGGGGCGAAGATGATCGCCAGCGCGGCGACCAGCGCGATGAAGGTGATGGGGCCGTTACTGAGGATCAGCACTGAGTCCCAGAGCGTCGCCGAATTGCTGAGCCCCTGCAGGCTGATGCTCATGACCGGGTAGACGTTGGCGAACACCAGCAGGATCGCCGCCGTGATACTCAGCGCCAGGCGCTGCTGCACCGAAAGCCCCCCGTGCCGCTGAATCAACCCGCCGCAACGCACGCACAAGGCGCGTTGGTGCTTGCTCAATGCGGCCTTCCGGTACACCGCATCGCAGTACTCGCAAATGATCAGTCCATTGCTATCGGCCATTTGGGCGCCCCCCGACGCAGACATGGAGACACCCCGCACGGCGGTTGTCCCCATCAGAGCCCGCCTAGAGCAGACCACTTAGCACAAAGCCTAGCCAATGAATGCGAAAAGCAAGGCTGAATCTGCCGCAAACAGCTTTCGATGCCGGCAAGTTGCCCGCGCCCTGCGTGGGCCCCGACTAAGCTTCACTCCACACGCACCAGTCACCTGATCCTTGCCGGTCCGGCGCAGGTACCGCCCATGAACGAACCACCCTCAATCAAGCCTGCCGACTCGGGGCAGACACCACGAGCGCCGGATCCGTCTGGATGGCAACGCTGGCTGCCGGGCTTGCAGACACTGCGCCATTACCAGGCGGGTTGGTTGCCAAAAGACCTGCTCGCCGGCCTCGTGCTGACGGCCATGCTGGTACCCGTCGGGATCGCCTATGCGGAAGCCTCGGGCGTTCCGGGCATCTACGGCCTGTATGCCACCATCGTTCCGCTGCTCGCCTACGCGCTGTTCGGCCCCAGCCGTATCATGGTGCTCGGCCCGGATTCGGCACTGGTCGCCATCATCCTGGCCGTTGTGCTGCCGGCTTCCGGTGGCGATCCGCTGCGCGCGATAACCCTCGCCAGCGCCATGGCCCTGGTGTCCGGGCTGGTCTGCATCGGCGCCGGCCTGTTGCGGCTGGGTTTCATAACCGAGCTGCTGTCCAAGCCCATTCGCTACGGCTACATGAACGGCATCGCCCTGACGGTGCTGATCAGCCAGGCGCCGAAGCTGTTCGGCATCTCTTTCGAAAGCGCCGGTCCCCTGCGCGATACCCTGCACCTGTTCCAGGCCCTGTTCGATGGCAAGGCCAACTGGCACGCCTTTGCCGTGGGCGCCGGCACCCTGGCCATCATTCTCCTGCTCAAACGATATCCGCGCGTGCCGGGCCTTCTCATCGCGGTAGTGGCCGCCACGCTGGTGGTGGGCCTGTTCGGCCTGGACGCGACCCATGCCGTCAAGGTGGTGGGATCACTGCCTGAGGGATTGCCGAGCTTCAGCCTACCCCTCATCGGCGCGGGCGACCTGGGCACTGTGCTCGTCGGCGGATTCGCCGTGGCCCTGGTTTCCTTCGCCGATACCAGCGTGCTGTCACGCACCTATGCGGCCAGGACACGCACACGGGTAGATCCGAACCAGGAAATGCTTGGCCTGGGTGTAGCTAACCTGGCGACGGGCTTTTTCCAGGGCATCCCCATCAGCAGCAGTTCTTCGCGCACTCCAGTCGCCGAGGCGGCCGGTGCGCAGTCCCAGCTGACCGGAGTCTTCGGCGCCCTGGGGGTGGCCTTGCTGCTGTTGCTGGCCCCCAATCTGTTGCAGCACCTGCCCAACAGTGCACTCGCAGCCGTGGTGATTGCTGCCGCCATTGGCCTGTTCGAATTCAAGGACCTGCGCCGCATCTACCGCATCCAGCAATGGGAATTCTGGCTATCCGTCACCTGTTTCGTTGGCGTCGCCGTACTGGGAGCGGTACCCGGCATCGGCCTTGCGGTGGTCATCGCGGTGATCGAGTTCCTGTGGGACGGCTGGCGCCCGCACTTCGCCGTGCTCGGCCGCGTCGACGGCATCCGCGGCTATCACGATGTTTCCCGTTACCCCCATGCCCGCCTCGTCCCCGGCCTGGTGCTGTTCCGCTGGGACGCACCGCTGTTCTTCGCCAACGCCGAACTGTTCCACAACTGTGTGCTGGAAGCCGTTGCGAACAGTCCGACGCCAGTGCGCAGAGTCGTGGTGGCGGCGGAGCCGGTCACCAGCGTGGATGTCACCTCAGCCGACATCCTCATCGAGCTGGAGCAGGCGCTGCGGGCGTCAGGCGTAGAACTGCGGTTCGCAGAAATGAAGGACCCGGTGAAAGACAAGCTCCGGCGGCTGGAAGTGCTGTCACGGATCGGCAGCGACATCTTCCAGCCGACGGTGGGCGCCGCCGTGGACGACTACCTTGAAGAGCACGGGGTGGACTGGACGCCCTAGCCGTGCCCGGGGCGAGATCGTCAGCCCTCGATACACACCGCCTCGGCGGGCACCACCAGCGCCTGCACGCCGAAACTCGACATGCTGCCGAGCACCGCGTTGTGATGGGCGATGATCTGCGGCGCGCTGATGGCAGCGTTGTCCAGGGTGGAGTGGGCATCCGCCGGTAATACCACCTGGTAGCCCAGGGCCAGGGCCCGGCGTACGGTGGTGTCCACGCAGTAGTCGGTCTGCAGGCCACAGATGATCAGGCGCTGGATGTCACGCTGCTGGAGCGTTTCCTGCAACTCGGTCTTGTGGAAGGAGTCGGGGGTGGTCTTGCGGATGCGAATGTCGCTGTCCGCAACGGCCAGGTCCTCCGCCAGTTGCCAGCCCTCGCTGCCGAACTGGAAATAGTCGCCGGGCTCTTCGTGCTGGATCACCACCACCGGGACGCCCGCGGCTCGTGCCTTGGCGCTGAGGAGGTTGATGGTGTCGATCACGCGATCGATCTCGAAGGCGGCGTATTCACCGACGCTGATGGCGCGCTGGACGTCGATGATCAGTAGAGCGGTGTTCATGGAGAGTCGTCCCTGGGAAGAAAAATGGAGCTTAGAGCGGCAGACAAATCGACGCCAGTTAGCTGCGGGAAGGATTTCAATGGGGTCTTGAGCTGCATCCGCAGATCGCCTGGCAGCTGTTCGATGCCCACGACCTGTTGCGCGACGCCCGACGCCCGCCGGGCGGTCTGGCCGCCCTCCCCGGTTGGCGCTATACCGAAAGCGTTCGCTTCACGCCGAGGAGTAGCGCCCGATGTCCATCCCGCTGGTGATCCGCAACATGCTCCGCCCCGAGCTGGACGAGCTGGTCGGCTGGGCCGCGCGCGAGGGCTGGAACCCTGGCCTGCACGACGCCGAGCTGTTCTGGGCAACCGATCCTGAAGCCTACATAGCGGCTGACCTGGACGACGAACTGATTGGCGGCGGCGCCATCACGTCCTACGGCGGCGAATTTGGCTTCATGGGCTTTTTCATCATCCGTCCGGAGTTTCGCGGACATGGCCTCGGCGACCGCCTCTGGCATGCCCGCCGTGACCGCCTCCTGGCCCGGCTGCATCCGGGCGCCGCCATCGGGATGGACGGTGTGTTCGCCATGCAGGACTACTACGCCAAGGGCGGCTTCGTCTTCTCCCACCGCAATCTGCGTTTCCA
Source organism: Pseudomonas sp. D(2018) (assembly GCF_005502555.1). NCBI lineage: Bacteria > Pseudomonadati > Pseudomonadota > Gammaproteobacteria > Pseudomonadales > Pseudomonadaceae > Pseudomonas > Pseudomonas sp. D(2018). The sequence continues at coordinate 62,495 of NZ_SCOK01000027.1, forward strand.
GGCGGAAATCACCGAGCCACCGCAATGGACCCCGGATGAAGAGGTCGTCCCCCTCGCCGAGTTCGCCCTGAACGAGGTGCTCGCTTACGACCGCAGCTGTTTCCCGGCACCGCGCCCTGGTTTCCTCCAGGGCTGGACCACCCAGCCCGATGCCCTCGCCCTGGGCTGCCGACGCAATGGCCGCCTCGCCGGTTTCGCGGTCGTCAGGCGCTGTCAGAACGGCTGCAAGATTGGCCCCTTGTTCGCCGATGACACCCACGCGGCCGAAGCCCTTTACACGCAACTGGCAGGCTTCGCCGCGGGTGGAGCACTGTTCCTCGATGCCCCGGAGAACAATCCCGCGGCCATGGCACTGGTGTATGGCCAGGGCATGACCGAAGTCTTTGGCTGCGCGCGGATGTACCTCGGCCCTGCGCCTGTTGTCGCCCAGGAGCGCATCTTCGGCATCACCACCTTCGAGCTCGGCTGATGGTCGAGCGCGACCTGCTCGGCTATGGCGGCAAGCCGCCCCGCCCCCGCTGGCCCGGAGGTGCACGGCTGGCGGTGCAGTTCGTGCTGAACGTCGAGGAAGGCGCCGAATCCTGCGTACTCAATGGCGATGCCCAGTCGGAAGCCTACCTCCACGAACTGCCGGGCCGGCCCCCGCGCGCCGGCGAGCGCGACCTCAGCGTCGAAGGCCTCTACGAATACGGTTCCCGCGCCGGCGTCTGGCGCATTCTCGACCTGTTCAACGAACGTGGCCTGCCGTTGACCGCCTTCGCCGTCGGCCGCGCCCTGGAGCTGGTGCCGCAAGTCGGCCACGCCCTGCGCGCCGGTGGCCATGAGGTGGCCGGACATGGCTACCGCTGGCTCGACTACCGCGACATTCCCGAAGACGAGGAGCGGCGCCACATCCAGCTGACCATCGAACTCATCGAGCGCATCTGCGGCCGCCGTCCGCTGGGCTGGTACACCGGCCGGGTCAGCGCCAATACCCGCCGGTTGCTGCGCGAGGAAGGTGGCTTTCTCTACAGCTCGGACGCCTACAACGACGACCTGCCCTATTGGCTGCCCGGCTCGCCGCCTCACCTGGTGATCCCTTACACCCTGGTCAACAACGACGCCCGCTACCTGATGCCCCACGGTTTCGCCTCGGGACAGGACTTCTTCCAGCTCCTGAAGGACGCCTTCGACTGGCTCTGGCAGGAAGGCGCGCGGCAGCCAACGCTGATGAGCATCGGCCTGCATGGCCGGATCAGCGGCCACCCGGCCCGTGCCATGGCCCTGGCGCGCTTTCTTGACCATGTGCAGGGACATGACGGGGTCTGGGTGTGTCGGCGGGAAGACATCGCCCGGCACTGGATGGCCGAGCATCCATACGAGGCGGGCCGCCCCGGGGGCAGCCCGCCTTAGCGCCGTCAGTGGAACGGGAAGATGTAGTTCATCCAGGCCGCCATGCGCAGGAGAATCTTGCGCATGATCGCCACATGGTGGAAATGCTGGCTGTACAGCGCCGCCTGGCCATAGGCCCCGCCTGGCATCTGCGCGGCGTACTGGGCGTAGGCCGGATCGGTGATTTCGATGAACACCGGCACCCGCCCCGGAGGGGGTGAGCCCGTAAAACTGATCAGGGTGCCGGACGGTTGCACCTGGCCTTCGCCAATCACCCCGATCACCTGCTTCACCTTGCCCGAAAACACCTTGCCAGGGATGCCGTCGAAGGCGACTTCCGCCTCGTCGCCAACGCTCAGGCGCAGCTGGCTGTTCTGGCGCATCCAGGCGATGAAGTAGAAGCCTTCGTCAGGGATGAAGACCATGGACGGGCGCAACGGCAGCTTCACTGCACGCACGCCCGGACGCAGGGACACATGGGTGACGAACCCCTTGCTCGGCGCCCGTATCACCGTGTTGTCGAGATCGAACTGGGCAATGTTCAGCTGCGCCTGCAGGTCGTCCACCCGCGCGGTGGTGAGGTCCACATCGCGGCGATTGCCGACATTGCGTGCGGCCAGCTCACGGGCGCGGGACTGATCGGCACGGGCCGATACCAGTTGGGCCTTGATCGACTTCAGCTTGTTCTCGAAGGGCGTCGGGTCGATACGGAACAACACATCACCCTTCTCCAGTGGCTGGTTGGTCGTAACCGGCACCTCGATCACCTGGCCGGACACCTCCGGCACGATGGGTACCGAGACGAAATAGGTACGCGCCACCTCCGAATAGGGGTGGTTGTAGTTCATCAGGAAGATCAGCGCGCCGATCAGCACGATGCCGCCCAGCACCGCGGTGGGTACGGTCCACTTGTTCAGCGGGATCTTGAATATCTTGAAGATGGCGATGCAGATCGAGGCGTAGGTGAGTACCAGCAACAGGTCCATGGCTCAGAGCTCCTTCTGCTCGCCCTGCGGGGCCGGTTCGCGTCCTTCGAGTTGCTCGATGCGCTGGCGCAGCTCCGCCAATTGGCGCGCGAGCTCAGTTTCCGCGCCAGAGCCGGGCACGCCAGCGCTGAACCCCCATCCCCGGTCCTCGCGGTACAACATGGCCCAGATCCACAGGAAGGGCCAAAGGGCGTGCAGGGTGAACAGGCTGACCCAGCCAGCGGCGTGGATGGCGTCCTGGTGTGGATGGTTGCGGTGCACCGCAATCTCGTAGGGAATATCGTGGAGAACGATGATTCCGTAGAACAGCACGATCCCCACGAAGATAAGAACGCCCAGAGCGAAGTAGTCGAGCATGATGTCCTTTCCTGAGTGCGACCATCACAACGGGAGCAGTCGCATCGACAAATCCGGAAACGGCATCGCCACCGGCCGCAATGCAGCCGGTGGCGATCCCCCGTGTTCCAGATTAGTTCAACTTCTCTCGCTTGCCGGCTGCCGTGGTGAAGACTCCATGCGGGTGCTCTCCACCGCTTCGGCGGCAGGCGTCGCCTTGGGCACGCTGGCCGGACTGACCGGCTGCTCCGCCTCGCCGCGCTCACGGAGGAGGAAGTACGACAGCGCCGGGATCAGGATCAGCGCGCCGATCATGTTCCAGAGGAACATGAAGGTGAGCAGGATGCCCATGTCGGCCTGGAACTTGATGGGCGACCAGGCCCAGCAGACCACGCCGGCAGCCAGGGTGATACCGACTAACGCCACCACCCGACCCGTGAAGGACACCGCCTGTTTGTAGGCAGCCGACAGTGGCATGCCCTGGCGCTGGTACTGCAGTTGCACGCTGAGCAGGTACAACGCGTAGTCCACGCCGATACCGACGCCGAGGGCGATGACCGGCAGCGTGGCAACCTTCACCCCGATGCCCATCACCACCATCAACGCCTCACAGAGCACCGAGGTAAGTACCAGCGGCAGCAGCGCCACCAGGGTCGCGCGCCAACTGCGGAAGGTAACCAGGCAGAACAGCGTCACCGCCAGGTAGACGTAGAGCAGCATGGTGCGGTTGGCGTCGCGCACCACGATGTTGGTGGCCGCTTCGATTCCTGCGCTGCCCGCTGCCAGCAGGAACTGGCGATCCTCGCTGCTGTTCTCGGCGGCGAAGCGCTCGGCGATGGCGACCACTTCATCCAAGGTCTGCGCCTTGTGGTCCTTGAGGAAGGCGATCACCGGCATCAGCGAGCAATCGGTGTTGAACAGCTCGGGCGTGTTCACCGACGCCTGCTGGGCGGCGTAGTTCAGCACATCCTGGTTGCGCTGCAGGCTGAGGAACTTCGGGTTGCCCTCGTAGGTACCGGCAGTGATCTGGCGCACCGCGTTAGCCAGCGACGAGGTGGCCTGCACGTTCGGGTGCTGCTGCAGCGCCCAGGCCAGGCGGTCGGCCTGGATCAGGGTCTGGTAGTTCAGGCAGCCCTCGGCAGGCGTTTTCACCATCACCGCGAACAGGTCGCTGGACAGCGCGTAGTGGCTGGTGATGTAGGCGTTGTCGCGGTTGTAGCGTGAATCCGGCCGCAGTTCGGGCGCACCGGCATCCAGGTCGCCGATCTGCAGGTTCAAGCTGACCATGAAACCCGCTACGCCCAGGACAGCAGCCACGCCGACCGTGGTCAGGGCCCAACGCTTCTCGGTGAAGCGGTCAAGGAAGTCCCAGACACGGCCGAAGCCCTTATGCGCGGCGGCATTGGTATCGATGCGCAGGGCGCGCTCGGCGGCTTTCTTGCCCACACCGACGTAGGACAGCGCCACGGGCATCATCAGCAGTGTGGTGAGGATCAGCACCGCCACGCCGATACTGGCGGTGATAGCCAGATCCTGGATCACCGGGATGTCGATCAGCATCAGCACGGCGAAGCCCACCGCATCGGCCAGCAAAGCTGTCACCCCGGCGAGGAACAGGCGGCGGAAGGTATAGCGCGCGGCCACCAGGCGATGGGTGCCCAGGGCGATGTCCTGCATGATGCCGTTCATCTTCTGGGCCGCGTGGGACACGCCGATGGCGAAGATCAGGAAGGGCACCAGGATCGAGTACGGGTCCAGGGCATAACCCAGCCAGGCGACGATACCCAGTTGCCAGACCACGGCCAGCAGCGAGCAGACGATCACCAGCAGGCTGCTGCGCAGGCAGCGGGTGTAGGCCAGGATGATGAAGAAGGCAGTGCCAACGGCCAGGCCGAAGAAGGCCATGACCCGCAGCAGCCCATCGATCAGGTCGCCCACCAGCTTGGCGAAGCCGATCACCCGGATCTTGATTGCGCCCTGCCCTTCCTCGCCCGAGGCTTGCGCCTGGGTGTCGCCGGCGTATTCGAAGCGCAGGCGGAACTTGTCTTCCAGGGTGCGCGAGAACTGGTGGTAGTCCACGCCCTTGCCGCCGGCGGTGGCCTGGTCCAGCAGTGGCACCACCAGCATGGTGGATTTGAAGTCATTGGCGACCAGGCTGCCGACGATGCCGGCGCGGGCTATGTTCTGCCGCAACTGTTCGATGCTGGCGGGGGAACCGTCATAGCCATCGGGCATCACCGGTCCGCCCTGGAAGCCCTCTTCGGTCACTTCGGTCCAGCGTACGCCGGGTGCCCAGAGTGACTTCATCCAGGCGCGGTCCACGCCCTCGGTCAGGAAGAGTTCATCGTGTACTTGCTTGAGTGCGTCGAGATAGGCCGGGTCGAAGATGTCGCCCTGGGTGTTTTCCACGACCACGCGCACGCTGTTGCCCAGACCCCGCAAGGCCTTGCGGTTGTCCAGGAAGTTCTGGATGTAGGGGTGTCCCTGGGGAATCATTTTCTCGAAGCTGGGCCGCAGTTCGAGGCGCGTGAGGGCCATGTAGCCCAGCAGCAGCGTGACCAGCAGGATGCCGACCACGAACGGAACGCGATGGTTGAACACCATGCGCTCCAGCAGGTTGCCACTTCGTGTGTCGAAGTCCTTGATGTCCCGGATCACCGGCATTGCGTCTTGTTTCATGCCACCCATGGTGGGTTCGCCTCGCTCTTATTCTTGTTTGCCAGAGGCCAGGGGCCGTTGGCTGAAACCGCGCGCGCCCACCAGCAGCAGGCCGCTATCGGCTGATGCCAGGGCACCGTAGACGGGCACCGGCTGGCCGATGTCCAGGGGCTGGAAACTGCTCCCGTCGTCACGGCTGGCCAGCACCTGACCGGTCTGTCCGAACAGATAGATGCTGCCGCCGGCATCACGGGCCGACGCGGTGATGCTGCTGTTCAGCCCGGTTTTCACCGGACTCCAGCTGGCGCCGTTGTCATGGCTGCGATAAGCGTGGCCGCGCAGGCCGTAGGCCAGCACCAGGCCCGGCTGGACGGCAATGCCGAAGAAGCTGCCCTGGTAGGGTGATGCCAGCGCCTGGAAGCGCTCCTCACCGTCGTCCAGGCGCAACAGCAGCCCTTGCTCGCCGCCAATGAAAATGTGCTCACCGTCACCCGCAATCGCGTTGAGGTGGTAGGCAGACGGATTGTCGGTGCGGTCCGCCCAAGGCTCCCAGCTCTGGCCGCCGTCGCGGGTGCGGAAGATCAGGTTGAAGGCACCGACGACGAAACCATTGCGCTCGTCGCTGAACCAGAGGTCGAGAAAGGGCTTGTCGGCGCCTTCCGCCTCGATCCGCTTGCCCTCTTCCACCCATTGCCCGGCATCGGGACGGGCGCTGTAGTAGTCCTGCATCAGGCGGCCCAGTTGGCGGCCATCGAGCTGCTTCTGCCAGCTGGCGCCACTGTCACGGCTGTGCAGGACGACGCCGTCGTGCCCCACTGCCCAGCCTTCGCTGGCCGTGGGGAACTGGACGGCATTGAGATCGGAACTGACCGGGACGCTGGCCTGGGTCCAGCTTTTGCCCTGGTCGTCGGAGTACAGGATATGGCCACGCTGCCCCACGGCTACCAGCCGCGTACCCGCCTGCGCCAGATCGAGCAGGGGGCTGCGTACCGCCAGCTCGCTGCGCTGCGCAGGAAGGTCGAGCACATCCACCAGCGGCGCGGCGCCACAGCTGCCGGCCGCCAGGGCCAGGCCCAGGGCGACGAACTTGAAAGAAAACATCGGGACGTCCTCTAGAAAAAACATGTTGCCGCTCCCCCACACAAAGGGAGCGGCAACCAACCTGGCTCAGCGAATGCCGGCGCCGGCCAGGGACTCGGCTGCCCACTGAGCCTTGGTCAGCGGGTCGATGTAACGAATGCCGCCGTACGGGCCGACGATGCCGTTGATGTTGTAGGAGTTACCCACCAGGTCGTAGATCACGAACGGGGTGGTATCCGGCACTTGCTTGTCATAGCTCTGGCTGAGGAAGGCGAAGGAGCCACGGTAGATCTGCCCGCGGGCGTCGTACTGGTCGGACGCCAGGGCCACCCAGCTGTCCTCATCCAGGTAGAAGCGGCGCTTGGCGTAGATGTGACGGGCGCCATCCTTGAGCGTGCCTTCCACGACCCACACGCGGTGCTTCTCCCAACGCACATGATCTGGCGCCAGGTGGCTGGGGGTGGTCAGGGATTTCGGGTCCTGGGCGTAGGTCAGCTCGTAGGTGTTGTAGGGCACGATCATTTCCTGCTTGCCCACCAGCTTCCAGTCGTAGCGGTCCAGCGCACCGTTGAAGACGAATACGTCGTCATAGGTGCCGGCACCGGCAGTACCCGGGTTCGGCGTGTCATAGGCCAGGCTCGGCGCCAGCTTCACGCGGCGCTGACCGGGCAGGTACTGCCAGGCGCGACGCGGCTGCTCGACGGCGTTGGCGGCGTCCTTGAGCATGATCGCTTCACCGGCACGGCGCGCCGGGCCCGAGTAGTACAGCTTCATCTGGTAGTACACGTCGGTGTTGGCGATCGGCTTGGACAGGTCTTCGTAGATCGGGTAGTTGATGAACGCCTGCCCGGTGGTAGCCAGGGTGGCCACGCCCGCGGAGTCGACGTTCCAGGAGTCGTACTTGGAGTTGATGGTCACGCCCTGGTAGCGCAGCAAGTGGTTCCACATGGCTTCGGCGCCCGACTGCGGGATCGGGAAAGGTACGCCCGGCAGCACGTTATCCAGAGCCAGGCCGCCATTGGCGGTCTTGGCGCCCGTGGCGTTCTTCACTGCGTTGTCCAGTACAGGCTTGGGCATGGCCACGGTGCGGTGGGTCGGGAAGACATCCACACGGAAGCTCGGATAACGCTTGGCCAACTCCACGGTCGTGGCACTGAGCACGTCTTTGTACTGATCGACGTTCTTGCCATCGATCACCAGCACGGGCTGCTCGCTGGCGAAGGGGTCCGGACGCATGCTGTCACCGGGCTTGAAGCCGGCCGGCGCAGTGGTAAGGCCGCCCTCATAGGCGGGGATCGAACCGTCGGCGTTGGCGGCCTTTTCGGCCCCCACGAGGGTCAGGCTGGTGCCCAGTTTGGCAGCTTCTTCAGGCGACACGGCAGCTTGTACGTAACCTGCGAAGGCCACCGCAAGGGAAGCCGCCATCAGAGTTTTCACGAATTTCATCTCGTTGTTCTCCTGCTCGGGTTGCGAGCAATGCGGATTGTCAGAAGGTGGTCTTTAAGGTCAGGTACACCGCGCCACGGTCTTCCGTGGTAGCCCCGCCGCCGGAGAAGGAGGAATAGCCCCCGGCGTAGCAGGTGTAGCGCTGCGTGGCATCCAATGCGTTAGGTGTCGAGCCGTCTGTGGCTCCGTTGGTGCATTTCTCGGCATCGCCGAAAGAGTCCACGTACTTCAGGTCAACGAAGTACTGGTTGTAGATCGCCGCGCCGACACCGACCGAGTAGGTCCCGGTGTCTTCGGCGCCGCCACCCTGGACCGGGGACACGCCATCCAGGCCGACGTTGACGGACATCGGCGCGGAGAGGTCGACGCCCGGGAACACCTGGTACCAGGTGGGCGTGAAGTTCACCGCCAGGCCCCAGTTGTCGCGGGTCGGTTTGTCGATGCCGCGGTAGCTGTCCTCGCCCTTGTAGAGCGCTTCGTTCTGGCTATCGAGCTTCAGCAGGTTGCTGTAGTAGAGCTCGCCCAGCAGGGTCGCCGCGTCGAACAGCGGGGTATCGCCGATGGCCATCAGGCCGTTGACCGTCCAGTGCAGGGTGTCGCCGGTGGCGCTCATGCTGTCGCCACTGCTCGGCAGGTCGGTGACTACACCGGTGCCCGGAACACGCGCCGGCAGCAGGCCGAGGCCGGCGGCCAGGCCGCCAGGGCCGGACGCACTGACGATGGCCGGGATGCTTGCCAGCGGCATGTTGTGACGGATGTTCAGGTCACTGGACACACTGATGCCGGCGATGTCCTTGGACAGACTCAGACCGAAGATGTCGATGTCGTCGCCATAGGCGAACTTGTAGTTGGTGGTGCGGATGGAGTTCTGCACGTTGGCGATGGGGCCGCCCGCACCGCGCGCTGTCAGCCCGGTGCCATCGAGCACGGCTTGCGGGAGGATTTCCGAGGTGTTGCGGTAGTAGGCGCCGAGTGTGCCGTCCAGCCACTCCGGCGACCACTTGAGCATCAGGCCCCAGTCACCGTGCTTGTCCGGCGTGATGTCGTGGCCGCGGCGAATGGTGGTCAGGTTGCCGTTCGCCCCCGCCAGGCCCGGACCGCCGGTGTGACCGAGCAGGAACGACTGGGCGCCGAACCCTACCAGGTCGGAGCTGCCGTAATAGGTGCCGGCCTCGGGCAGGCGAGCGGCATCCCAGTCGAGGAAATACTGGGCGGCCACGGTCAGTTCCGGGTTGATGGTGAAGGACGTGGACACCTGGTTACGCGGTACGAACAGCTCCTTGGCCTCGGTGCCCGGCGCCGCGGAGAGCTTGGCCAGGTCCAGACCGGACTGGCCGTAGCTGATGCCATGCACCGGGTTGAGGATGGTCTCGCCCCAGTAGACGTTGTGCTGGCCGGCCTTGATGCTGAACATCGACTCGTCGCCCACTTCGGTGCTGTAGAACACGAAGGCGTCGAGGATCTCGCCGGACGGGCCGCTGTAGTAACGCTGGGCGTAGTTGGAAAGGTGCGGGCTGCCGAACGCCGGGTTGCTGGTGCTCGGCTGGCCGACGATGCTGGAAAACGCGTCGTTGCCGTTGACGAAGGGGTTGGAGTTGGACCCGGTGTTGTCGTAGGCCTTGTCGTACCAGCTCGCGGCGCTGACGCGGAAGCCCTTGTTGCCCTGGTGGATCACGTCCAGCTCGGTCAACAGGTCGACACGGTTGGTGATGTTGGTGCCCGAGCGACGGAAGTTGAAGTCGCCGTCGTTGTTGTTCGGCGTAGCCAGCATGCGCTTGTCCGCGCTCTCGGTGCGCACGCCGTAGTTGTACTTCACGGTGTTGTCGAAGCGTATCGACCAGTCCGGGTTACCGGTGTCGACTTCGAAGGCCTGCACCATGGCCGGTGCGCCCATCCCGGCAGCAATGGCCGAGGCGAGCAGGCACTTGCGCAAGTTGAGGTTGTGATTGTTCTTGTACTTCATGCGTTGGCTCCGCTTCTTGTTGTATTCGCTACCGCAACCTTTCCGTGCTCCCTGCTTCGTTGACGCGCAGTCGGTTGCATCGCCGCGCGCTGTATTCGCCGGTCTCCCCGGCCGAAATCGATCTGGTTGTGCTTCAGCGGTCCAGCAGCTGGATCAGCTCATGGGCAAACGGCCATTCGCCGTAACCCGATGCCGGGTTGAGGTGTCCGACCTTGCCCAGCTCGACCAGACCGCTGTCCCAGTCATTGGCCAGGCTGCGAACCGCGTCCAGGCTGGCCAGGTGATCGTCGTCACTGGCGCAGACCAGGCTGGGGAACGGCAGTGGCTGTCGCGGCAGTGGCGTCCAACCGTTGGCCTGCAGGGATTCGGGGCTCGGGTAGTTCTCCGGCCAGGTGGCATCCAGGTCCGGCGGGGTGGCCAGCAGCGCCCCCTTGATCGGTCGGCTGTAACGGGCCGCCCAGTGCGCCACCATGAGCACACCGGCGCTGTGGGCCACCAGGATTACCGGTCCGTCGATCTGCTCCAGCTCGCGCTGGATGGCCTCTACTCGGGCCGGCAGGCTCAGCTTGTCCTGCTCCAGTGGCGGTACGCTGCGCACCTTGGGCAGTTGCTCGGCCAGCAGGGTTTGCCAGTGCTCCGGCACATGCTCCCGAAGGCCCGGGACGATGAGGATGGTTGCGTTGTTGTTGTCGATCACGGCACTACCCTTTTGCGTTCGATGGGATCGCCATCGCGGCGGAAGGAACTTCGTGATGCAAACAGTAGAGACGCAGGGGGGTGACCGCTTTTCATAGAACGTCAGGCGCTTCGCATTTCATGACAGGGTCATTCCACCCCGCCCCGCTTCCTTCCCAGCGGCTGTGCCCGCCGTCCGTGGCGCGCGCCAATTTCCAGGGTTTGGCTTTACTTGCATCAGCCATAAACGAAGAAAAGAACCGGCGTTGTCATCAAAGACAAATTCGAAGACCATCCAATGCGACGCACTCACTTCGCTTTGAACGACAATAACGACCGGAGCCTGGAGCACCAGCGCCTCACCGGCACAACAGCAGCGTGGCGATCGACATGACCCCAATGGTTCGCGCAGCGGCCCTGACCAACTACATCGAAGTGGCCCAGCACCTCGGCCTGAACCCGCAGCAGATGCTGCGCCAGGTCGGCCTCAGCCAGGCGTTGGTGGAAAACCCCGAGCAACGTATTCCCACGTCCGCCGCGGCCACACTGCTGGAAGACTCCGCCCGCGCCAGTGGCTGTCCCACCTTCGGCCTGCGCATGGCCGAATCCCGCCAGTTATCCGATTTCGGCGTTATCAGTCTGCTGCTGTCGCACCAGCCAACCCTGCGCGATGCCCTGGAAACCATCGTGCAGTACCGCCACCTGCTCAACGAATCCCTGGCGCTGTTCGTGGACGAAGTCGGCAAGACCGTGGTCCTGCGGGAGGAAATCATCACGGACCCGCCGGTGCCCATTCGCCAGGGCATGGAGCTGGCTATCGGCGTCCTGTTCCGCATGTGCAGCGCCCTGCTCGGCTCGGGCTGGCGCCCGCTTTCGGTGAACTTCAGCCACGACGCACCGCCGGACCTGCAACTGCATCGGCGCGTCTTCGGCTGCAAGGTGGAGTTCGGCAGCGAGTTCAACGGCATCGTGTGCCAGGCCTCGGACCTGGACAAAGCCAACCCCCTGGCCGACCCGGCCATGGCCCGGCACGCCCTCCGCCTCGTAGAGACCCTACCCGGCGCCGCCAAGCAGTCGACGCTGAACGATGTGCGCAAAGCCATCTACCTGCTCCTGCCGATGGGGCGCGCCACCATCGAACAGATCGCCCAGTCCATGGGGTTGAACGTGCGAACCCTGCAGCGCCGGCTCGAAGACAGCCAAGTGACCTTCTCCGACCTGATCAACGAAGTGCGGCGCGACCTGGTCCTGCGCTACATGGAAAACCCGCGCTACTCCCTCGGCCGTATCGCCGACCTGCTGGGCTACTCGGTGCCCAGCTCCTTCACCCGCTGGTTCACCACCCAGTTCGGCAGCTCGCCGGCGGCGTGGCGGCGGGAGCACCAGGTGAAGGCAGAAGAGTGAGGACCGCCGCCAGCGTCGGGCGGCAAAGGACAGCGACGTAGGATGGGTAGAAGTACGAAACCCATCAATCCGGCGATGGGTTTCGCTGCGCTCTACCCATCCTACGAACGGGTTCACTACCCAGTTCGGCAGCTCGCCGGCAGCGTGGCGGCGCCGCCAGCGTCGGGTGGCAAAGGACAGCGACGTAGGATGGGTAGAGGTACGAAACCCATCAATCCGGCGATGGGTTTCGCTGCGCTCT
>NZ_SCOK01000028.1:0-72706 GCF_005502555.1 Pseudomonas sp. D(2018)
GCTCGTCGGCGGGCAGTTCCACGGCAGCAGGGCTTCGAAGTCTTCGATGCTATTGGCCAAGGGCAGGCGTTCGAGGATATAGCGCAGCCAGGCATAGGGCTCCTGCCCATTAGCCTTGGCGGTCTCGATCAGACTGTAGAGCTGCGCGCTGGCTGTGGCGCCCTTGGGCGTGTCGCTGAACAGCCAGTTCTTGCGGCCGATCACGAAGGGGCGAATGGCGTTCTCGGCGCGGTTGTTGTCGATGGGCAGATGCCCGCCTTCGACGTAGCGCACGAGCCGGCTCCAGTTGCCGGCCAGGTAGTTCACCGCCTTGCCCAGGGCGTTCTGCGCGGTGACCTGTGGCTGAGTCTTGTCCAGCCAGGCCTTGAGTTGATCGAGCAGTGGCTGACTACGTTGCTGACGGGCGACCAGACGTACGCTGTCGTTAGCCTCTTTCAGGTCGCGCTCGATGCCGTAGAGCTTGTTGATCAGGTTCAAGGCCATGTCGGCACGCCCGATCTTGCCCTTGGGCTGCACCTTCTGCGCGTCGATGAACTTGCGCCGGGCGTGAGCCCAGCAGGCCAGGCGCTCGATCCCTGCTTGCGCGGCCACGGCGTTGTAGCCGGCATAGTCGTCGGTCATCAGGTAGCCGCGATAGCCTGCGAGCAGGTGCAACGGTACATCCTGCGCACGACTGGTGCTGTAGTCGAACAGGACGACCGGTTGCTCCGGTGGGCCGCCGCTTTGCACCCACATCCAGGACTGCGCCGTGGGATCGCGCCCAGGCTCATGCAGTACCTGGAGCCGGGTTTCGTCGCAGTGCAACACCGGGTAGCCCAGCAACTGGTCGCGCATGAGGTTGAGCAGGGGTTGCAACTGTTCGCCGGACTGGATCACCCAGCGCGCCAGGGTCTGGCGGGGGATGTCGATACCGTGGCGGCTGAGCATCTTCTCGAAACGATACAGCGGGATGCCATCGGCGTACTTGGTGGTCAGCAGCATGGCCAGCACGCTGGGACTGGCCAGGCTTTTCTCGATCAGTTGGGTTGGCTTGTCGGCCGTGACCGGGGCGCTTTCGCAGACTTTGCAGGCGTAGGTCTTGCGGATATGGCGAATCACCCGTACCTGCATCGGGATGATTTCCAACTGTTCGCTGGTTTCCTCGCCGATGGCCTGTTTGCGGCAGCCGCATGCGCAGGTCAGCTCGTGCTCGGGCAGTTCGTGGACGATTTCCACGCGCGGCAGCTCAGCCGGGAGGGGCTTGCGCTTGCCACGTCGTTTCACGGGGGCGACGACTTCTTCGGCTTCGGCTTCGGCTTCGGCTTCGGCTTCGGCCTCACCCGATCCGCCAGCAGCTTCTTCGAGCAACTCCTCTGCCTCGTTGAACATGGCCAGTTGCGGGGAGTCGGCATCCTCGGGACTGCGCTCGGACTTTGGCGAGAACAGTTTGTGGCGCAGCAGAGCGACCTGCTCCTGCAATTGCAGAACCAGGGCCTTGAGTAGGACGGGATCGTCGGGAAGGGAGTCGGCGCCAGATTTCATGGCGCCGGATTATACCGGCTCAGCTCACAAAACGCGGGGTCAGCACCTGGTGTGGCTGGTTCCCCCAGAGGTCGAAACCGGCCAGCAGCTGATTCAGCTCCCGCACTGTCAACACAATGGGTTCCTCAGCATTGGGCTTGGTCTTGAAGCGCTCGGCCTGCAGGCGCTTGAACCACAGGCAGAAGCCATTGCGCTGGTAAGTAGGCCGAGGGAGTTTCACCCTCAGCCTCTCGCAGAACCGTACATGAGTCTCTCAACTCATACGGCTCCCGTTACCCAGTCGATCTGCATTTCCAAAGACATGCCAGTGCACGAACAACGATGGACATACCTTCTTCATCCGGTTGAGCCAGTCAGCACTGCGACGCTTATGCCCCGCCAATGATTTGTATTTCTGACGGGCCCAGCGTTGCAGCTTCAAATCAAAGTGATTGAAAACCTTGCGCATGACCGTTTTATAGAAGGCACCATAGTAATGGTGCCACCCTCGAAGGGTAGCGTTGTACTGCTGTGACAATTCGAGAAGGCTGGCCGGTGTTTGCCGCTGGATATTCCAGCTGCGAGTTTGTTGGCGCATCCGTTTCAGAGCCTCGTTACTGGCACCGGGCAGGAAGCTGGTAAACCTGCGTCCATGATTGCCCCATGCCTCCCGTGGCCGGAAGGTGAATCCCAGAAACGTGAACTGCGTCGTTGGGTAAGCTGCTTTACGGTTACTGTCTTTGCAGTAGACGATCTTCGACTTTTCCGGGTGCATGGACAGCAAGCACTCTTCCAACCGTGCCTTGATTGCCGCCATGACCTCACACGCCTGCTTTTCGCTGCGGCAGTGAACCACCGCATCATCGGCATAGCGTGCGAATGGACAGCCCGGGAAATTCCGTTGCATCCAGGTATCGAATACATAGTGCATAAACAGATTCATCAGTAAGGGGCTGACAACCCCGCCTTGGGGCGTACCACTTTCACGCGGTACCTGAACGCCGTCAGTAGTCTCGAACGGCACCTTAAGCCACCGTTCGATATACAACAGAATCCACTCGTCCTTTATGTGATGTTTTACCGCTTTGAGCAGCAGCCCATGATCAATGTGATCGAAGGCTCCCTTAATATCAAACTCCACCACCCAACTTAAATTCCAGCAGCGCTTTCGAGTGATCTCAACCGCTTGCTTGGCTGACTTTCCAGGCCGGTATCCATAAGAATCCGGATGAAACAGCCTGTCCAGACCAGGTTCTACAAGAAGCTTGACCACTGTCTGAGCCACCCTGTCAGCGACTGTCGGAATACCCAGCTTGCGTTTGCCTCCTGATTGCTTCGCAATTTCCACCTGCCGTACCGCTGGCGGAAAATAGGAGCCCGATGACATCCGGTTCCAGACCCTGTACAGGTTGCATTGCAGCTTCTGCTCGAACTGGGCAATAGACTGTTCATCTATCCCAGCGGCTCCTCGATTGGCTTTCACTCGCTGGAAGGCCTCCCAAACTGTCAGTTTGGAAATGCTGTACGACTTTGCTGCGCTCATGCCGCTCCTCCCCGCCGAAGCAGGTTGACGACACAGGCGAGCTGGGCAACGCCATCCCTTCGCTCCATTCTCATTACAAGAACTTCATCACTACTACGAATGGCTCCGCCCCTCGACCTTTGCATCGGTATTCTTCCTTGCGGTGGTAGCCGCTTGTCATTTCCCTTGGCATCAAAGGCGAGGTTCTCACGTTCCCTATCAAAGCCTGTATTGAGCTCATGCCGCCTATACACCGGCTGCCATCTGGACAGTAGACAGGTATCTTCCAGACTGATCCCGAGACTACTGGGCGACCTCGGTTTTGACAGCATTTGAATCCTTAACGATGCGTCTTCGGACGGTTTGCTTTCGCTCATCTTCTCAATACGTACCTGACGCCGTTATCGGCGCCTTTTCCAACGGTCGCTCACCACCACGCCTTTTGAACGCAGCAGCACCGGGCGGTTTGAAGCCAGCTCCTGCAAGCAGACTCCGGGAGGCCTGCTCCCATCTTTGATACAGCATCGTTGGCTTACGCCAGCGTTCGTGACACACCCCAGTAAAGAATTTTTACCCGATTGCGGGTCTTGTTGAGGAAGACAAACAACACCGGGTCGAACACGGCCACCTTGATATCCAGCTCCACCAGGGCCGCCAGGCCATCGATGGATTTCCGGAAGTCCACGGGTTTCGGATAGAGATAGACGGCTTTGACCTTGGCGTCCGGACGCATCATGACGGGGCTCCACTGGGAAAATGGGAGCCCAGCATCCGCAAGCGGTCAGTTCAAATGAAGGTGGGGTTTGTGGAGCGCATACGTTCCATCAAAGACCTGGAAAGGGAGCTTGGGCTCACCCTGCTGCAGCGCTCCTACAAGGGCATGTCGCTGATCGAGGAAGGGCGGTGGGTAATCCGCCACGCCCAACTGGCAGTGGAGAGCCTGCGGCGCCTGCAGATCGAGGCCGAGAACATCCAGGCCATGACCGTTGGAGAAAATTCCATCGGTGTCACCTCTCTGACCGCCATGCTGGATGGGCTGGAGGAAAGCCTCACCGTCTTCCAGACGAAAAACCCCCGCGTACGCCTCAAGCTGGTGGACCTGCGCCCCAGCCAGATCCTTCAGCGCCTGCGCGAGGGTACCCTCGACTTCGCAATCACCTCGCAGCAGAACACCCAGCGGCTCAATCTCGACTGGGAAGCCCTTAACCGCATCCGTGGTGTGGTGGTCTGCAGCACCGACAACCCCCTGCGCCATTCCCGTTCCCTGCGCCAGTTGCAATACGCCAACTGGCTCAGCCTTGACGAGATCGACGACCGCTCCTCGCAGTTCTATCAGATGTTCGAGGTCAACGACATTCACGCGCCCCAGCGCATCATCGAGTGCTCCTCAGTGATGCTGGCCTTGCGGTTTCTGCGGCGGGGTGAAGCCTTCATGACCCTCATCGAACTGGGCCTAGCCAACGTCATGCCGGGCGCGCTGAACACCAATCTGGTCCAGGTGAAGGTGGAAGAGATCATTCCCGAGTACCCCATCTACCTGGTCTGCATCGACAGGCATTCGCTTACCTCCCCGGCTCGGGACCTGTTCTACAGCCTCAAGGCCCGCCTGGCGGTCAGCGAGCTCGCCTTGCCCCAGGTCTAGAAGTGGTAGTAGACGCCTATCGCCACGTTGTGCGGATCGTCCCCGGGCTGCTCCAGTGGAATGCCTGCATGGCTGAGGGAAGACTGCGACTGGTTGTCGATCAGTGCCACCCGCAGGTACAGGGCGAGGTTGGATTGCAGGAAATGGTCGTAGCCCAGCATCACCCCGGTGGCATCCCGCTCACCGAACTCCAGGTCCCGGTGAACCAGCAGCAAACGCGCCACATCCGTCCGGCCTACGGGCGCCATTAATCCCAGGGTCCGGGCTTCCATGCTCGGCGTGGTGGCGTAGTCCACGTCCTGGCGCTGCCAGGTCAGGCTGGAGGCCAGCGGACCGAAGTCGTAGAACACCGATGCGCTGCTGTAGTGGTTGCGGGTCTGCCGGTTGTGGCCGTTGTCGTCCCAGGGGTCGCTCAGGTACTGGTTGTAGGAGCCAAGCAACATCAACGACGGCGAGTTGTACTGCAGCTTCACGCCCTGGCCGCGCAGGGTCTTCCCGGAGCTGGCCGTATCGTTGAAACCGAAGGTCATCGCTGTACCCAGGCTCCATCCCGCCAGCGACGGCGTTGTATAGGCCAGGGTGTGCTTGGGCCGCATGTCCAGGTAGAAGGCACCCCTACCCGGCGGCGGCAGGGTGAGGAAGGTATAGGGCGAACCGTAGACCGCCAGAAACGGGTCTGCGTAGGTAGGCGTCCCCATTCCGTAGGTCTTCCCGTATTCCACCTTGCCGAAGCGCTTGTTGCGCAGCGCCGCCACCGCCAGGCGCAGGCTGCCGATCTGTTTCCAGTGCTGGTCCAAGGCTTGGCCGTTGAGGTTGAAGCCTTCTTCCACATCCAGCTCCAATACCGTCTCCTCGTCCATGGCCTTACGCAGGTAAGCCCCCAGCTTGTTAGTCCAGGCGCCGCCACCCTCCAGACGGAAGCCGCTGTGGTGCTCCGAGTCGTGATAACTGGTGAAGGCGCCCAGGGTCCCGTAGAGCGCCATGCGATCGTCAAAACCCTTGTCGACGTTGCAGTAGCCGAACCCCGACGCCACCCGCGCCAGGGCGGGAAAACCCTCGGCCGAGGCCTGCAAGGAAAGACCCATTCCCAGCGTCGGCGCTCGATCGGCCAGCGGTTCCAGAAAAGCCACGGTGGCCTGTGCCCTGGGCAATGCACTGGAGATGTACGACTTCACCATCTACAGCTTCTTTGCCGTGGTGATCGCGAAGAACTTCTTCCCGGTCCAGTCGGAAATGGCCTCGCTGCTGATGTCCCTCACCACCTTCGGCGTCGGCTTCCTCATGCGTCCGGTGGGCGCTATGGTCATTGGCCGCTTCGCAGGCCGTCACGGGCGCAAGGCGGCCCTCAGTCTCACCATCGGCCTGTTGATCGGTCCGGTGGGCTGGTACATCCGCCGCTGCCTGCCGGAAACCCACGAGGCTGAGCCCGCCAACCAAAGGGGCCACTGGCGCAACCAGATCGATCTGCGTCATACCCTGCTGGCCATCGCCTGTGTCGCCAGCACCTGCCTGGCGGTGATCACGCCCCTGGCCGGCCGTTTCGCCGACCGCCATGTACTGCGCAAGAAGCTGCTCGCCTGGACCATCACCTTACCGGTGATATTTGCCTGGCTCTGTTCCCTGAAAACCCCGGACGGGAGTGACCCCATGAATGCACTGATCCAACCCGGCGCCAAGCTGGACCTCGACGCCTTCGTCTAACTGCGCCGCGATATCCACCAAGCCCCCGGAGCTGGGCGGCGACACCCCCCTCACTGCCGACCTCGTGGCCAGCAGGCTCGAAGCCTGGGGCTACGAGGTGCATCGCGGAATTGGGGGCCATGGCGTGGTCGGCGTGCTGCGTCGTGGCGAAGGTGGCCGTCGCCTGGGCCTGCGGGCCGACATGGATGCCTTGCCCATGCAGGAGAAGAACGACTTCGCCCATGCCAGCCACATTCCAGGCCGGATGCATGCCTGCGGCCATGACGGCCACACCGCTATTCTGCTTGCCGCTGCCTGGCGCCTGACGCGGGAACCCCGTTTCAACGGCACCCTGAATCTCATCTTCCAACCCGACGAGGAAGGGCTTTGTGGCGCCCGCGCCATGATGGAAGACGGACTGTTCCAACGCTTCCCCTGCGATGCCATCTTTGCCCTGCACAACATGCCCGGCATCCCGGTGGGCACCGCCGTGGTCCAGTCCGGTCCCACCATGGCGTCCTCGGAGCGTGTTGGGCTCCACATAAAGGGGCGTGGCGGCCACGGTGCCATGCCCGAGCTCGCGGTGGATCCGATACCGGTACTGGCCAGCCTGATCAACGCCATCCAGACCATCAAGTCGCGCAACCTCGCGGTGGAGGAGTACGCGGTCATCAGCATCGGCACGGTGGCGGCGGGAACCGTCTACAACATCATTCCCGACGATGCGCGGATGCTGGTCAGCGTGCGCACCGACACCCCCGCCACCCAGCGCAAGATCAACCAGCGGCTGCAGGAGATCGTCCGCGGCCACGAGCAGCTGTTCGGCGTCGAGATCGAGCTGGAAATCACCCAGCTCGCGCCTGCACTGGTCAACAGCGAAGCGGAGACCGAGCTGCTGCGCACCAGCCTCACCCCGCTGTTCGAGCCAGGGCTTGTGCTGCCGCGCGCGGCCAAAGTGATGGGGACCGAGGATTTCGCCTGGATGCTTACCGAGGTGCCGGGTTGCTACTTCATGCTGGGCAACGGCGAGGGCGAGTATCACGGCTGCTCGGTCCACAACCCCCACTACGACTTCAACGACGCGCTGGTTCGCATCGGCTCCGATTGCTGGGTCAAGCTGGTGGAGGACTACCTGGCCTGAAGCCGCCCCGGGGTGAAAGAGGCCCCGTCATACGGGCGATGTAAGAACTGTCATCAAATGGTCATGAAACTGTCTTAATTTGCGCGACGACGAACCCCCAAGGGGTTCGTGCCGTCGAGCGGCAGTTCCAGGCCCGCCTGGCTCCGGCTCGACGACAACCGGTCCTGCTTCGGAGCCATTCATGACCAACCCCACGACCACCCGCAGTGTGTCGCCACTTGGCACGCCTGGCATCTCGCCCATCAGCCTGTTCTTCAGCGCACTGTTCATCGCCGTCACTGGTTACTTCCTGTTCTGGGGCGTCGACTACGTCCAGGGCAACCATATCCTGTTGTTCGTCCTGGCCACGCTGTTCGGCGTGTTCATGGCCTTCAACATCGGCGGCAACGACGTCGCCAACTCCTTCGGCACCTCGGTGGGCGCTGGCACCCTGACCATCAAGCAGGCGCTGATCGTCGCCGCGGTGTTCGAGGTCTCCGGAGCTATCATCGCCGGTGGCCACGTCACCCAGACCATCCGCGGCGGCATCGTCGATCTGGGGGCGATGCAGGTAGCGCCGCTCGACTTCGTCTACATCATGATGTCGGCGCTGATCGCCGCCGCGCTCTGGCTGCTGTTCGCCACCAAGCGCGGCTACCCGGTCTCCACGACCCACTCCATCATCGGCGCCATCGTCGGCAGCTCTATCGCCCTCGGCATCCTGATGCAGGGAGGCGAGGCCGCCCTCGAACTGGTGCAGTGGGACAAGATAGGCCAAATCGTCATCTCCTGGGTGCTCTCGCCGCTGCTCGGTGGCCTGGTGGCCTACCTGCTGTTCAACCAGATCAAGAAACACATCCTGACCTACAACGAGCGTGCCGAAGATCGTCTGGAAGCCCTGCGGGAGCAGAAGCGCGCCCACAAGGCCCAGCACCAGGAAGGCTTTGACCGTCTCTCCGAGCTGCAAAAGGTCGCCTATACCCACGCCATGGCGCGCGACCAGCAGCTGATGAGCGACCGTGATTTCGACCCCGAGGACCTGGAGTCCGACTACTTCAAGGGCCTCTACCACCTGGATCGCCAGCGTGAAGACATCGCCTCCCACCGCGCCCTGGAAACCTGGGTGCCGCTGGTGGCTGCCATTGGTGCGATGGTCATTGGCTCCATGCTGCTGTTCAAAGGCCTGAAGAACCTCGAACTGGGCCTCACCACCCTTAACAGCTACCTGCTGCTGGGCATGATCGGCGTCGGCGTGTGGATGTCCACCTACGTCTTCGCCCGGTCCCTGCGGGACGAACCCCTGGGCCGCGCCACCTTCCTCATCTTCAGCTGGATGCAGGTGTTCACTGCCTGCGGCTTCGCCTTCAGCCACGGCGCCAACGATATCGCCAACGCCATTGGCCCCTTCGCCGCCATCATCGACGTGCTGCGCACCGGTGAGACCGGCTCCCAGGCGGCCATCCCCACCGTCGCCATGATCACCTTCGGCGTGGCGCTGATCGTCGGCCTCTGGTTCATCGGCAAGGAAGTGATCCAGACCGTGGGCCACAACCTCACCCAACTGCATCCGGCCTCAGGCTTCTCCGCCGAGCTGGCTGCTGCCGCGGTGGTGATGGCGGCCTCGGTCATGGGCCTGCCGGTATCCAGTACCCACATCCTGATCGGCGCCGTGCTCGGGATCGGCCTGGTCAACCGCCAGACCAACTGGGGCCTGATGAAGCCCATCGGCCTCGCCTGGATCATCACCCTGCCCGCCGCCGCGCTGCTCAGCGCCGGTGCCTTCCTGGTGCTCCGAAACCTGTTCTGATGCCTTGGCGTTGGTGGGCGGCGGTACCTTGGTGCTGGCGCAGTGGAGCCTCGATTCTCGTGGGCTCCCCCATCAGCGGCCGGCTTCCCGGCGGGCCGCTTTCCGCGCTGCGGCCTCCAGGTCGCAGGCATCGGTCAGCAGCAACTGCGCGGCATCGGCGATGTGCATCAGGTCGCGCCCATCCACGTCGCCCGGCGTCATGCTTGCCAGGCTGTGCAACAGGCCCCGAGCCGCGTTCAGGCGCATATCCGCGCAATCCTGCAGCTCCACATGCCTAGCTGGTCAGAAAGAACCGGACTCTGAGTCGACTGGTTTGTAGTGGCAATGTGCTGCATCTCTCTGTAAATTCCGCGCGTGGCTGGATGTCAAAATGCCACCGTCAAGAAGTTTGATCGGCAAGGAGCCGTCATGCACAGATCGTTTCGCCTTACGGCGCTCAGTTGCGCCTTTCTTACGGCAGCTGGCTGCTCCAGTCAGCAAATGCAAGACCTACAGGAATCCGTTAATAGCGTTGGCAAAGACTATGGTATGGCAGTTCTTTGCGGCGTCGGCGTCGTTGGTGGCGCTGCTGCAGGGTATGCCCTGAAGGGTAAGGACGGTGTCCTTGCTGGTGTCGCCGTTGGTGGCGCGCTTGGTTGTGCGCTTGGCTACGTGTGGCAGTCCCGTCTTCAAGAGCTGGATCGAATCGCCAAAGAAGAGAACCTGAAGATCCAGACCGAGCAGCTAACCGTCGCCGAGGGCGCGATTGCAACTGCAGTCCCGAAAGAAGCGGGCTTGGTCACTCAGATCGAAGACACCGGCATGTTTGCCACCGACTCTGCAGAGCTTACCGAAAGCGGCAAGCGTGCAGTGAGCAAGCTGGCCGAGATGTACGCCAAGCCTAAGGCGACTGACCAGCAAGCAGCGGCCAAAGAAGCGAAGGAGCGTCGCCTCCTGGTTGTTGGCCACAGCGATGCCACCGGCAACGCTGAGTACAACCAAAAGCTCTCTGAGCGTCGGGCTAAAACCGTAGGCAAAGTGCTCGTAGCTGCTGGTATCCCGGCTAGCTCGATCTATTACCAAGGTGCAGGGGCTTCTCGACCAATCGCCGATAACAGTGATGTGTTCGTTCGTGGCCAGAACCGCCGCGTAGAAATCGTTGAACTGGCCAACGATCAAGCGCTGGTTATGCGTACGCAGGCTGAGGCAGGCAACACCAAGTACCTGCAGTACGGTACCTCCACGGTACCCAAGGCAAGTGTTGCTGCCGCTCCGACAATCAAGTCCCCAGCCTCCACGAGCGCACCGGCAGCCACTCAGTCATCTACGTCCTCAACTACAGTCGCCAGCACCAGCAGCTCTGCTAAGCCGGCTTCCAAGGCAAGTCCTGCTGTCGACTTCGCTGGAAAGCCTACTGATGCTTACAACTGGTCCATGGCCCAGAAGATCAAGCCGAAGAACAGTGGCTTTGAGCTAGTCAGCTCTGCTCACGCAAACGAAATGCCTATGGCCAGCTGCGAAGCTGACATGCCGCGTAGTGCCGGTGAAGTGCTAAGCATGGCGGATGACAAGCCTCTGCAGCGTCATGCCACCAAGGATTACCTGCCGGGCTACAACAATCGCGTGTGGGCCAACACCGTTAACGGTCACTTGGTTACCGTGTCGCCGGTCTCGATCTTGCGCGAGAGCGCACAAGTGGATCGTCAGCCGATCCTGCAGGTTGTTGAGAACTACGACCAAAACACCAAAAACAGGGCGCAAACGATCAAGGCTGTAGCAAACACCTACGAGGGTGAAAGCGAGGTGCTGTACCGAGTGTTTGCCCGCGATGCGAAGGCATCCGTGTCCTGCATGGATCTCGTGTTCAGCAAGGGCAACGCCAAGGTTACTGAAGGCGCCCTGTTCTATGCCGCCGGTTCGGATGCCTATGTGGCTACTTACGTGCCAATCCCCGCAACCAAATAAAACAAGTCATGGAAGTCCTATATGGAAGACTTATCACTAGCTGCACTTAAATCGTTGATCCTCGCAAACCAAATGCTGACCGCCGGCATCGTCTCGCTTCTCGTGAGTGCCGTGGTCGTCTGGAAGTACTGGGAACAGGTTTCCTACTTCCTGATCCGTGCTTGGCATAGCTTCCCCCTGATCGGTACTGTCGCCCGCCTGTCGCGCAAGCCGTCATCGGTCGATAGCGATGGCTGGATCAACCACGAAGTTACTCTCGCTAACGTGTACTACCGCGAGTTCAAGAAGTACATGAAGGGCCCGGAGGCCTATAACGCCTCTCTCGACTACCTGGCCAAGGCCGGTGAAGCAGGTCGCTCTCCGCGTCCGGCTTGGGTTCTGTTCCTGGTAGTTGCTCTGGTCTTGATCGAGGCGATGGGTTTTGCCTATGTGCTGGCTGGCTGGATGAACATGGATGCCTCGACCAATGACCGTCACCTTCTGACGGCCGGCACAGCCATCCTGCTGGCAGTGGCGTCGGCTGTTTTTGCCGAGGCTGCTGGTCATACCGTGCACCACAACACCCTGATTGCCCGTGCACGTCACTGGTGGCAGGGCGAAGAACCGAGCAAGCGCTCCCGTACTCTGAAGTCTGGCAAAGCAATCAACCTGGAAGATTCTTTCAGCGACAGCGGCAAGCCTGACTATGAGCAATTGCTGAATCGTGTGGCGGACGTTAACTCCAACGTGTCCCGCAAGTTCCTCTGGCTGATTATTTGTGGCGCCTTTGTCACATGTATGGCCATTGGCGCCTTTGTTGTCCGCTCCGCCACCCTGGACAGCATTGAGACTGAGATGGTCAACAGCATGAAAGCTGAGGCATCCGTTCAGAGCGACAGCAGCGTTGGCTCGCCGTTTGACCTGCCGGATGAGTCCCAGGCCATCAACGATGAAGCTCAAGACGCCACCATCGAAGACAAGATGGATGCCATCCGCCAGGCCAGCCTGACCACCTACGTCATGCTGTCCCTGATATACATCGCTATCCAAGGCATCAGCATCTGGCTGGCCAGCAAGTACCACTTTGCTGGTACCCATTCCCACACCGCATGGCGCCTCACTCATGAGTACGCTACTGCTGAGGAAATGATGGACGCCATGGACCAGCAGCGCATTGCCGTCGCTAGCCATGCTGACGACAAGCTGCGCCGTCTACAGACAGCGCTTTCCAGCCGCGACCATACCAACAATGGCGTACTCAGCGCCTTGGAAGGCGAGAACTCGGCCCACCGCAACTTCCTGGCCTACGTCGAGTACAAGGCTGGCAAGGTGTCGCAGAAAGCTGTAGCTCAGTCGGCGCCCGTCGCTCAAGCGGCTCCGGTAGCGCAAGAAGCGCCAGTAGAAGCTGCTCCTGCCGTAGCGGCGGCCGCCCCTGCTCCGACTGCTGAGCCTGCTGCCGCAATCAAGGCGACCGACTTCCATGATGTCACTGGCCTGCCGGAAGAAAGCCTTGCAGCCGCGAGCCGTGCTCTGAGTGTCACTGAAGTCCAGTTGCGTGACATCCGCGATCAGCAGATTGCCCTGAAAACTTTGGGCCTGTTCCCGGCTAAGAAAGAGGAAGTACTGTCGTGAGGGCGGCCAAGGTATTGATCTTGGCGCTGGCGCTGCCCTGTGCAGCGCTGGCTGCCGAGCGGAACGACCTGCAGAGCTGCTACGACCGTAGCGGTCTGACCGAAATCAAACCGGCTGCTAACGGGCGCGAGCTGGTGGTCATTATCGACCAAACCATCCCGATGCCCGAGGATCTGCAGCGCAGCAGCTGGGGGCAGATCGATCGCTTCGTACAGGCTGGCGATCGCGTGAAGCTATATACCTTCTCCGCATTCCTGCCAGGCGAGTATCTGCGCCTGACCTATGCCGGTGAGATGGACATGCCGCTCGAAGGAGAAATCCGTGATGACGTGAGCCAGCGCAAGCTGCGTAGCCTGGACCAATGCCTGACCACTCAGAAGAAGGCGTTCCAGATTGGCTTTGGCAAGCAGTTCGTCAACGGACTACGCCAAGCACGCCAGGACATTCCGAAGAGCGAGATCATGAACTCCCTGCGAAAAGTGGGCGAGGACATGCAGCGTGAGCAAGGCGTGAATGATCGGGTGATTTTCCTGATCTCGGACATGCTTGAGCACTCCGAATACACCAGCTTCTATGCAGCCAACCAAATCAAGCAGCTCAACGTGAACAACGAATTGAAGCTCGCGCAAAGCAAAGGACTGTACGCCGATCTGCAGGGCTCTCGTGTCTACGTTTCGGGCGCTGGCCTGGTCACCGATTCGGTGAAGCATGCCTACCGCTCGGGCAAGACCATGGACGCACTCAATCAGTTCTGGTCTCAGTACCTGAGTGCTTCGAACGCGACTCTGGCTGGATTCGGTACGCCGAGTTTGAGCACCGATCTTCGCTGAGGTTGATGGCTGAAGAAACGCGCCTTTAGCCGCATTTCAATGCTGCTACGACCCGCGAGCATCAATCAGCCTTTGGGGAAATGAGCAAGGCCGGTAGTGGGGTGCAGCCCGAGTCCATGAGTGCCCATCCCGCACCATGATCAAGGATTGAGGGGCTCCAGGCGGCGATGCCGAAGGTTCTACCGCTGTACCAGAAATTGGCTCGCTAGAGCCTGGGCCGAGGCACCACAAGGTATCTCGATCTTTACACAGCCCAAAAACAAAGGCCCCAGGATTTCTCCTGGGGCCTTTTCATTTCTGGCGCATCCGGCGGGATTCGAACCCACGACCCCTGCCTTCGGAGGGCAGTACTCTATCCAGCTGAGCTACGGATGCGTATGGGGGCGCCATGATACTCATCTAGATGCCTGGCGTCCATGCAGTAGCAGCTTGTTCGCAATGTTGAACGATGGTCCTGCATCTGGTCATCTTTGATCAGGATTTCGACAAACAGCACCGACTTTTTGTTGATTTTATCGAACGGGCTATTGCCCTTGGGTTTTCAGCGCCCTAGGATTCCGTTTGAGATTTCAAACGCCCCCTCGCCTTTTCATAAGCCGGGCCGTTCCAATCACTCCGTCATGGCCAATCCCGCATTGGCTGAAGAACAACAACTTGCCCCGGCACCCGTGAAGTGCCGGTGTGAAGGAGACAGAGATGCAATTGAAAGACGCCAAGCTGTTCCGCCAGCAAGCCTATATCGACGGCACTTGGCTGGACGCCGACAGCGGCCAGACCATCAAGGTCAACAACCCGGCCACTGGCGAAATCATCGGCACCGTGCCGAAGATGGGCACCGCCGAGACCCGCCGCGCCATCGAGGCTGCCGAGCGTGCTCTGCCGGCCTGGCGTGCGCTGACTGCCAAGGAACGCGCCAACAAGATGCGTCGCTGGTTCGAGCTGCTGATGGAGAACCAGGACGACCTGGGCCGCCTGATGACCATCGAGCAGGGCAAGCCGCTGGCCGAAGCCAAGGGCGAGATCGCCTACGCCGCGTCTTTCATCGAGTGGTTCGCTGAAGAAGCCAAACGCGTCTACGGCGACGTGATCCCCGGCCACCAGCCCGACAAGCGCCTGATCGTGATCAAGCAGCCGATCGGTGTGACCGCCGCCATCACCCCGTGGAACTTCCCCGCCGCGATGATCACCCGCAAAGCCGGCCCGGCCCT
Source organism: Pseudomonas sp. D(2018) (assembly GCF_005502555.1). NCBI lineage: Bacteria > Pseudomonadati > Pseudomonadota > Gammaproteobacteria > Pseudomonadales > Pseudomonadaceae > Pseudomonas > Pseudomonas sp. D(2018). The sequence continues at coordinate 14,865 of NZ_SCOK01000028.1, forward strand.
GGCCGCCGGTTGCACCATGGTGATCAAGCCCGCTTCCCAGACTCCGTTCTCCGCACTGGCCCTGGTCGAGCTGGCCGAGCGCGCGGGCATCCCGAAAGGCGTGCTGAGCGTGGTCACCGGCAGTGCCGGCGAAGTGGGCGGTGAGCTGACCAGCAACCCGATCGTGCGCAAGCTGTCCTTCACCGGCTCCACCGAAATCGGTCGCCAGCTGATGGCCGAATGCGCCAAGGACATCAAGAAAGTGTCCCTGGAGCTGGGCGGCAACGCTCCGTTCATCGTCTTCGATGACGCCGACCTGGATGCCGCAGTGGAAGGCGCGCTGATCTCCAAGTACCGCAACAACGGCCAGACCTGCGTCTGCGCCAACCGCCTGTACGTGCAGGACGGTATCTATGACGCCTTCGCCGAGAAGCTGAAGGCCGCCGTGGCCAAGCTGAAAATCGGTAATGGCCTGGAAGATGGCACCACCACTGGCCCGCTGATCGACGAGAAAGCCGTGGCCAAGGTCCAGGAGCACATCCAGGACGCCGTTTCCAAAGGCGCCAAAGTCCTGGCCGGCGGCAAGCCGCACAGCCTGGGCGGCACCTTCTTCGAGCCGACCATCCTGGTCGACGTACCATCGAGCGCAGCCGTGGCCAAGGAAGAAACCTTCGGTCCGCTGGCGCCGCTGTTCCGCTTCAAAGACGAAGCCGACGTCATCGCCATGGCGAACGACACCGAGTTCGGCCTGGCTTCCTATTTCTACGCCCGTGACCTGGGCCGCGTGTTCCGCGTGGCCGAGGCGCTGGAGTACGGCATGGTGGGTATCAACACCGGCCTGATCTCCAACGAAGTGGCGCCCTTCGGCGGCGTGAAGGCTTCTGGCCTGGGTCGCGAAGGTTCCAAATACGGCATCGAGGACTACCTGGAGATCAAGTATCTCTGCCTCGGCGGTATCTGATCCAAAGACGGGGCAAGGCGCGAAAGAGCGCGCGGCGCCCCAGCTTCACCCTAAAGCGAACGAGCCTCCGGCAAGCCCGCGCAGTCGATCATCGAATGCTGCGCTGGCCCCTACCGGGGGCATTTATCCTTGAGACTGCGCCGCCCGATGAGCGGCCGTGAGGAACTTATGAGCAAGAACGAATCCCTGCTGAAACGCCGTGCCGCTGCTGTTGCCCGCGGTGTCAGCCAGATCCACCCGATCGTCGCCGAGCGCGCCGAGAACGCCACCGTCTGGGACGTCGACGGTCGCGAGTACATCGACTTCGCCGGCGGCATCGCCGTACTGAACACCGGCCACCTGCACCCGAAAGTGATCGCGGCCGTACAGGAGCAGCTGACCAAGCTGACCCACACCTGCTTCCAGGTGCTGGCCTACGAGCCCTACATCGAGCTCTGCGAAGAGATCGCCAAGCGCGTACCGGGTGACTTCGCCAAGAAGACCCTGCTGGTGACTTCCGGCTCCGAAGCCGTCGAAAACGCCGTGAAGATCGCCCGAGCCGCCACCGGCCGCGCTGGCGTGATCGCCTTCACCGGCGCCTACCACGGCCGCACCATGATGACCCTGTCCCTGACCGGCAAGGTGGTCCCGTACTCCGCTGGCATGGGCCTGATGCCGGGCGGCGTGTTCCGTGCCCTGGCTCCGTGCGAACTGCACGGTGTCAGCGAAGACGATTCCATCGCCAGCATCGAGCGCATCTTCAAGAACGACGCCCAGCCCCAGGACATCGCAGCGATCATCATCGAGCCGGTCCAGGGCGAAGGTGGTTTCTATGTCAACTCCAAGGCCTTCATGCAGCGTCTGCGCGCCCTGTGCGACCAGCACGGCATCCTGCTGATCGCCGACGAAGTACAGACCGGCGCTGGCCGTACTGGCACCTTCTTCGCCACCGAGCAACTGGGCGTCGTGCCTGACCTGACCACCTTCGCCAAATCCGTTGGCGGTGGCTTCCCGATCTCCGGCGTAGTCGGCAAGGCCGAAGTCATGGACAGCATCGCTCCCGGCGGCCTGGGCGGCACCTACGCTGGCAGCCCGATCGCCTGCGCCGCGGCCCTGGCCGTGATGAAGGTGTTCGAGGAAGAGAAACTGCTGGAGCGCAGCCAGGCTGTAGGCGAGCGCCTGAAGGCTGGCCTGCGTGAAATCCAGGCCAAGCACAAGGTCATCGGCGACGTCCGTGGCCTGGGTTCGATGATCGCCATCGAGCTGTTCGAAGGCGGCGACGAAAGCAAGCCGGCTGCCGAACTGGTCGGCAAGATTGTGGCCCGTGCTCGTGAGAAAGGCCTGATCCTGCTGTCGTGCGGTACCTACTACAACGTCATCCGCTTCCTGATGCCGGTCACCATTCCCGACGCGCAACTCGACAAGGGCCTGGCCATTGTCGCTGAGTGCTTCGACGAACTGGCCTGATTGCTCAGCTAGTGAAAAGAGACCCGCTCCGGCGGGTCTCTTTTTGCCTGGATGATAGAGAGTGGCACGGGCTGCAGCTCGACCTTGGTCTACACCACTATCCGCCGCCCAGGCCCCGGTTTAGACTGCCCGGCTTCGATTCATACGACGAATCCGACCTGCGCGTCTGCCGATTCCCGGCTCTGCATGGTTCGTCACGGATGACCCACCCGCCACTCGAGGTATCCATGCCCACCGCCGCCCAGGTTCCGGAAATCCTGATTGCCGAGGCCGACCCCTGGACGTCGGATTTGCTCACCCAGCTCGTCCTGGATATCCGTGGCGATGCCAAGGTGGTGCAGGTGGCCGATGGTCGCGAGGCCCTGGCGCGCTGCAAGCGGCGCCTGCCGGAGCTGGTGATTGCCGATGGCGAACTGGCTGGGATCGACGGCGTAGAACTGCTGCGCCAGTTGCGCCGCCACCCGCGTACCCCGGCGCTGCCTTTCGTACTGATCAGCGCCCGCGTGGATGCTGCCAGCGTGCGCGCCGTGCGGCCGCTGGCGCCCTCCGCCTACCTCGGCAAGCCCTTCAACGCCGCCAAGCTGCGCAAGCGCCTCAGCAGCCTGCTGCCGGCCGGTGATGCCGCTGCGGCGCGAAAGGCACCTGCGTTGCTGGTGAACAGTCTGAAGGAGTACCTCGACAGCGTCCGCGAGGAAGGCCAGGGCGCGCCCCTACTGGACGACGTGCGCGAAACCGTCAGCCAGTGCCTGCAGGCCGATCAGGTCGACCTGCGCGACCTCGACGAAATCTTCTCCCGCGACCCGCAGATCACTGCGCGGTTGATCGCTGCTGCCAACAGCGCGGCACAGCACCTCGGCATGCCCTGCCAGACGCTGGGTCAGGCCATGCAGCGCCTGGGCGTTACCCGTGTACTCAACCTGGTGCTGGGCATGGCCCTGGAGCGCAATGCGCGGCTGCACGACCCGCGCCTGGCGGAGCTGGCCGAACTGGTCTGGCAGGCCGCCCAGCGCAGCGCCGAGCTGGGCTACTGGCTGGCCAGCGAGCTGGAGCTGGATGCCGAGCTCTGCTACACCGCCGGGCTGTTGCACAACATGGGCGAACTGGCCCTGCTGCGCAGCCTGCAGGACTGGCAGGATGCCGGCGGCAGCCTGAGCAATGAAGAGCTGCACGATGTGATGAAACGCCGCTCGGCGGGCTTTGGTTCCGCCTTGCGAATCCGTTGGCGGCTGCCCTTTGGCCTGCGTGAACTGGTGGCTGCGTTCCACGGGCTCGGCGCTGGCGTGTTCTCCCGCGAAGCCCTGGTGCTCAACCTCTGCGCCGCGTTGCTACGTCTGCCGAGCGGAGAGGATCTCGCACTGCTTCTGGATGAACGGGCCGCGAGGCTGTTGCGACTCGACCCCGCCGTGCTGAAGCGGCTGCCGCAACGCCTTCTGCCCTGATGAGGCTAATGGCCTACGGCACGGTCATTGACTAGCCTGCGCAAAGGCTCGTCAGTCTTACGAGCCCTCCCGGTGCTACCGGGGAAGCTGCAGCGGAGCTGGATGCCGAGGCCTCGCATGGCGGATATCCAAAGGGCGAGGACGCCAGCCGCCTGGCGAGGCACAAGGCGGCGCACATGCTCGGCCTCGACGCCGCGCTGCTGGCGTCGTTGCCGAAGCTGACTTCGTCGAGCTAGGCCAGCGCTTCCTCGACGAAGTCCAGCCGATCCTGGCCGAAGAACATTTCCTCGCCGACGAAGCAGGTCGGCGCACCGAATACGCCGCGCTTCACCGCTTCTTCGGTCGCTGCCTTCAACGCGTCCTTCACTTCCTGATCGCCCACCAGGGCCAGCAGCGCCTCCGGGTCGAAGCCGGCGGCCTGGAGAGTCGCGCCCAGCACGGCGGGGTCGCCGAGGTTGCGCTTGTCCTGCCAGAGGGCGCGGAACATGGCATCCAGATAGGCCTCGAAGCGCTCCGGCTGGCGCATTTGCACGCCAATGGCGGCGCGCATCAGCGTCAGCGTGTTGATGGGGAAGAAGGGGTTGAAGTGCATCGGCACGCCATAGCGACGGGCGAAGCGCTGCATGTCGATCATGGTGTGCCGCGCCTTGGCGGGAACGGCGGCGGGCGAGGCGTTGCCGGTCGCCTGGAACACGCCGCCCAGCAGCATGGGGCGATAGCGCAGTTCGGCGCCATGACGGGCGCAGATGCCCGGCAACTGGGTCCAGGCCAGGTAGCTGGCCGGGCTGCCGAGGTCGAAGAAGAATTCGACGGTTTTGGTCATGAGGTGCGTTCTCGTCGTTGGTTATCGGCTAAGGCCAGGTAGGAGCGAGCTCGCTCGCGAACGAGGCCGTGCGGGGGCATTTCGCGAGCAAGCTCGCGCCTGCGGGGTCACCAACGCTCCATCCATGGCCGCAGATCAAGCTCGAACGTCCAGGCATCCCGCGGTTGGCTGTGCAGGTACCAATAGTTCTCGGCGATGTGGTCGGGATCGAGGATGCCGTCCTGGTCCTTCAGCGCGTAGCGCTCGGGAAAGTTGTCGCGGATGAAATCGGTATCGATGGCACCGTCCACCACCACGTGGGCGACGTGGATGTTCCGCGGGCCGAGCTCGCGGGCCATGCTCTGGGCCAGGGCGCGGATGCCGTGCTTGGCCCCGGCGAAGGCCGCGAACCCGGCGGCGCCGCGCAGGCCGGCAGTGGCGCCGGTGAAGAGGATGGTGCCGCGCTCGCGGGTGACCATGCGCCGGGCGACTGCCTGGCTGGTAAGGAAGCCGGAGAAGCAGGCCATCTCCCAGATCTTGAAGTACTTGCGCGCGGTTTCCTCGAGGATGCTGCAGGGCACGTTGGCGCCGATGTTGAAGACGAAGGCTTCGATCGGGCCGATGTCACGCTCGATGGTTTCCACCAGCTCGGCGACTTCCTCTTCCTTGCGTGCATCAGAGGCAAAACCGTGGGCCTCGCCACCTTCGGCGCGGATGGCGTCCACCAGCGGCTGCAACTTGTCAGCGCTGCGCCGGGTCACGCAGGCCACATAACCCTCGCGGGCAAAGCGCCGGGCGATGGCACCACCCGTGGCATCGCCTGCTCCTATCACCAATACGACTTTCTTGTTGTTGCCCTTGGACGTCATGGTGGCTGTTCTCCGGGTGATCGTTAGGGGGTGAGGGGCGATCTGGGCCTTGTGGTCCAGTCGCCTGTGCTTGGGGGTTCAGGCCAAGGCTTCGGATACGAAGTCCAGCCGGTCCTGACCGAAGAACATTTCATCGCCGACGAACATAGTCGGCACGCCAAATACACCGCCTGCCACAGCGTCCTGGATGTTGGTCTCCAGTACGGCGTCCACGTCCTGCGAGGACGCATCGGCTTGAACGGTTTCCGGGTCGAAGTCGTTTGTGCGCAGTGTTTCGGCCAACACGGCGGAATCGTTCAGGTTGCGCGCTTCAACCCAGATGGCCCGGTACATTGCCTCTACGTACTCAGCAAAGCGCGTTTCGCCCCGGAGCTGCAGGGCAATGGCCCCGCGTATCAGTGGCAAGGTGTTGATCGGGAAGTTCGGGTTGAAAGACAGCGGAACTTCATACCGCCTGGCAAAACGTTGGAAGTCATTGAACAAGTAGCGGCCTTTTGCCGGAATTCGAACGGGCGAGCTGTTGCCGGTCGCCTCGAAAAGTGAGCGCAGGAGAATCGGGCGGTAAATCAGTTGGGCGCCCGCTCTGGCGCATATCGACGGAAGCTGAGTATTGGCCAGATAACTCGTCGGGCTTCCAAAGTCGAAGAAGAATTCAACGGATTTACTCATTTCGCGTCCCTTGCCTTTCAGGTGAGTACAGCGCCCATTTCCATAGCTTGATGCGGTCCTGTTGGCGCAAGGCTCAGCGTGCGGACCAAGCGTCGGGTGGCTGTAGTTAAGTTGGTAAACGATCGTTAGCTGAACGGACGTTATGCTATGCTCGCCAACGCGTCAAGCCAGTCCACCGGAGGTCGTCGTGCGTTATTCAGCCACCCACAAGGAAGAAACCCGGCAGAAGCTGCTGGAAAGCAGTGGTGCCATCGCCAAGCGCGGCGGCTTCTCCACCACCGGCGTCGACGGCCTGATGAAGGCCATCGGCCTGACCGGCGGTGCCTTCTACAGCCACTTCCCGTCGAAGAACGACCTCTTCACCGCCATCGTCCAGCGCGAGCTATCCCAGAGCCTGATCGGCCATGTCGCCCGTGGCGAAGGATTCTGCCGCGACAAGCTGGAGCGCTGCCTCGATCGCTACCTGAGCATGGCCCATCTGCAGAACCCCGACTCGGGCTGTGCCATCCCGACGCTCGGCGCGGAAATCGCCCGCGCCGATCTTTCCGTGCGTGAGGAGGCCGAGCACTGGATGCTGCAATTGCAGCGTGCCTGGGCGGAAATTCTCGAAGACGGCGAGCTGGCCTGGGCGATGATTTCCCAGTGCGTTGGCGCCCTGGTGGTCGCGCGCATGCTGGCCCGCGAAGAAACCCAGGCCGAAGTCCTGGACGCCAGCCGCGGCTTTCTCGGCCGGGCGCTGGATGACCTGCTAGAGAAGTGACTGCTCGGCGCAGACGCTGAGAATCTGCTCCCGCAACCAGATGTTCGCCGGGTCCTGGTCGAAGGGCTGGGCCCAGAGCATCTCCAGGGAAAAGCTCGGCAGGTCAGGCAGCGGGCTGGTGGTGGTGCGAGCATCGCCCAGCAGCGCGTGGACCCGAGCGGGTAGCACCAGCAACAGCTCGCTGGCCGGAATCAGTTGCAAGGCGGCCAGGTAGTTGTTGGTCCGTGCGGCGATTTGTCGGGAGCGGCCCTGCTGCTGCAGCCAGCCATCGATCATGTTGCGCTCCGAGTCCCAGGGTGTGGGGAACACCTGGCGCCGTGCGCAGAACGCATCCAGGTCATCCACCGCCGCGCTACCGGCGGCGCGGACACAGAGCAGGTCGTCCTTCAGCAAGGCCAGGCTGACCAGGCCGGGGTGGGCGCGGTGCTGGTGCGGGCCGAAGCCCAGGGCCAGGTCCAGTTCGCCCTGTACCAGCGCATCGACGGGGATCTCCCGGCCAAGGCGTTGGACCTCCAGGCTGATGGGGTATCCCGCCTCGCTCAACCGGCGCAGCAATGGCGGCAGGATCAGCAGCTCGAAATACTCCGGTGCGCAAAGGCGGAAGGTACGCGGCGCCTGGCACGGGTCGAAGGCGCTGGCTTCGCTGAAGCAGGCGTTCATCAGCTCGATCATGCTGCGGGCGTGGGGGCGCATGGCCATCGCCTTGCGGGTGGGGCGCATGCCGCTGCGGGTGGCGATGAACAGTTCGTCGTCCAGGGCGCCGCGTAGCTTCTTCAGGCTGTAGCTGACGCTGGAGGCACTGAGATTCAGCGCCTCCGCCACGTCGCCCAAGTGCTGGCGCTCGTAGATTTCGAGGAAGACCAGCAAGTCCTGGATATCGATCTTGCGCAGTCCATTGGCGAGCAGCATGGTGGGGATCCATTGAGCGGGAGCGCCATCAGAACCTGCCCCGATCGACATGGCAAGCCACTCAGGCTGTCGCCGTGCGCGCCGGGCTCAGGCGCGCCAGCCAGAGCATGCCGAGGACGATCAGCACAGCGCCGGCCCAGGCCAGCGGCGCGGGTGCCCGGTGCAGCCAGAAGCACTGCAGCAGCAGGGCGAACAGGCCGCTGAGGTAGCTGTAGGCGATCACCGTGGCCGGGGGCAGCCAGTGGATGGCTCGGTGCAGCAGCCAGAAGGTGGCCAGGGTAGCGGTCAAGGCCAGGTAGAGCAGCCAGCCGATGTCGCGCAGGGCAATGCCTTGCAGCCCCTCCCAGCGCTGGCCCAGGGTCGCCGTCAGGGCCAGCAGCAGGCCGCCGGCCAGTAGGTTGCCGCAGGCCAGGGAAGCGGCGCTGCGCTCAGTACCGAGCCAGGGTTTGAGGCGCTGGCTGAGCGGGCCGTAAATGGCCATGGCCAGGCAGCCGATGCCGTAGAGGCCATAGGCGTAGGCGTCGAAGTGGGCGTTATCGAGCCCGAGCAGGGCTAGCGCGCCAAGGGCGGCGACGAGGGTTGGCCACAGTCGTTGCAGTACCGGTTTGCCTAGCAGCATCCGCTCACTCCCAAGCGTCAGCAGCGGCACGCTGACATAGAGCAGCGCGGTGTCCAGTGCCTTGGTGTGTTTCAGTGCCTCGAACAGGCTGCCGAAATAGAGCGCCAGCAGCCCGCCCAGCACCACGTGGGCCAACAGCGCGCGCCCGTTGGGAAGTCCGGGGCGGCGCAACAGCAGAAAGGGCAGGAACAGGCCGCCCGAGAGCAGCAGGCGCAGTGCGGTCAACGGCAGCGCGTCGAGTGCGGGGTTCACCTCGGCGGCGGCAAAGAACGAGAGCGCCACCAACAGTGCCCAGAGCAGCATCGAGGCGTGGGCGTTGAAGCCTGGAGAGAGGGACTGGCGCATGGTGGGGCTCCGTCTGTATGCAGGTGGCCATTGCGCCAGCGCGGCGATTTCCCGGCAAATCAGAAAGTCGAGAGTGGATTCGGGAATTTGAATCGCCCAGCATGGCGCTAGAGTTATCCACACGCCCATCTGGAGATGCCCGTCATGGGTCAGGATCAATCGCCGCTCGCCACCCTCGCCGGACTGTGCGCCTTGCTGCTGGCCGCACCGGCCCTAGGCGACTCCCTCGCTGTCGCCAGCCGCGCCAGCCTGTTGGAGGACAGCCACTTCGTGCGCGACGCCGCGTCCGAGCGCATCCAGCAGATTCGTTTCTCCTTCCGCGAACCGCCGCTGGAGGAGGGGCAATCACCCGCCTGGGCGCGCGCCTTCGGCAGCCATGGTTCGGTAGACGCCGACCACCGCGCACCGCGCCGGGAGCGTGATGTCGGTGGGCTGCTGCTGGGTAGCGAACGCAAGCTGGGCAATTGGCTGGTCGGTGGAATGGGCGGCTATTCGGCAACGTCGGTGGAGGTGCAGGGCGCGGACGCGGATATCCACAGCCTGCATCTGGGTGCCTATGCCGGCACCAAGGTCTACAACCAGATCGGCGTAAAGCTGGGGGCGGCCTGGAGTGGTCATGATGGTGACCGGCGCGCCGCCGATGCGAACAGTGGTCAGGTATTCGGCGAGCTCAGCTACTCCCTGGATTTCCGCGACTTCAGCGCCGAGGGCTTCAGCGAGCTGGCCTATGTGCGGCTGGACAGTGATTCACAAGCCGCCATCGACAGCCAGCGCGACGAGATCGGCTACAGCACCTTCGGCCTGCGAGGCACCACGCGCATCGAGCTTGAATCGGGCCGGCGCCTGACTGCACGCATCAGCTCGGGCTGGCGTCATGCGTTCAGTGACAGTCGGTTGGAAGACGAGAGTGGTGCCGCCGTGGCACTGACCCGGGACGCTTTCCGCCTGGATATGGGGCTGGACTACCAGTTCACCGACCAGGCCTATGTAGGGCTGTTCTACAACGGCACCTATGCCGAAGACGCGCGGGACAATGGGCTGGCGGCGCGGCTGAGCCTGCGGTTATGACCTATGTAGGATGGGTTGAGCCTGCGAAACCCATCAATCCGGCGATGGGTTTCGCTCCGCTCAACCTATCCTACGAGAGAGCCCTGAATCGCGTCGCACTCAGATTTCCTGCATATCGAAGTCGTTCTTGCCGACGCCGCAATCCGGGCAGATCCAGTCATCCGGCACGTCGGCCCAGGGGGTGCCGGCCGGGATGCCCTCGTCGGGCCAGCCCTTGGTCTCGTCGTAGATCAGGCCGCAGACCACACAAATCCAGGTTTTCATGCCGCTACCTCATGCTTGCAGCTGTGCTCGGGGAAGGCACGCGCCCGGAGGCGCGCGTTGTCGCGATCATAGGCGCGGTGCTGGGTCGCCGGTGCCCTAACCAAGGGTGGGTTGGGCCGGTTGCGTGGCCGCCTGCTCCTTCGGATTCCAGCGGTTGGCGCGGGCGAAGGTGCCGAAGTCGTTGAAGCGAACGCCCATCTCGCGCATCACCTTATGCGCCACTGGCGCGGTCATCTGGCGGATGTAGAAGGGCTCCTTGACCACGAAGTGGTGGATGGCATGGGTGCTGCCGAAGTTGAAGCAGAACGCCTGCAGCGGCCACATCCACCAGGGGTTGAGCACCTGGGTCTGCTGGATCACGTTGCCCAGTTCGACATCGCCGTAGTAGTGCATGTTGGAGCTGACGAAGTGCAGGCAGAAGGTGCGCAGCACATTCGGGCCTACCAGCACCACGACTGCGATGTTGACGAGGTGCATCGCTTCCAGGGTTCCAGCCGACCAGGCGATGGGCGCATTCAGGGCCCAGGCCAGGGTGTCGATGGCGTGGAAGCCGAGGAAGACGTACCAGGTGCCCCAGTTCAGCAGCGCCAGCGGCGCGTAGACCTTCAGGGTGCGCCAGAGGATGCTGCGCTTGTGCGCCCAGGTCTTGGCTCGCAGCATGCGGATCAGCGAGGACATCACGTTGTCGCCCACCATCAGCAGGCGCGCCAGGCCCCAGGGTTCGCCGTTGGTGATGGCGCGCTCCTCCATGTCGGTCTCGGTGCCGGACACCTTGTGGTGGTTGAGGTGCAGGTGACGGCGTATCCAGGGGTTGATGGTGCTCGGCCGCGCCAGCCAGACCAGCGCCATCATCAGGTTGTGCGGCACCTTGCGCTTGCGGAAGTACATGCTGTGGATCAGGTCGTGCTCCAGCTCGTGGGTCAGCGACGCGAAGAAGGCATTGAGCAGCAGGCAGGCCCACCAGGCGATCTGCTCGTTCAGGTAGAGCAGGGCGGAACCGACCATGCCGGCCAGGGCGAAGGCGAGAATGCCGGCGCCGATGGCGTCCTGATGTTTCAACACGGGGTAGCGCTGGCGCAGCGCGTTGCCGCGGGCCATCACCACTTCACGAATATGCGCTGATCGCTGCTGGTCATTCAGCGTGCGGGGGCTTGCAGGCGTGGTGGACATGCTTCCATCCTCTTGTTGGAGATGGTTCTACTGTGCCGTTCCGGGCCGTCGCCGCGCCCGACCGAGCACGCCAACCTGTTGACCGGATACGCCAACCTGCATGAGCGAACCCACCACCCTCGCCAGCTGGACCCGTGCCCTGCGCAAGCAGCTGGATGCGCTTGGGCTCGACAGCGCCGACCTGTGCCGCCAGGCCCAACTCGACCCGGCGCTGATGGACGACCCCAATGCGCGTTACCCGCTTTCGGCCACCACCCGGCTCTGGGAGCTGGCGGTAGCAGCCAGCGGCGACCCGGCCCTGGGCTTGAAGATATCCACCTACGTCAGCCCCACCACCTTCCACGCCCTGGGCTATGCCCTGGTGGCCAGCGCCAGCCTGCGGGAAGTCTTCGAGCGCATCGTGCGTTACCACCAGGTGGTCAGCGACGCCCTGGAGCTGGACCTCAGTCGCCAGGGCGAACGTTACCTGTTCCGTCTGCGGGTGCGCGCCGACGGTATCGAGCCCGCACCGGAAGCGGTGGACGCCTTCGTCGCCATCTATGTCCGCACCTGCCGCAACCGTATCGGTCGTGACTACGCGCCGCTGGCCGTGTACCTGCGCCGACCGGCGCCTGCGGACCCGCAGCCGTGGCACGACGTCTTCCGCGCGCCGCTGGTGTTCGGCGCCGATGAGAATCGGCTGGAGTTCGCGGTGGAGGATTTCGAGCGACTGCTGGACGACGCCAACCCCGAGCTGGCCGAACACAACGAAGCGGTGCTCAAGCGCACTCTGGAGCAGCTGCAGCAGCCCACCTGGTCGCGCAGGGTGCGCGCTTGCCTGGAGGCTCAGCTACCCAACGGGGAGCCCTCCGCCGAGCGCATCGCACAAACCTTGCACCTCAGCCTGCGCAGCCTGCAGCGACACCTGGCCGATGAGGGCTGCAGCTACGAGCAACTGCTGGGCGATACCCGCCAGGCGCTGGCCCTGTCGCACATGCGTGACCCACGCTGTTCCATCAGCGAGGTCGCCTACCTGCTCGGTTTCGCCGATACCAGCAGCTTCAGCCGCGCCTTCAAGCGCTGGACCGGACAGAGCCCCAGCCAGTACCGGGACAGCCTGTTGCGCTGAACCGGTAGGGTGGGCTTCGGCCCACCATTGGTCCCTGCCGGTGGGCTGAAGCCCACCCTACAGAATTCACTGCCGACCTAGGGTTTCTGGGCTGCGTGGCGCAGCAGCTCTGGATCGAGGATCTCGATTTCCCCGTAGTTCAGGCGCAGGGCCCCTTGGGCTTCCAGTTCCTTGAGGATCTGGTTGGTGGTCTGTCGGGAGATCGCCAACATCATTGCCAACTGCTCCTGGGCCAGGTGAATGACCCGCCGCTGGCTTGTGCCTGCGCCATAGCCCTCGGCGATCATCAGCAACCGTCGCGCCAGGCGCTGGGGCGCCGGCAGCAGGCTCATCTCTTCCAGGGCGATGAAGGCCAGGCGCAGCTTCTGACTCATCAGCAAGGCGAAATCGCGCCAGTGCTCCGGCCGTCGTTGCAAGAGGGCCAGCAACGGTGCCTGGGGCAGGTTGAACAGGGTCACGGGGCCTTCGGCGAAGGCGTCATGGGTGCGCGGCTGGCCGTCGAACAGGGAGATTTCGCCGAACCAGTGCGGTGGCTCCACCAGCACCAGCAAGGCCTCCTTGCCGCTCTCGCTGATGCTGCCGACCCGGATCGCGCCATCTAGCACGGCATAGAGCCCGCAGGGTGGGTCGCCACGACGGAACAGCCGTTGGCCAGGCTCCAGCTGGCGCAGCTGGGCCATGGTCAGAAGGTCGTCCTGCAGGCGTGCCGGTAACTGGCTGAACCATTGGCCGGTGAGCAGGAGATCGCGGTGGTGCTTGAATGGGGTCATGGGCTTTGTCGGCTAGCTGACAGAGGTTGCCTGGGGCGTGGCGCCATTATCGACGCAACTGCCTGCCAACCCGAGGACACAATAATGAAAACCCTCATCGACCAACTTGGCCAGTACGCCGAGTACCACCGTGACCGCCGCAACATCGCCACCCACTTCGTCGGCATTCCGCTGATCGTGGTCGCCGTCGCCGTGTTGCTGTCGCGCCCGGGTACCGAAGCCTTCGGCCTCTGGTTGTCGCCGGCGGCCGGGGTCAGCCTGGTATCGGCGCTGTACTACTTCCGCCTCGACCTGCGCTACGGCCTGGTGATGGCTGCGCTGCTCGCGCTCAGCCTGTGGATAGGCGCCGCCCTCGCGGTGCAGGGCACTGCCGCCTGGCTTGGCGCCGGGCTGGGGATGTTCGTGGTGGGCTGGGTGATCCAGTTCATCGGCCATTACTACGAAGGGCGCAAACCGGCGTTCGTCGATGACCTGACGGGCCTGATCATCGGGCCGCTGTTCGTGGTGGCCGAACTGGGCTTCCTGCTGGGGCTGCGCAAGGAAGTCGAGCACGCCGTGGAAGAGCGCGCGGGGCCGACCTGCATTCGCGAGAAGAATGCGGCGGTTTGAGCAATGGTTTCCCGGCACTCACCATTCGACCTGCACGGATTGCGCCCTCTCCCTCTGGGAGAGGGCTGGGGTGAGGGTACTGCCCGCCGCGCGGTATCGCCCATGACTTGTCGCTGATCTTCGCGACTGAGGTCGCTCCCACAACGGCAGAATTACATGTTGTAGGCAGCTGCATTGCCCGTAGGAGCTGGCTTGCCAGCGAATGGCCCCGCTTCGCCGGCAAGCCAGCTCCTACAAAGCTCTTGGCCCGACGGTAAATCTCTCGCAACAGTTAACGTAGGCATAGCGAATGAGTTCGCCCCTACAGGGTTGGTGCCACCAATCAGGGAGCGGGGGGCAGGGCGCCCAGCGCCAGCAACTGCCTGCTCATCGACCGCGCATGACGGTCCACCACCATCGGCGCGTAGGGCCGGCCGGAGGCGCTGACCAGGGCGCTGCTCTGGCTGTTCATATCGCTCAATGCCGCCTTCAGGAAGCTCCAGCGGGTCTTCAGCTTGGCCACAGCCGGGTCGGCCTTGTCATCCAGGGGTGCCAGTTCCTGGTCGATGTCCGGCAATAGCAGACGCTCGTCCTGACCGATGTAGGTGTCGCCGTTCTCGCGGGCGATTTCGAAGGTGCCGATGTAGGCCCGGCTCAGGTACTGCACGTTCAGGTATTCCACCTTGGCCGGCAGATCCTCGACCCCGGCGGCGCCAGCCTGGATGCGGGCGGCGATCAGGAAATCGCGCAGGGCCTTGGCCAGTTCCTGGGGATAGCGCCAGGGCACGTCTTCTTCCTTGTGGCCGAAGGAAACGCCCCGATCGAGTTGGGTAACAAGTGAGTCACGGGTCTTGCGCAGGTCCTCGCTCGGCTCGGCGATGCGCTGGAAGGCGGCGTCCAGTGCCTTGAGGTCGTCGCGCATGCGGGTCGAGTGAGCGTCCTGGAAGCCTTCGCCGCGGAACAGCAGCAGGCTGCTGGTGGCGCGGCAGGCGTGCACCTGCGCGAGTTCCAGCGGTGCCAGCTCGGTTGCGGGTGCAGGCAGGGCGAGGCCTAGGAGAAGGCCCAACAGCGGGTACAGCAGAACCTTGCGGATCATGGCGGGTGCTCCTGTTCTTGTTGTTCTGAGGAGTCGTTGGAGGTGCCGGCACAGCCTACTGTGTCGTGGCCTGGAGGCTATTACCCGAAAGAGTGATTTGCTGTGGGGCGATCGATGTTTTCAGGCGCCGTCCAGCAGTTTGCGCAGCAGCGCCGCGCTGGACGGGTCGGCGGGAAACAGGGTCTCCAGCCCCAACTCGGCGAGGGTGACGTCCACCGGAGTGCCGAACACCGTGATGGTGCTGATGAAGCTGATGACGCCCAACGGCGTTCGCAGTTGCAGCGGCACGAGCACGGCATCGCTGGGCAAGCCGGCTGGCGGAGGCGGGGCGGGGTAGTCCGCGAGTTCATCGAACAGGGCCTGCAGTTCGCGGTCGCCGCTGACCTCGATATCCCGCTGCAGGCGCTCCAGCAGATGCGCGCGCCATTGGCCGAGGTTGACGATGTGCGGTGCCAGGCCTTGTGGATGAAGCGACACGCGCAGCACGTTGAGTGGTGGCGCCAGCAGTTCAGGTGCCACGCCCGAGAGCAGGGGCGCAACGGAACCGTTGGCCGCCAGCAGGTTCCAGTGGCGGTCCACCGCCAGCGCCGGATTGGGTTCGTGGGCCTTGAGCAATTGATCGATCGCCTGACGGGCACCCGCCAGGGCCGGGTCGTCGAGCGCGCGCTGAGGGAACAGTGGTGCATAGCCGGCCGCAGTCAGCAGGCGGTTGCGCTCGCGCAGGGGAATCTCCAGTTGCTCGGCCAGGTGCAGCAGCATCTCGCGGCTGGGGTGGGCGCGGCCGGTCTCGACGAAACTCAGGTGACGCGTGGAAATCTCCGCGTCGCAGGCGAGGTCGAGCTGGCTGAGGCGGCGCCGCTGGCGCCATTGGCGCAACAGGGCGCCGACGGGGTGGGCAGATGTATTCATGGCACCGACGATAGTCCAGGGAGGGAAGCTCGGCCATTACCTGGCAGGTAATCGACCCGCTGCGGGTTTCGCGGAAATCTGTCGCCAAGCGCCAGGTCGGCGCCCCATCGACAGGAGAACCACCATGACTCATCTCGACATGTCCCCGCTGCTGCGCCGTGCCCTGCAAGCCGATGCCCTGGCCAGCGGCGCCATGGGCCTGCTGCTCGCGCTGGCCGCCGGACCGCTCGAAGAACTGCTGGGCCTGCCGCGTTCGCTGCTGCTGGGCGCGGGTATCGGCCTGCTGCCCTTCGCGCTCGTCCTCGGCTGGCTGGCCAATCGCACAACCGTGCGGCGCGGCTGGATCTGGGCAGTGCTGGCGATCAATGCGGTGTGGGTGATCGACAGCCTCTCGCTGCTCGCCCTCGGTTGGGTGGAGCCGACCCTGCTGGGCAAGGTCTTCGTGATCGGCCAGGCGGTGGCGGTGGCCGTGCTCGCGGAGCTGGAGTTCTTCGGCTTGCGCCGTTGCCCGAGTGTGACTGCGTGAAGGGCAGCGCTGCGTTGGGCTTTGCGCGGCGCTCAGCCCAACCTGCGGTCAGGCGGCCAGGTTCAGAACCCCGCCGCCTTCTGCCAGGCCTTGGGCTTGAAGAACAGCGTTTCGCCGCGTACCAGGCCTACGAGGCTGTCGTGGTCTTTCACCACTTCGGCCTCGATCAGCTCATCCTGGCCGTCCACCTTCAGGGTTACCCGGGTGATGGCGCCCAAGGGGCGGATGTCACGGACTTCGGCGGCGCGGTGTTCGTCCACATCGGAGCGCGACAGCGACACTTCGTGGGGGCGGAACAGCAGATGCTGGTCGTCGCCCAGGTGCAGGCGATTGGAGTCGCCGAGGAAGTGGTAGACGAAGTCACTGGCCGGGTTCTCGTAAACCTCGCCGGGCGAGCCGATCTGTTCGATCACACCTTTGTTCATCACCACGATGCGGTCGGCCACTTCCATGGCTTCTTCCTGGTCGTGGGTGACGAACACGGAGGTCAGGTTGATCTCCTCGTGCAGGCGCGCCAGCCAGCGGCGCAGCTCCTTGCGCACCTTGGCGTCGAGGGCGCCGAAGGGCTCGTCCAGCAGCAGGATCTTCGGTTCCACCGCCAGGGCGCGGGCCAGGGCGATGCGCTGGCGCTGGCCACCGGAGAGCTGCTCCGGGTAGCGGTCGGCGAGCCAGTCCAGCTGCACCATGTTCAGCAGCTCGTGGACCTTGGCCTTGATGGCCGACTCGCTCGGACGCTCGCGCTTGGGCTTCATGCGCAGGCCGAAGGCGACGTTGTCGAATACCGTCATGTGACGGAACAGTGCGTAGTGCTGGAACACGAAGCCGACGTTGCGATCGCGCACGTCGTGCTGGGAGACGTCCTCGCCGTGGAACACGATGCTGCCCGCGTCCGGGGTTTCCAGGCCGGCGATGATCCGCAGCAGGGTGGTCTTGCCGCAGCCAGAGGGCCCGAGCAGCGCCACCAGCTCGCCGCTGTGGATATCCAGGTTGATCACGTCGAGGGCCTTGAAGGCGTTGAAGTTCTTGCTGACGTTGCGGATTTCAATGCTCACGGTGGTTACTCCTCATCAGCATTCGACTTGAGACGGGACAGACGCGACTCGCTCCACTGCTTGAGCAGCAGGATGCCTAGCGCCAAGGCCAGCAACAGGCTGGCGACGCTGAAGGCGGCGACGTGGTTGTACTCGTTGTAGAGAATCTCGACGTGCAGCGGCAGGGTGTTGGTGACGCCGCGGATGTGTCCGGAAACCACCGACACCGCGCCGAACTCGCCCATCGCCCGCGCGGTGCAGAGCACCACGCCGTAGATCAGGCCCCATTTGATGTTCGGCAAGGTCACGTGCCAGAACATCTGCCAGCCGTTGGCGCCCAGCAGGCGAGCGGCTTCTTCCTCCTGGGTGCCTTGTTCCTGCATCAGCGGGATCAGCTCGCGGGCGACGAAGGGGACGGTCACAAAAAGGGTGGCCAGGACGATGCCGGGGACGGCGAAGACGATCTGGATGTCGCGGTCCTGCAGCCACTCGCCGAAGTAACCCTGGGCACCGAACAGCAGCACGTAGATCAGGCCGGCGATCACTGGCGACACCGAGAACGGCAGGTCGATCAGTGTCACCAGCAGGCTCTTGCCGCGAAACTCGTACTTGCTCACGCACCAGGCGGCGGCCACGCCGAACACCAGGTTGAGTGGCACCGAGATGGCCACGGCGATCAGGGTCAGCTTCAGCGCGGAGAGGGCGTCCGGCTCGAAGATGGCGGTGAAGAAGGTGCCCAGGCCTTGCTTCAGCGCTTCGCTCAGCACCACCAGCAGCGGCAGCAGCAGGAACAAGGCGAAGGCCAGCCAGGCGCTGGATATCAGGATGCGACGACCCCAGGCGCTGCCCCGGCGGGCAGCATTGGCGGAGGACGCGGCGGTCAGGCTTGCGGTGCTCATGGCCTTCTCCTCAAGGGGTCTCGATACGGCGCTGCAGCAGGTTGATCAGCAGCAGCAGGACGAAGGCGACGACCAGCATCAGCACGCCGATGGCGGTGGCGCCGGTGTAGTCGTACTGGTCCAGCTTGACCATGATCAGCAGCGGCAGGATCTCGGTCTTCATCGGCATGTTGCCGGCGATGAAGATCACCGAGCCGTACTCGCCCACGCCGCGGGCGAAGGCCAGCGCGAAACCGGTCAGCCAGGCGGGGAGCAGGGCCGGCAGCAGCACATGGCGGAAAGTCTGCAACGGCTTGGCGCCCAGGCACGCGGCGGCTTCCTCCACTTCGCGGGGGATGTCCGCCAGCACCGGCTGCACCGTGCGCACCACGAAGGGCAGGGTGACGAAGGTCAGCGCCAGGGTGATGCCAAGCGGGGTGTAGGCGATCTTGAAACCGAGGTCGGTAGCGAACTGGCCCACCAGGCCGGCCGGTGCGTAGAGCGCGGTGAGGGCGATACCGGCGACCGCGGTCGGCAGGGCGAAGGGCAGGTCGACCATGGCGTCGATGACCTTGCGGCCGAAGAAGTCGTAACGCACCAGCACCCAGGCCAGCAGGGTGCCGATGAGGCCGTTGATCACGGCGGCGGCCAGCGCGGTGCCGAAGCTGAGCTTGAGGGCGGCGAGCACGCGAGGGGCGCTGATGATGGTCCAGAACTGAGGCCAGGTCAGCTCGGTGGTCTTGAGGAACAGGGCACCGAGGGGAATCAGGACCAGCAGGCTGAGGTACACCAGGGTGTATCCCAGGGTCAGCCCGAAGCCGGGTATGACCGGTGAAATGCGTCGCGACATGTTCTGTCCTTACTCTGCGTTGGAACGCTTGGTTTTCCGGAGCAGGCCCTGTCGAGCCGTATCCGGCAAACAGGCCCGATCCGTGGATCAGGCCTGGTTTTCGCTC
Source organism: Pseudomonas sp. D(2018) (assembly GCF_005502555.1). Classification (NCBI taxonomy): domain Bacteria; kingdom Pseudomonadati; phylum Pseudomonadota; class Gammaproteobacteria; order Pseudomonadales; family Pseudomonadaceae; genus Pseudomonas; species Pseudomonas sp. D(2018). Next base: position 34,027 of record NZ_SCOK01000028.1, read on the forward strand.
CTTCCCTGGAACTCTCGCGATGGGTTTCGCTCCGCTCTACCGATCCTACGGAACTGGTCTCGTAGGATGGGTAGAGCTTGCGAAACCCATCAACGTTATTGCGCCTGGTAGATCTGGTCGAAGATGCCGCCGTCGTTGAAGAACTTCGGTTGCGCTTCCTTCCAGCCGTTGAAGTCCTTGTCCACGGTCACGAGGTCCAGCTTCGGGAACTGCCTGGCGAACTCGGCCGCGACCTTCTCGTTACGCGGCCGGTAGAAGTTCTTTGCCGCGATGCGCTGGCCTTCCTCGCTGTACAGGTACTGCAGGTAGGCTTCGGCGACCTTGCGGGTGCCCTTCTTGTCGACGTTCCTGTCCACGACCGATACCGGCGGCTCGGCGAGGATCGACAGGCTCGGTGCGACGATTTCGAAGTTCTCGCCACCCTGTTCCTTCAGGGCCAGGAAGGCTTCGTTCTCCCAGGCCAGCAGCACGTCGCCGATCTGGTTGTTGACGAAGGTGATGGTCGAGCCACGGGCGCCGGTATCCAGCACGGGTACGTGCTGGTACAGCGCCTTCACGTATTCCTGGGCCTTGGCGTCACTGCCGTACTGCTTTTTGGCCCAGGCCCAGGCGGCGAGGAAGTTCCAGCGGGCGCCGCCGGAAGTCTTCGGGTTCGGGGTGATGACTTCCACGCCCTCTTTGGTCAGGTCGCCCCAGTCCTTGATGCCCTTGGGGTTGCCCTTGCGGACCAGGAACACGATGGTCGAGGTGTAGGGGGTGCTGTTGTCCGGCAGACGGGCCTGCCAGTTTTCCGGGACCAGCTTGCCGAGTTTTTGCAGCTCGTCGATGTCGCCGGCCAGCGCCAGGGTCACCACGTCGGCCTTCAGGCCGTCGATCACGGCGCGGGCCTGCTTGCCGGAGCCACCGTGGGATTGCTGCACCTTCACATCCTCGCCGCCTTCGGCCTTCCAGTGCTTGGCAAAGGCAGCGTTGTATTCCTGGTAGAGCTCACGGGTCGGGTCGTAGGACACGTTGAGCAGTTCGGTGGCGGCGGCGGCCGGGCCGGCGATCAAGGCGCTGGCGAGGGCGGCGAGGGCGAAACGGCGAATCGACATTATCAAGCTCCTGGAACTGGATTTTTGTGTTGGCTGGTTTTTCGTCGATACGCCCTCCGGCTGTCCGGTCGGGCCTCGAGCCTGCTGCGCAGGGCTCGGAAGAGTTCGGTGGATCAGCTGTTGCGTGGGGTTGGTTGCTGCAGGCGGAATTTTTCCTTGCGCTCGATCTGCACCACCTGGCCGTTGTGCACGGTGATCTCCACCGAGCCGAAACGCAGGCCAAGCAGGGCACTCTGGATTTCGCGCAAGATGCTGGCTTCGTCCTGGCCTTCCACGCTACGAAGGGATGCGCTCATGGTCGTGCTCCTTGAAATGGGGCCCGCGGCGATGGACGGGGAAGGGGTTCCGCGTGGCGTGGAGCGAATATTAGGCAGGGTTGGTTTATTCTTAAAAATACTGTTTAAGAATTTTTATATAACCAAAAGTATTGATCTGTGTGAGATGCACCCGGCTCGCCAGGCGCGGTGAGGGCCATGCGTGCAGTGGTCCTGCAAGGACTATCAGGCGGCCGGCCAGCGCCGCTCGACCTCTTCCACTGGCAGCGGGCGGCTGAACAGATAGCCCTGGCCGTAGTCGCAGCCCAGCTCGCGAAGGAAGTCGGCCTGGGCATCTTCCTCGATCCCCTCGGCCAGCACGCTGAGGCCCAGGCTGTGCCCCAGGGCGGTAACGGCGCGGGCGATGGCGATGTCATTCGGGTCGGCCGGCAGGCCACGAATGAAGCTCTGGTCGATCTTCAGTTTGTGCACCGGCAGGCGCTTGAGGCGCTGGAGCGAGGAGTAGCCGGTGCCGAAGTCATCGATGGCCAGCCGCACGCCGAGGTCGCGCAGGCGCGATAGCAGGGCCTCGGCGGTTTCCGGGGCCTCCATCACAGCGCCTTCGGTAATTTCCAGCTCCAGATACTTCGGCTCCAGGCCGGTGGCGGATAGCACGCGAGCCACATCGTCATACAGCTCGGTGCGGCGGAACAGGCGGCATGACAGGTTGACGGCAATGAAGGTCAGCTCATGGCCCTGGACCCGCCACTGCTGCATCTGCCGGCAGGCCTGTTCCAGCACCCAGGCATCGATGTGGCCGATCAGTCCGCTTTCTTCGGCAATCGGCAGGAACTCACCCGGTGGCACCAGGCCGCGCTGGGGATGTTCCCAGCGCACCAGGGCTTCGAAGCCGATCAGGTGGTTGTCGGCCAGGCGCCGGATGGGCTGGTAGTGCACGCGCAATTGGTCGTGCTCCAGTGCCCGGCGCAAGGCGCTGACCAGCTCGACACGCTGGCGCGCCTGCTCGGTCAGCTCCTGGCTGTAGAACGCATAGGAATCGCGCCCCGCACTCTTGGCCTTGAACAGTGCCGAGTCCGCATTGCGCATCACTTGCTCGACAGTGGAGTCGTCGTTCGGAAACAGGCTTATGCCCAGGCTGGTGCTGATGAAAATGTCCTGGCCACCCAGGCGGAACGGGGTCGCCAGCTCGCTGCGGATGCGCTCGGCCAGGGCCGCCGTCTGGTCGGCCTGGGGGCAGTTGTCCCAGAGCAGGCCGAATTCGTCGCCACCGAGGCGAGCCAGGGTCATGCCGCCTTCCAGCAGGCCCTGCAGGCGGACGCCGACCATCTTCAGCAGCAGGTCGCCCTGGGAATGGCCGAGGCTTTCGTTGATGTGCTTGAAATGGTCCAGGTCCAGCAGGAGGACGGCACCACGCTGTTGTTCGCGGCGGGCACGCTCCAGCACCTGCTCGACGCGTTCGGTGAACAGCAGGCGGTTGGCCAGGCTGGTCAGCGGGTCGTGGTGGGCGAGGAAGTCCAGTTCGTGCTGGGAACGCTTGATGGCGCTGATGTCGGAGAACACCGCCACGTAATGGGTCAACCGGCCTTCCTCGTCATGGATGGCGCGCAGGTTCTGCCAGAGCGGGTAGATCTCGCCGTTCTTGCGCCGGTTCCACACTTCGCCGCTCCATTCCCTGCGGTTCTCCAGGGCGTGCCACATGGCCTTGTAGAAGGCCGGCTCGTGGCGGCCGGAGCTGAAGATCCGCGGGTTCTTGCCCAGCACCTCGGCCTCCTCGAAGCCGGTGATGCGGGCGAAGGCGCGATTGACGTGCACGATGCGGCTATCGGCATCGGTGACCAGCACGCCTTCCTGGGTGCTGTCGAACACCGCGGCGGCCTGGCGCAGGCTGCTTTCGTGGGCGCGGCGGGCGTCCAGGTAGCCCTTCAGGCTGCGCAGGTGCATGCACGCCAGGCCGAACAGCAGAAGGCTGGTGACCAGGACGAAGAACAGGCCCTTGGCGGTCTGCAACTCGTTCAGTAGCGCGCGGTCGCCCACCAGGCCGACCAGTACACGGTCGCTGAACAGTACCCAGAGGCTGGCAAGAATGAAGTAGGGCAGCACCAGTCTGAGGGCGCTGAACTTGGAACGCATGGGCGCGGCCTTCCTGGCTTGGGCAAAACGTGAGGATGCGCATTATAGGGGCAACCGACGACCGGGGGGCTTCTATCTAAAAGACGGGATGGTTTTCTCCGGGGGCTTTGTGATAATCCGAGCGTAGCTAGCGCTACAAGCCCCGATCACTTCACCCGAGGCAACTCCATCCATGTGGTACAACGGTTTTCTCGACCTGTCGCTGTGGCAACTGGTGGCGGTCACCCTGGTGATGACCCATATCACCATCGTCAGCGTCACCGTCTATCTGCACCGCTACTCCGCGCACCGCTCGCTGGAGCTGCATCCTGCGCTCAAGCACTTCTTCCGTTTCTGGCTGTGGCTGACCACGGCCATGAACACCCGCGAGTGGACCGCCATCCACCGCAAGCACCACGCCAAGTGCGAAACCGCCGACGACCCCCACAGCCCGGTGGTCAAGGGCGTCTGGACCGTCCTGCGCAAGGGCGCCGAGCTTTACCAGGAAGAGGCCAAGAACGAAGAAACCCTGCGCATCTACGGCAAGAACTGCCCGGATGACTGGATGGAGCGCAACGTCTACAGCCGCTACCCCATTGGTGGCGTGACCCTGATGGCGCTGATCGACCTGGCGCTATTCGGCGCGGGCGGCATCACCATCTGGGCCATCCAGATGATGTGGATTCCCGTCTGGGCCGCCGGCGTCATCAACGGCCTGGGCCATGCCATCGGCTACCGCAACTTCGAATGCCGCGATGCCGCCACCAACCTTGTGCCCTGGGGCATCCTCATCGGTGGCGAAGAGCTGCACAACAACCACCACACCTACCCGAACTCCGCGAAGCTCTCGGTGAAGAAGTGGGAGTTCGACATGGGCTGGGCCTGGATCAAGCTGTTCAGCCTGCTGGGCATGGCCAAGGTGCAGCGCGTCGCCCCCATTGCCCATCGCGTCGAAGGCAAGGGCAACCTGGACATGGATACCGCCATGGCCATCCTCAACAACCGCTTCCAGATCATGGCCCAGTACCGCAAGTTGGTGATCGGCCCGCTGGTGAAGCAGGAGCTGGCCAAGGCCGACGCATCGGTTCGCCACTCGTTCCGCCGCGCCAAGCGCCTGCTCTCCCGCGAGACCAGCCTGCTCGACGAAGGCCACCAGGCGCGTATCGCCGCCATGCTGGAGCAGAGCCAGGCCCTGAAGGTGATCTACGAGAAGCGCCTGGCGCTGCAGCAGATCTGGGTCAAGACCAGCGCCAACGGCCACGACATGCTCGAAGCCATGAAGCAGTGGGTGCATGAGGCCGAAGCCAGCGGCATCCAGTCCCTGCGTGACTTCGCCGAACAGCTGAAGACCTACTCCCTGCGTCCGGCCACCGCCTGACACGGGACAGCACCAACGAAAAGGCCGGCAGACACGCCGGCCTTTTTGCTTTCTGGCTTTTTGTGGATACATCGCCAAGGGCAGCGCAGCTGCTCCGCGAGGCACCCCACCCGCACGGCATTTCCCGCAGGCAAAAAAAGGCCGCTCATCGTGAGCGGCCTGAACAGGACGTTGATATAGGAGCTGTCACGCATCAACGTCAGGAGGTGGAGAACGGGGAGGGGCAGGGATCAGCTGTCCTGGTGGACGTCGGACTGCTTCTGCTGCTCGGCGCCTTGCTTGGCGATGGCCTGCTGCTGGGCGGCGTCGGCGCGCTGCTCGGCCAGCGCTGCATTACGTGCAACAAAGGCGTTGGATTCTTCGGCCAGGGTCAGCTGCGAGAAAAACAGGGTAAATACGGCGAAAACGGCAGTAAAAATCAGGTTACGTTGCATATCTTGAACCTCTTGGATGGTTTCTTGCGAAACATGGCGCCATCTTAGGGAGGTCATGACAGGCGAAAAATAGCGCTTTCAGTGAATGACTATTTCTCGCGACGCAACAATTTCGAGTTGATTGCCCATTGCTTCGGGTCTTCGAGCAGCGCCTCGTCCTGGGCCAGCAGCGGCGGCAGTTCGGCCTTGAGGAATTCCACCCAGGTCTTGATCTTGGCATCGAGGAAGCGCCGCGACGGGTAGATCGCATAGATACTGCGCTCGCGCAGGCGGTACTCCGGCAGCAGCCGCAGCAGCTTGCCCTCGCGCACGTGCGGGCAGGCGACAAAGGAAGGCAGCAGGCAGACGCCCATGCCGGCCTGGGCGGCCTTGGCCAGGGATTCGGCCACATTCACCTGGAAGCTTTCGGCGGGCAGCACGTTGAATTCGCCCTGTTCGCCATTGAAGACCCAGCTGTCCTCATAGAGCGGGTCCAGCAGGCGCAGGTAGCGGTGATGCTGCAGGTCCGCCGGCCCGATGGGCACGCCGTGCTTCTTCAGGTAGTCAGGGGCGGCGCAGAGCACGCTGAACATCGGCCCCAGCACCTGGGCCACCATCTGCGAGTCGGGCAGCTCTCGGGCGAAGGTGATGATCACGTCATGACCGTCTTCCAGCAGGTCGGGGGTGCGCTGCGACAGGGTCAGCTCCACCACCACCTCGGGATAGCGCTCGCTGTAGCGCGCCACCAGGGCGGTGAGGTGCTGCAGGCCGAGGCCGGTCATGGTGTGTACGCGCAGTCGCCCATGCGGCTTGAGATGCGCACCACGGGCTTCGGCAGCAGCTTCGTCTACTTCGCCGAGGATCTGCCGGCAGCGCTGCAGGTAGCGCTCGCCCACTTCAGTCAGTGCCAGGCGGCGGGTGGTGCGGTGCAACAGGCGGGCCTGGAGCTGCTGCTCCAGCTCCGACACCAGGCGCGACACCTGGGCGGTGGACAGGTCCATGGCCTGTGCGGCGGCGGTGAAGCTGCCGGTGTCTATCACCCGCACGAAAACCCGCATGCTGTGGAGCGTGTCCATTGTTACTCCCCGTGTAAGGCTGCTTCTCGCAATCGCGAGATTATCCACGATTCCTCGATAAATATACTTCGTACCCCTAAGCGGCAATGGCCGAGGTCTTGCCGTTCCCGTCATTCCCACCCGCGTGCTCCGCGGGTCCCTTCGAGGTACGCATGACTCCGGATCAAAGCTTCGCCCGTCGGGTTCAGGCGGCCATCGTCCTGTTCGTCCTGCTGTTCGCCTATTTCCTTGCGGCGGACCTGTGGATGCCCATCACACCGCAGGCGCAACTGACCCGCCCGGTGCTGCGAATCGCTCCTCGCGTGGACGGCCAGGTGCTGGACGTCGCCGTCACCAACAACCAGCACGTCGCGGTCGGCCAGTTGCTGTTCCGCCTCGACCCGGAACCCTTTCGACTCGCCGTGCGCTCCGCCGAGCTGGCGCTGGAACAGGCCGAACAGGACAACCTTCAACTCGACGCCGCCATCGCCGCCGCCCGTGCCGAGCAGGTTGCCGCCCAGGCCTCGGCCAGCGAGTTGCAGCGTGAGACGGCGCGCCTCGGCCGCCTGGTGCAGAGCCAGCACGTGTCGCGCCAGCTCTATGAACAGACCGAAGCCCAGCGGCAGGCCGCCCAGGCCAAGCTGGCCGCCGCTGCTGCACGCATTCGGGAACTGGCGGCCCAGCGCGGCGCCAGCGGCGACGACAACCTGCGCCTGCGCCAGGCGCGCAATGCCCTGGACCAGGCCCGTCTGCAACTGGCGTACAGCGAAGTGCGTGCCGAACGGGCGGGGACCCTGAGCAACCTGCAACTCTCCCCCGGCGCCTTCCTGCACGCCGGCAACCCGGTGGCGGCACTGGTCGCGGATGACGCGGACATCAGCGCGGACTTCCGCGAGAAGGCCCTGCGCTACGTGCGTCTGGAGGACGGCGCCTCGGTGGTGTTCGACGCCCTGCCCGGGCACATCTTCGCGGCTAAGGTCAGTGCCATCGACGCCGGCGTGAAGGAAGGTCAGCTCGACGCCAACGGTGACCTGGCCGCCCCCGCTGTTTCCGACCGCTGGGTGCGCGATGCCCAGCGCCAGCGCCTGCACGTTAGCCTGATCGAGGCGCTGCCCTACAACCTGCCCAGCGGCGCCAAGGCCACGGTCCAGCTCTACCCGCGCGACTCGCGCCTGGCGGACCTGTTCGGCCGTCTGCAGATCGCCGTCATCAGCCTCCTGCATTACGTGTACTGATGAGTCGCCGGACCGCGCTGACCGAGAACGACCTGCGCCAGTGCCTGCGCCTGGCCGGTGGCGGAACCCTCGGGCTGTTCATCTGCAAGCTGATGGGCTGGGACAATGGTTCGTTCTTCTGCGTCTATCCCATGCTCCTGCTCGGCCTTACGCCGAGCATCAATGCCCACGTCGTCCGCCAGTTCCTGCTCCAGGCGGTGGTGGTGAGCATCGAGGTGCTGGTGATCTACGGCTTGTTCGGCGACCGCCCGCAACTGATGGTGCCGCTGGCGTTCCTCGCTTTCTTCTGGCGCTTCCGCCTGATGGCGCAGGGCTCGTCTTTCATGTTCGGCGCCCTGGGGAGCGTGTTCCTTTCCATCCAGCTGCACTTCGCCAGCTATCCGGATACGCACCTCTACGACCTGGTGACGAGCAACCTGGTGGCCGCCGGCCTGACGGTGCTGATTGCCTGGTTGATGTTCTTCCTCTTCCCCGACGCCGAGCCACGACCCCCCAGGCCGATGCCGGCCAAGGACCAGCCCAGCCAGCGCCACGAGGCGGTGCTCGGAGCGACCATCGCCACCCTGTCGTTCATGCTGTTCCAGAGCTTCGACCTGCAGGACTCGCTGTCGGCCCAGGTGGCCTCGATCCTGGTGCTGTTCCCCATGCATTGGAACGGCATCCGCTTCGCCGGACGCATCCGGGCCCTGGGCACCTTGCTCGGCTGCGCCATCGGGCTGGTGCTGCAACTGGTGCTCTACAGCCACTACGACGTGCTGCCGCTGGTCACCCTGATGTACTGGACGGCGGCCTTCTGCTGCGCGCGACTGCATGTGCTGGAAGGCGCCCAGGGTATCGGCTTCGGTGCATTGACCACCTTGGCCATCGTCTTCGGCCAGTACCTCACGCCGCAGCACGACGTGGTCTATTCCATTGCCTATCGCCTGAGTTCGGTGTGCGTGGCGGTGTTCATCACCCTGGTGGCGGTGTTCGCCCTGCACCGGTTGCTCAATCGGTTCGCTGCCTTCCGTCATGCCAGTCATGCCTGACCGTCGGGTGGATTGCCGGACGCACTTTTGCCTGCCTAATCTGTCCAAGGCAGGTCCTATGAAGGTAGCGGCCGAATGGAAACGTCCCTCGAATCGCCAAGCGAACTGGAAAAACTCACCCTTGCCCTGTTGCACAGCCGGGGCGAGGTGGAGCGGCTGCGTGAGCGCGAGGCCATCTACAGCAGCCTCCTGGGCAGTGTGAATGCGGTGCTCTGGGCCTTCGACTGGGAGGCGCAGCGCATCATCTATGTCAGCCCGGCCTACGAGAGCATGTTCGGCCGCTCCGCTGCCCTGCTGTTGGCGGACTACAACGAGTGGCGCAACTGCATCTACCCGGACGACCTCGAGTACGCCGCGCAGAGTTTTGCCGAGGTGCTGGAGAAGGGCGCCATCGAGGCCCGCGAGTACCGCATCATTCGCGCCGACGGCCAGCTGCGCTGGATCAGCGACAAATGCTTCGTCAGCCAAGGCGGCGGTGAAGGCCAGCCGACCATAGTCGTCGGTATCGCCGAAGACATCACCGAGAAGAAGCAGCTGGAAGGCGAACTGCATCGCCTGGCCACCACCGACGTGCTGACCAAAAGCAGCAACCGCCGGCACTTCTTCGAATGCGCCCAGCGTGAGTTCGAGCACTCGATCCAGTTCGGCAGCCCGCTGGCGTTCATCCTGCTGGACGTCGATGACTTCAAGAAGATCAACGACACCCACGGCCACCAGACCGGCGACCAGGTGCTCCAGCGCATCGCCCAGTGCGGCAGCAACACCCTGCGCCGGGGCGACCTGTTCGGTCGCATCGGCGGCGAGGAGTTCGCCGCCGTCCTGCCTGGTTGTCCGCCGGAGCTGGCGTGGCAGATCGCCGAGCGCCTGCAGCGCGAAGTGCAGCGGATGGGCTTCACAGTCGACGGCAAAAGCTTTGGCGTCACCGTCAGCCAGGGCCTGGCGAATCTTCGCGACGACGGCAACCTCGACAGCCTCTACGCCCGTGCCGATGCGGCCATGTACCAGGCCAAGCGCGGCGGAAAGAACCAGATCGTCTTGGCGGATTGAACCGGCGCATCACGGTTCTCCTGTCGGTTGGGCAGGGCGAAACCCAACCAGCAGAACCCCTACACCCGTCACTTCGCTATGCAAGTCTATTTGATAAGCATTATCATTTTCTGCCTTTCCAGCCTCAGCCGATTCCGCGTCAGCCGCCATGTCCGAACGTCCTTCCCCGGCCGATGCCCCGCCGAGTGACGCCTATGCGTCCGGCGAGCTCCTGCGCCGCGAGGATTTCCTGCGGACCTTCCTGGCCCACCGGCAACAGATGGAAGCGGTAGTCCGCCGCAAGGTGGGGTGCCGGGCCACGGCTGCGGACCTGGTGCAGGACCTGTTCCTGCGCTTCTGGCGTCGGCCTGATACGCCGGTGGAGGACCTGGGCAGTTACCTGCTGCGTAGCGCCCACAATATGGCCATCGACCATATGCGCAGCGAGGGTTCGCGCAGCCGCGCCGAGAACGCGCTGTTGCCCGAGCAGCACCTGGCCGAGCCCGCCTCGCCCGAGGCCGCCCTGCAAGCCGGCAGCGAGCTGCGCCATGTGGAGGCGGCCCTGCGCGGGCTGCCGGAGCGGACGCGGCAGATCTTCCTGCTCAACCGCATTCATGGCCGTACCTACGGTGAGATCGCCCGTGCCATGGAGCTGACCCAGAGCGCGGTGGAAAAACATATGATGCGCGCCCTGGATGCCTGCAAGGCGAGCCTCACCCAGGCCGCACAGGCGCGTCACAGCAGCCGGAGCGCCAAGCCATGAGCCTCAAACCACCGCCATTGCGCGCCGTCGAGGGCGGCCCCGAGTCCGACCTGGATCAGGTCGCCTGGCTCTGGCTCGGACGTTTACAGGGGCAGCCGGCGCCAGCCCTGCGCGAGGCGTTCGAAGCGTGGCTCTACGCAGCGCCCGAGCATGTCGACGCGTATACCCGTGCCGAGGATCTCTGGCGGATGACCCAGCCCGGCGCCTCGCGCCTGGCGGTCGACGAAGCCGAGCAACTGGATGCGTTGCTGGCGCGCATGGACGCCCCGCCGCGTCGTCGCGCAGGCCGCTGGGGCGCCGCCCTGGCCATGGCCGCGAGTCTGTTGCTGGTGGTCTGGGCGGGGGGCTGGCAACCCCTGTATCGGCTGGACGACCTCGGCGCCGACCACGTAACGGCCGCCGGTGAGGTGCGCGACGTCACCCTGGCCGATGGCTCGGTGCTCACCCTGGATGCCGACAGCGCGGTGGCCATCCACTACGGCGCCCAGGTCCGCGAGGTGGAACTGCGTCGTGGGGCGGCTTTCTTCAGGGTCACGCCGGGGCAGGTTCCCTTCGTGGTCACGGCCAACGGCGGCGAGGCACGCGTACTCGGCACCCGTTTCGAAGTGCGCCTGCGACCGGCCGGTGCGCGGGTTACGGTGGAACAGGGCCGCGTCGGCGTGCGCGCCCATCCCGGCGATGCGCAACAGGTGTTGGGCGCCGGCCAGCAAGTGCTCTTCACGGACGGCCGGGCCGGTACCGTGGAGGCGGTGGACGCTCCGGCGCAGTTGTCCTGGCGCGAAGGTCGCCTGACCTTCTACCGCACGCCCTTGGGCGAGGTGCTGGCCGAGCTGGATCGTTACTACCCCGGCCGCATCGTCCTGCTCGACCGCGATCTGGCCAGCCGGCGCATCAGCGGCAGTTTCCCCAGCAACGATCCGGCGGCGGTGCTCGCCTCGCTGCAAGCGGTGGTGGGGTTCGAGCAGGATGAATTGCTGGGGCGGGTGATGGTCCTGCGCTGAGGCCTTTGCTTCCAGGGAAACCTTGTAGGGGCGGATTCATTCGCCAAGCACGCTGCAAGCTGGCCCTGGAAGGCAACAGGGGCCAGTTGCGAATGAACGCTCCCGACGGGTGTAACCGGGCTTCCCGAAACTTTTTCGCGTGGTCACTGAGGTACTTCATGGCGGCATCCGTGTAGTGCTTGTAATGCGAGTTATTCGCAAACAAGAAGCCAATACGCCAAGGGTGAACGACCTCATGAAGTACAGGACAACGCGGGTGCAAGGTGGTGGGCTCAGGGGCCTGGGGATGGCCTCTCTGCTGCTGGCGGGGGCGTTGCTGCCGCTGGCGGCGGGCTTGGCCCAGGCGGCCTCGGCGCAGGTCAGCGCAACGGCCTACGACTTCGCGATTCCCGCCCAGCCGCTGCCCCAGGCACTGAATGCCTTCAGCCGTGTCACCGGCCTCAGCGTGGTCTATACCGTCGATGCGCCCTACGGGCTCACTGCCCCGGCGGTGAATGGCCGTATGAGCGCGAACGAAGCCCTTGGCCGGCTGCTTGCCGGTTCCGGTTTCACCTGGCGCCAGGCGGGCGCCGGCACCCTGACCCTGGAACCGAGCGGCAACGATGGCGCCCTGAAACTGGATGCGGTGAACATCGACTCGCGCCTGAGCCGGGTGGACAGCTACCAGCCGCCGCCCGAGACCTCGATCATGCGTTCCGAGACGCCGCTGCTGGAAATTCCCCAGGCCGTTGCGGTGGTGCCCAGCCAGGTGCTCGAAGACCAGCAACCGCATAACCTCGACGATGCCCTGTTCAACGTCAGCGGCATCACCCAGGCCAACACCCTCGGCAGCACCCTGGATGCGGTGATGAAGCGTGGCTTCGGCGACAACCGCGACGGCTCGATCCTGCGCGACGGCATGCGCACCATCCAGGGCCGCAACCTCACCGCCACGGCCGACCGCGTCGAAGTGCTCAAGGGGCCGGCCTCCATGCTCTACGGCATTCTCGATCCGGGCGGGGTGATCAACGTCATCAGCAAGAAACCGCAGCTTACGGCCTACCACGCCATCACCGGCCGTGCGTCCACCTATGGCGACGGCAAGAACGGCAGTGGTGGCCAGCTCGATGTCACCGGCCCGCTGAGTGAAACCGGCCTGGCCTACCGCCTGATCGCCGACTATGACGATGCCGACTACTGGCGCAACTTCGGCCACAGCCGCGAGAAAACCATCGCACCGTCCTTCGCCTGGTTCGGCGAGGACACCACGATCAATCTCAGCTACGAGCATCGCGAGTACCGCGTGCCCTTCGACCGAGGCACGGTGTTCGTCAACGGCAAGCCCCTGGCGATTCCTGCCGAGCGCCGTCTGGACGAGCCCTACAACATCACCGAGGGCCGCTCGGACCTGACCATCTTCGACGTTGCGCACCGCCTGAATGACGACTGGAACGCCCATTTCGCCTACAGCTACAACCGCGACACCTACGACGACTACCAGGCGCGGGTGACCCGGGTGAACAACGACGGCACCGTTATCCGTCGCCTCGACGGCACCCGTGGCGCCGTCAGCACCGAGCACTTCGCCACCTTCGACCTGGACGGCAAGATCGAGCTTGGCGGCATGCAACATGACCTGCTGATGGGCGTGGACCACGAGTACCGCAAGTTCTTCCGCGAGGACCTCATCCGCCAGACCACCCGTCAGCAGCTGAACTACAACGCGCCGGTCTACGGCCAGGTTCCGGTGCCCACCACCGTGGTCGCCAGCGACAGCGACCAGACCGACCGCATCGAAACCCAGTCGGCGTTCATCCAGGATTCGCTGCATCTGACCGATCGCTGGATATTCGTCGCCGGCGCCCGTTACCAGCTCTACGACCAGCTTGCCGGACGCGGTCGCCCGTTCGTGAAAAACACCGATATCAACGGCCAGACCTGGGTGCCGCGCGCCGGGCTGGTCTACAAGTGGAGCGATTCGCTGTCGTTCTACGGCGGCTACAGCGAGTCCTTCAAGCCCAACTCGACCATCGCCCCGCTCACCGGCAATGCCTCCATCAACGGCGTCGATCCGGAGGAGGGCAGGAGCTGGGAGATCGGCGCCAAGCTGGACCTGCCGGGGCGCATGACTGGCACCCTGGCGCTGTTCGACATCGACAAGTCCAACGTGCTGGTGACCCAGAGCATCGACGGCATCGCCTATGCCACTGCCGCCGGCGAGGTGCGCTCGCGCGGGCTGGAGCTGGACCTCACCGGCCAGCTCACCGACGAGATCAGTCTGATCGGCAGCTTCGCCCTCATCGATGCCGAAGTGACCCAGGACCCGGTGCTGGAAGGCAATCGCCTGCAGAACGTCGCCCGCCACACCGGCTCGCTGTCGGCGGTGTATGACTTCGGCCCGCTGTTCGATGGCGACCGGCTGCGTGCCGGCGTCGGCGCGCGCTACGTGGGCAAACGCGCGGGGGATGCGGAGAACACCTTCGACCTGGACGCCTATACCGTGGCCGATGCCTTCGCCAGCTACGAAACACCGCTGGGCGAGAATCGTCTCAAGGTGCAGTTGAACGTGAAGAACCTGTTCGACAAGACCTACTACAGTTCGGCGGTGAACAACCTCAACGTCTCCATCGGCGATCCGCGCCAGGTGCAGGTAGCGACCACTCTGGAGTTCTGACCGCGCTGCGCTTTTCACTTCCACCCTCAGGTGTTCGGGCCGGCTCCGATTGGTGGGTCGGTGAAGCGTGACCCACCCGACGAGGCCCATGTCGGATCGTTAACTTCGCCGTAACGACCCCCTCGCGGGCTTGATTGATGACCAACCGGTCGCGCTCCTAATGTGGGCCCCACGACAGCGGAACTCGTGGAGCCACCATGACAACAAGACCCTCTCCCCCGCCGCAATGGTCGCGTCGGCGCACAGAAAAGCAGCGCCGTCTCGACCAGGTACGCAACCTCGCCGATGGCGTCGTGCTGCCCAGTGAGCGGATCGTCGAAGCCCTCGAAGCATTGATCGCCCCAGGCGACCGTGTGGTGCTCGAAGGCAACAACCAGAAGCAGGCGGATTTCCTTTCCCGCTCCCTGGCCAAGGCGGATCCCGGCCGCCTGCATGACCTGCACATGATCATGCCCAGCGTCAGCCGCGCCGAGCACCTTGATCTCTATGAACGCGGCATCGCCCGCAAGCTCGACTTCTCCTTCGCCGGCCCACAGAGCCTGCGCATCGGCCAGTTGCTGGAAGACGGCCTGCTGGAAGTGGGCGCCATCCATACCTACATCGAGCTCTACTCGCGCCTGCTGGTGGACCTGATCCCCAACGTCGCCCTGGTGGCCGGCTTCATGGCCGACCGCGAAGGCAACATCTACACCGGCCCAAGCACCGAAGACACCCCTGCCCTGGTGGAACCCACCGCCTTCAGCGACGGCATCGTCATCGTCCAGGTCAACGAGTTGGTGGACGACGTGCGCGACCTGCCGCGTGTGGATATCCCCGCGTCCTGGGTCGACTTCGTGGTGGTCGCCGACAAGCCCTTCTACATCGAGCCGCTGTTCACCCGCGACCCGCGCCACATCAAGCCGGTGCACGTGCTGATGGCGATGATGGCGATTCGTGGCATCTACGAGAAACACAAGGTCCAGTCGCTCAACCACGGCATCGGTTTCAACACCGCCGCCATCGAGCTGATCCTGCCCACCTACGGCGAATCCCTCGGCCTGAAGGGCAAGATCTGCCGCAACTGGACGCTCAACCCGCACCCGACGTTGATCCCCGCCATCGAGACCGGCTGGGTGGAAAGCGTGCACTGCTTCGGCACCGAACTGGGCATGGAGGACTACATCGCCCAGCGCCCGGACGTGTTTTTCACCGGCCGCGACGGCTCCATGCGCTCCAACCGGATGATGTGCCAACTGGCCGGGCAGTACGCGGTCGACCTGTTCATCGGCGCCACCTTGCAAGTGGATGGCGATGGTCATTCCTCCACCGTCACCCGGGGCCGCCTGGCCGGTTTCGGCGGCGCGCCGAACATGGGCCATGACCCGCGCGGCCGTCGTCACGCCACGCCCGCCTGGCTCGACATGACTGAGCCGGTGACGATGCTCGAACGCGGCAAGAAGCTGGTGGTGCAGATGGTCGAGACCTTCCAGGAAGGCGGCAAACCCACCTTCGTCGAGACGCTGGATGCCGTCGATGTGGCGAAGAAGGCCGGCATGCCCCTGGCACCTGTGATGATCTACGGCGACGACGTCACCCACCTGCTCACCGAGGAAGGCATCGCCTACCTCTACAAGGCGCGCAGCCTCGAAGAGCGTCGCGCAATGATCGCGGCGGTCGCCGGTGTCACCACCATCGGCCTGCGCCACGACCCGAAAGACACCTTGCGCATGCGCCGCGAGGGACTGATTGCATTGCCGGAAGACCTCGGCATCCGCCGTACACAAGCCACGCGGGAACTGCTGGCGGCGAAAAGCATCGCCGAACTGGTGGAGTGGTCCGGCGGCCTTTACAACCCCCCAGCCCGCTTCAGGAGTTGGTGATGAGCGCACTTGTCCTACGCAACGCCGACCTGCCGCTCGCCGACTGGCTGGCGGACCTGGCGGTCGATGCCCTGATCGACGAAGCCGACCTCTCGCCCAAGCCGGCGCTGGTTGACCGCCGTGGCAGTGGTGCCCACAGCGACCTGCACCTGGGCCTGATGCATGCCTCTGCGTTGTCTCTCTGGCCCTGCTTCAAGCAGATGGCCGAGGCGGCGCTGGAGCATGGCGAAGTCGGCCAGCCGCTGCGCGAAGCGCTTGGCCGGATTGGCCGCGAAGGTGAAGCGGCGATGCTCAGCATCACCGGCGGGGTGAATACTCATCGCGGCGCGATCTGGGCCCTGGGCCTGCTGGTGGCGGCGTTGGCGCTGAAACCCGCTAGCCGCGCCGCCCATGCCATCGCCCTGCGCGCTGCGCGCATCGCGCTGATCGACGACCGCGCCGCGCCGCACAACGACAGCCACGGTGCCCAGGTCGCCCGCCGCTACGGTGCCCGTGGTGCGCGGGAAGAAGCCCAACTCGGCTTCCCCACCGTGATCGAACAGGGCCTGCCGCAACTGGCCCGCAGCCGTGCCGCCGGTGCCGGTGAGCAGAACGCCCGCCTCGATGCACTGCTGGCAATCATGACCACCCTGGCTGACACCTGCGTGCTCTGGCGCGCCGGCCTGGAAGGTCTCGCCGCCATGCAGCAGGGCGCCCGTGCCGTGCTCGACGCCGGTGGCAGTGCCAGCCTCGCCGGCCGCCGCCAACTGCGCGCGCTGGACGCCCGCCTGCTGCAACTCAACGCCTCGCCGGGTGGTGCCGCCGACCTGTTGGCCGCCTGCCTGTTCCTCGATAAAGCCGGGAGCCTGTGACCATGGAAACCCTGTCCTTCCAATTCCCCGCCGGGCAGCCGGCCCGAGGCCGCGCCCTGGTCGGCTGCGTCGGCTCCGGCGACCTCGAAGTGCTGCTGGAACCCGGCAGCGCCGGCACCCTGTCGATCCAGGTGGTGACCTCGGTGAATGGCAGCGGCCCGCGCTGGCAGCAGTTGTTCCAGCGCCTCTTCGACGGCCAGTCGCTGCCGGCCCTGAACATCGACATCCACGACTTCGGCGCCACGCCCGGCGTGGTGCGCCTGCGCCTGGAACAGGGGCTGGAGGCCCTTTCTTCTCAAAAGGAGCCCGCACATGACTGATATCGCACGCCTGCTCGAAGCGCGCAGCTTCGTCGAACTTGGCGCCCGCCAGCGCGCCCGCGAGCTGCTGGATGCCGGCAGCTTCCGCGAACTCATCGGCCCCTTCGACCGGGTCATTTCGCCCTGGCTGCCGCAGCAGGGCATCGTGCCCCAGGCCGACGACGGCGTGGTGGTGGCCAAGGGCAGCATCAATGGCCAGCCGGCGCTGGTCGCCGCCATCGAAGGCGCCTTCCAGGGCGGCAGCATGGGCGAAGTCGGCGGTGCCAAGATCGCCGGTGCGCTGGAACTGGCGGCGCAAGACAACCGTCAGGGCATTCCGACCTGCGCCGTGCTGCTACTGGAGACCGGCGGCGTGCGCCTGCAGGAAGCCAACCTGGGGCTCGCCGCCATTGCGGAGATCCAGGCGGCCATCGTCGAGCTGCGCCAGTACCAGCCCGTGATTGGTCTGGTTGCAGGGCCGGTGGGTTGCTTCGGCGGCATGTCCATCGCCGCCGGCCTGTGCAGCCACCTGATCGTCACCCGCGAAGCGCGCCTGGGCCTCAACGGCCCGCAGGTGATCGAGCAGGAGGCGGGCATCGACGAATATGACTCCCGCGACCGTCCCTTCATCTGGAGCATCACCGGTGGCGAGCAGCGCATGGCCAGCGGCCTGGTGGACGCCTATGTCGCCGACGACATCGACGCCATCCGCGAAACCCTGCAAGCGTTGCTCGTGCAACCGGAACAGGGCCTGCCGCGCAGCCGCCGACACGCCTGGTTCCTGGAGCGCCTGGCGCAACTGGGCGACGCGTGCGAACAACTGGACGCCGCCGCTGTGCGTGCCCTCTACCAAGGAGACCGGACATGAGCCGTGGACTGAACTGGCTGCAAGGCCTTGCCGGCGGCGAAACCCTGCAAGGCTTCCCGTCTTCGGTGAAGGTGATCGACCGTGAGCTGGGCAATCGCGCCGCGCGCTTCATCGCCGTTGTGCCCGACCCGCACAACCCGTTTCCCCGCGCCCGCAATGGCGAGGTCGGCCTGCTGGAAGGCTGGGGCCTGGCCAAGGCGGTGGATGAGGCCATCGAGGCTGATCGAGACGGCGCCAAGCGCGTGCTCGTGGCCCTGGTGGATGTTCCCAGCCAGGCCTATGGCCGCCGCGAGGAAGCCCTTGGCATTCACCAGGCACTGGCCGGCGCGGTAGACGCCTATGCCCGTGCCCGCCTTGCCGGCCACCCGGTGATCGGCCTGTTGGTGGGCAAGGCCATGTCCGGTGCCTTCCTCGCCCATGGCTACCAGGCCCAGCGCCTGATCGCCCTGGATGACAGCGGGGTGATGGTCCACGCGATGGGCAAGGCCGCCGCCGCACGCATCACCCTGCGTAGTGTGGAGGAGCTGGAAGTGCTGGCCGCCAAGGTGCCGCCGATGGCCTATGACCTGGAGAACTACGCCTCCCTCGGATTGCTGTGGGAGCGGGTTGCCGTGGGTGATGCGGAGCAGCCGAACGAAGCCGATATCGGCCGGGTGCGTGAGTGCCTGCTGCGGGCAGTCGAGGACACCGGTGCGAGCACGGATCTGGCTGGAAGGCTGGGTGCGGAAAACCGTGTGGCGTCTTCGAGAGTCAGGGAGATGTTAAGGGTGCAGTGGTAGAGCCCCTCACCCCCGGCCCCTCTCCCTTCAGGGAGAGGGGCCGGGGGTGAGGGGGAGGCCCGAGCCGCCGAACTTCAAGGAGCCACGAATGAACAAGACTCCAAAACCCCACGACCTGCTCTGGGGCATGACATCGGACCAGCTCCCCGCTGATGCCCCTGCCTGGGCACATCAGGCCCTGGCCGCCGGGCATCCTGTGGTGGTGCGCCGTGCTGTTTGTGCGGACGGCTGGGTTGCCGTCGGCATCCGTGGCACCAGCCGTGACCAGCGCCTTGCTGCTGTCATGCCGGTCCATGCCATCCAGCGCCTGCTCAGCCCCGAACAACTGCGACCTCGTGCTGTAGCCGATTTCCCGGCGCTGCGGGCGCTGGAAGTCGTTGCCCCGATACTGGCCGCCACCGGCTTGCCCTGGGGCCCCACCGGCAGCGTCGGCTTCCAGCTCGCCACCGGTATTGCCGTGCTGCACGAGGCCAGCGACCTCGATCTGATCCTGCGTACCCCATGTGCCATCGACCGCCAGCACGCCCGCGCGCTGCTGGCAGTGCTGGACGACGCGCCGTGTCGCATCGACCTGCAACTGGAAACCCCCAATGGCGCAGTGGCCTTGCGCGAATGGGCCGGTGAGGCGCGTCGCGTGCTGCTGAAATGCGTCGAAGGGGCCCGCCTTGTGGATAACCCCTGGCACGTTCTGGAGCATGCCGCGTGAGCAGCCTGTTCGCCTTTCCTGGCCAGGGCGCGCAGCAGGTGGGCATGCTCCACCAGCTGCCGGCGGAAACCGCCGACGTCCTGGAGGAAGCCAGCGCTGCCCTGGGCGAAAACGTGCTGGCGCTGGATTCGGCCGAGGCGCTGCAATCCACCCGTGCCGTGCAGCTCTGCCTGCTGGTGGCCGGTGTTTCGTGCGCGCGCTTGCTGCTCGAACGCAGCCCGGCGCCGGACTATGTCGCCGGGCTCTCCATCGGTGCCTATGCGGCAGCGGTGATCGCCGGTTCGCTGGACTTCGCCGATGCCGTGCGCCTGGTGGCCCTGCGCGGCGAACTGATGCAGCAGGCGTATCCACAGGGCTATGGCATGACCGCCATCATCGGGCTCGATCAGGGCACCGTGGAGCGCCTGCTGGCTGACGCGCCAGGGCCGGTCTACCTCGCCAATATCAATGCCGACAACCAGCTGGTGATCGCCGGCAGCGATGCCGCCATGGCCGCCGTCGCCGAGCGTGCCCGGGTGCTCGGCGCCGGTGCGGCGAAGCGTCTGGCGATGAGCGTGCCGTCTCACTGCGAACTGCTGGAACAACCCGCCCGCGAGCTGGCCGACGCCTTTGCCGGGGTAGAACTGCGCCGCCCGGCGATCCGCTACCTCAGCGGCAGCACGGCGCGGCCGATCTTCGATCCGGAGCGCCTGCGCGACGACCTCGCTTTCAACATGTGCCGTGTCATCGACTGGCACGCCACCCTGCGCACCGCGTACGAGCGCGGCGTGCGCCTGCATATCGAACTGCCGCCCGGCACCGTGCTCAGCGGCCTGGCGCGGCGGGTCTTCGACCAAGGTACGGTGATCGCCTTCCAGGGCGCCCGTCTGGATACGCTGGACGCCTTGCTGCGTGAGGAGGTAAGCCGGACCCGATAACCGCCGTGCACTTCGAAGGACAAGAACAAGCAACTTCGACCCGAATGCGAGGACAACAACAATGATCATCTACGGTGTGGCCTTCCTGGCCCTGTGCACCCTGGCAGGCCTGTTCATCGGTGAACTGCTGGGCAAACTGCTGGGCGTCCCGGCCAATGTCGGCGGCGTCGGTATCGCCATGCTCCTGCTGATTTTCGTCGGCAGCTACCTGCACAAGCGCGGCCTCATGAGCGCCAAGTCCGAAGTGGGCGTGGAGTTCTGGAGCGCCGTCTACATCCCCATCGTCGTCGCCATGGCTGCCCAGCAGAACGTACTTGGCGCGCTGTCCGGCGGCCCCATGGCCATCCTCGCCGGCGTCGCTGCGGTGGTGCTTGGCTTCGCCATGGTCCCGGTGCTCGATCGTCTCGGGCAAAAGAAGCCGGTGGCGGCCGCCGCTGAATCCCTGAATCCTGCCCAGCGGTGACCGCCATGTACGAATCCATGCTGAAAGTGATCAACGGTTACGGCCTGATCAGCGGTTTCGCCGTGATCGGCGTGACCATGTGGCTGTCCTACTGGCTCTCCGACAAGCTCACCCGTGGCCGCCTGCACGGCTCGGCCATCGCCATCTTCCTCGGCTTGGTGCTGTCCTATGTCGGCGGCGTGATGACCGGCGGGCAGAAGGGCCTTGTGGATATCCCGTTGCTGTCCGGCATTGGCCTGCTGGGCGGTGCGATGCTGCGGGATTTCGCCATCGTCGCCACGGCGTTCGGGGTGAATATTGAGGAGCTCAAACGTGCCGGCGTGTCGGGCGTGGTGTCGCTGTTCTTCGGCATCGGCACTTCGTTCGTTGCCGGTGTCGGCGTGGCCCTGGCCTTCGGCTACACGGATGCGGTGAGTCTGACTACCATCGGCGCTGGCGCAGTCACCTACATCGTCGGCCCGGTGACCGGTGCGGCCATCGGCGCCAGTTCCGAGGTCATGGCGCTGTCCATCGCCGCCGGCCTGGTGAAGGCCATCCTGGTGATGGTGGTGACGCCCTTCGTGGCGCCGCTGATCGGCCTGAACAACCCGCGCACGGCGGTCATCTTCGGTGGCTTGATGGGCACCTCCAGCGGTGTGGCGGGCGGCCTGGCCGCAACCGATCCGAAGCTGGTGCCCTATGGCTGCCTGACCGCGGCCTTCTACACGGCGCTCGGCTGTCTGCTCGGGCCGTCACTGCTGTTCTTCGCCATGCGCGGCATCACGGGCTGATCCCGGCCTGCCCGACAACGCCCCGGCCAGTGCCGGGGCGTTGTCGTTTCAGCCCTCGTTGCGCAGGCTGTACATGCGGCACTCGGCGATCAGCGCGAGCAGGTTCGGGTCGCGCTCGCGGGCTTTCAGGAAGACCACGCCGATGTGTTGCAGCAGGCGATAACGCGCCTGCAGGCGGATCAGCTTCACCCGGTTCTCGTAGACCGCCGCGATGCGCCCGGGGAGCAGCGCGTAGCCGACCCCGGAACTGACCATGCTGAGCAGGGTGAAGATGTCGTTCACCTGCATCGCCACCTTGGGCTCGAAGCCGGCCTGCTGGAACACCCTCGCGCCGTCGCGGTGGGTGGCGAAACCCTGGGTCAGGGTGATGAAGGTGGAGTCGGCGAGGTCCGCCAGGTCCACTTCGTCCTGATCGGCGAAGGGCGAATCGGTGGGAACGGCGAGGAAGATGTCGTCGGAGAACAGCGGCAATTGCTCGCAATCCGGGTCGTTCACGCTGTCATCCAGGGAGACCAGGATGGCGTCCAGTTCCATGTTCTTCAGGCGGTAGAGCAGGTCGACGTTGGATCCCAGGGTGAGGTCGATGTTCAGCTCGCTGCGTCGCAGCTTCAGGCCCATGACCAACTGCGGCACGGTCTTCACCGTCAGCGAATAGAGCGCGCCGAGCTTGAAGCGTTCGGCAGAGAAGCCGGCCGCCTCGCGGGTCAGACGGACCATCTCGACGGCGTCCTGGATCAGCTTCTGGGCCTTTTCTTCCAGCACGTAGGCGCTCTCCAGCGGCGTCAGGTTGCGGCCTTCATGCTTGAACAGTGGGCAGCGCAGGGCGCTTTCCAGCGAGTGGATGGCGCGATGCACGCTGACGTTGCTGGTGTTCAGTTCCGCTGCCGCACGCGACAGGTTGCCGCTGCGCATGAAGGCGAGAAAGGTCTCCAGCTTCTTCAGGGTCAGTTCTTCGTCGATCTGCATGGGCGCCCGGCTGCCTTCATCGCGTTTGTGGGATGGGTATCGCATGACTCAACCCATCCTACAGGGGCGTCGCTGAGCCGCCGAGGCGACCTTTAGTGAATAAGCTAGTAATGCATAAGCAAATGAATTCTTATTCCTTAACAGGCATATGGCGAGCGCCTAGACTGCCCAGCATCGAAATTCAGCAAGGAGGGCTCGCCATGCGCAGCCAGGCCATTCGCTACCTGATCCTGCCGGGCTGGCAGGGCTCGCCAGACGAGCATTGGCAAAGCCATTGGCAACGCAGCCTGCCCAATGCGAGCCGGGTCGAGCAGGCCGACTGGAACAACCCGGACCGTGCGTCCTGGGTGGCGGCGCTGGAGCGCGCCATCGATGCCGAGCGTACCCCGGTGATCCTCATCGCCCACAGTCTGGGCTGCGTGACCGTGGCGCACTGGGCCGCGCAGTCCGATCCGGATGTGCTGCGTCGCGTGCGCGGCGCCCTGCTGGTCGCGCCGGCGGACGTGCAGCGTCCCGGTTGCCCGGACGCGCTCAAGGGCTTCGCGCCTATCCCGCGTGACCTGCTGCCCTTCCCCAGCCTGCTGGTGGGTTCGGACAACGACCATGCGGCCAGCCCCGCGCGAGCCCTGGAAATGGCCCGTGACTGGGGCTCGGAAGCCGCGATCCTCACCGGCGCCGGGCACATCAATGTGAAATCCGGGCATCACCGTTGGGAACAAGGCTTCGCCCATCTCTATCGCTTGCAAGCGCGCGTCGAGCAATCGTCCAGAAAACGCGCCTGATCCAATCCAATTCAGCAATACGTCGGGGCCCGCTGCATCGCAGCCTGGGCCCGGCGGGAGATTTCGCCATGAGCAAGGAAAAACCCGGTCAACCGCTGCTGACCTTCGCCGATGCCGACCGCAGCCCCCTCAGCATCCGCGCCCGTGCGCTGGTGTTCGTCGACGAGCGATCGCGGCGGTTGCGCGAGGAAGTCGATCAGCTTGCGCCGAGCACCCTGCCCGTGCTGATCCAGGGCGAAACCGGCACCGGCAAGGAATTGCTGGCCCGGCAGATCCATCGTTCCAGCGACCGTCCCGGCCTGTTCGTGGCGGTGAGCTGCAGCGCCATCAGCAAGGCCTACGCAGAGGCCGAGCTCTTCGGTCACACGGCCGGCGCTCACAGCGGCTCGGCCAGCAGCCGCGCCGGCTGGTTCGGTTCGGCCAATGGCGGAACGCTTTACCTGGATGAGATCGGCGACCTGCCATTGCCTCTGCAGACCAAGCTGTTGGCGGCGCTGGAAAGCCGCGAGGTGATCCGCGTTGGCGCCCACCAGCCGACCCCGGTGGACGCGCGTCTGGTAGCCGCTACCAGCATCGACCTGGCCAAGGCGGTGCGCGTCGGCAAGTTCAATGCGCGGCTCTACCAGTACCTGGACGAAGGAAGGGTGGAGCTGCCGCCATTGCGCGAACGGCCGGACGATATCCTGCCGTTGGCCGAGTATTTCCTCGGCATCTACGCACAGCGCCTGGACCTGTCATTGCCGCTGATCAGCCCGGCCGCCCAGGCTGCGCTGGAAGCTTACCCCTGGCCGGGCAATACCCGTGAGCTGGAGAACAGCGTGCACTTCGCCCTGCTGGTCAGCGAGGGCGCCGAGATTCTCCCCGAGCACCTCAACCTTCCACCGTTGCCGGGCTACGCACAGCTCGCCGTCCAGCTGCGCCGGCTGGCGGCCAACGACGAAGAGCGCGACCACCTGCGCCAGCTTTTCGCCGAGGTGCTGGCAGGGTAGCCATGCTTCACCGGTGCATCATTCGGGACATCGGAGAGCACCATCGGTGGATGTGAAAAGCGACATCCACCCTATTCGCGGATTGAGCTTTTCGTAGGATGGACCACGCTTCATCGGTCCACCATGAAAGGTTGCGGCGGGCGCTATTCGTGCAGGTAGTAGAGCTTGTTGATGATGCTCCAGCGACCGCCGATCTTCAGCAGCGAGAGGAAGTCGGTGAAGCGCATGTCGGCGTAGTCGTCGATTACCTTCGCCGAGGCGGCGTCGCCGGTGATGTCCAGGGCCTCAATTTTCCAGACGGGCGTTTCGCCTTCAGCCAGCACCGGGCCGGCGTCGAGGATGGCGCCCGTGAAGTCGTCTACCGAGAGCCATTCGAGCTCACCCTGGAAGTGGCCGATGATGCGGCTCTGCGGGTGAAAGGCCCGGCGCAGGCGGTGTTCATCGGCGAATACCATGCCTTCGACATAGTCACGCACGACGCGGTGGATGGCGTCTTGGTCAGTCTCGTGGGCAGTCATTTCGCGCGCTCCGTTGATATCGGCGAATCAGCCAAGCCGAATGCTAGTTCGCCCGGTGCGGCGCGAGCGATCCATTGCGAATAAGCGCGTGGGGAGTGCTTCCGAATCGATCTCCGCGCGCTCGTCAGTGAATCTGTCCGCTTTCCTTGAGCCGATCACGTACCGCGCGCAAACGCGGAAGCGGAAGGCAGACGAGGATGGTCAAGGCCAGCACGCCCACACCCATCAGCGGCAGGCTGGACAGGCCCATGCTGGTGCTCAGCCACAGGCCGCCGATGAAGGCGCCGCTGGCATTCCCCAGATTGAACGCGGCGTGGCTGAGGGTGGCGGCCAGGCTCGCCGATTCGCCAGCCTGTTCCACCAGCAGCAGTTGCAGGGGAGAGGAAATGGCAAAGCTGGCCACGCCCCAGAGGAACAGGCAGCCCAGTGCCAGGGCTGGAACCTGCGCAAAGACGTATAGGCCCAGCAGGCATAGCGTGCTCACCCCGAAGGCCATCGGCAGCGCGTAGCGGAAGCCTTTGTCGGCCAGGCGCCCCCCCAGCAGGTTGCCCACGGTGAGGCCGACGCCGAACAGCAGCAGGGCGAAGTTGGCGTGCTCCGGGGAGAAGCCGGAGACGTCCCGCAGCAGCGGGCTGATGTAGGTGAACACGCCGAACAGCGCCACCGACGACAGGCTGCAGACGAACAGCGCGTGCAGCACCGGACGCCTCAGGATGCCGTCCCAGGCGCCGGCCGCATTGGTGTGCGGCTTGGGCGTGGCGGGAAGCCAGAGGGCCTGGGCGAGCAGGGTGAGGAAACCGAGGGCTGCCACCACCATGAAGGTCACCCGCCAACTGGTGGCCTGGCCCAGCCAGGCGCCTGCCGGCACACCGAGCACGTTGGCGATGGTCAGGCCGCTGAGCACCAGGGCCATGGCCGAGGCGCGGCGATGCGGGGGGGCCAGTTCGGCGGCGAGCAGGGTGGCGCAGCCGAAGAAGCCGGCGTGGCTGAAGGCGGTGAACATGCGCATCGCCAACAGCCACTCGTAGTTCGGCGCCAGGGCGCAGCCGAGGTTGCCCAGGGCGTAGGCACCCATCAGCCAGAGCAGCGCCTGGCGGCGCGGCAGGCGGCCGAGCAGCGGGCCCAGCAATGGCGCACCGATCACCACCCCCATGGCGTAGGCGCTGACCAGCAAGCCGGCGTCGGAAAGGCTGACCTTGAGGTCGCTGGCCACTTCGGGCAGCAGGCCCATGATGATGAATTCGCTGCTGCCGACGACGAAGCCGCCCAGGGCGAGGGCCAACAGCGGCAGAGAGAGGAGGGTGCTCGGGTTCATGCGTGTTCCGGTGGCGGGGCTGTATTGCGAGGGGCGCGGATTCTACGCGCATTTCCTTGCAGGGGGCTTGTGGGGTGTGGGCCGCCGGTGGAGATGGACACTGTGGGGGCGAATTCATTCGCCAAGGGCAGCGCAACTGCCCCCATGAATGCTCGAATGGCAGGCCTGCGGCCTGCTTGGCGAATGAATTCGCTATGTCTGCGTTAGCTGTTGCGAGAGATTTACCATCGAGCCAAGAGCCTTGTAGGAGCTGGCTTGCCAGCGAAACGCCGCCATTCGCTGGCAAGCCAGCTCCTACAGGCAATGCAGCTGCCTACAACACGTAGTGCAGACATAGCCAATGAATTCGCCCCCACAGGACCCGCCGGATCAGCCGCCCAGGAACTTGCTCAGGAACTGCTTGGTGCGCTCTTCCTTCGGTGCACTGAACAGGGCCTTGGCGTCGCCTTGTTCGACGATCACGCCCTTGTCGATGAAGATCGCGCGGTTGGCCACGTCGCGGGCGAAGCTCATTTCGTGGGTGACGATGACCATGGTGCGGTTCTCTTCGGCCAGGCCGCGAATGGTGGCGAGCACTTCGCCCACCAGCTCCGGGTCGAGCGCCGAGGTGGGCTCGTCGAAGAGAATCACGTCGGGCTCCATGGCCAGGGCACGGGCGATGGCCACGCGCTGTTGCTGGCCGCCGGAGAGGCGCTTGGGATAGGCGTCTTCCTTGCCTGCCAGGCCGACCTTTTCCAGCAGCTTGCGTGCCTTCTCGACGGCGCGCTCGCGGGGTTCCTTCT
The DNA here is from genome assembly GCF_005502555.1 of Pseudomonas sp. D(2018). Taxonomy (NCBI): domain Bacteria; kingdom Pseudomonadati; phylum Pseudomonadota; class Gammaproteobacteria; order Pseudomonadales; family Pseudomonadaceae; genus Pseudomonas; species Pseudomonas sp. D(2018). Next base: position 60,921 of record NZ_SCOK01000028.1, read on the forward strand.
TCACCACCACTGGACCTTCGATGACGTTCTCCAGCGCGGTGCGATGGGGGAAGAGGTTGAAGTTCTGGAAGACGAAGCCGACGTGCTGGCGCAGCTTGCGGATCAACCCTTGCTGTTGCTTCAGCGGCTTGCTCGCGTCGATCTCGATGTCGCCCACCTTGATCAGGCCGCCACTGGGCACTTCCAGCAGGTTGAGGCAGCGCAGCAAGGTGGTCTTGCCCGAGCCGCTGGGGCCGATGATGGCTACCACTTCGCCCGGTTCGATGGTCAGGTCGATGCCCTTGAGCACCTCCTGGCCCTTGAAGGATTTGGTCAGGTTACGGACGGTGATCATCAGCTGTCCTGCTCATGCTGGTTGACCCGCGCCTCAAGGCGACTCTGGAAATGCGACAGCACGGTGGCCAGCACCCAGTAGATCAGCGCGGCGGCCAGGTACATGGTGAAGATCTCGAAGGTGCGCGCGGTAATCAGCTGCGCCTGGCGGAACAGTTCCGGCACCTGGATGGTGGCGGCCAGGGCGGTGTCCTTGACCAGCGAGATGAAGCTGTTGCCCAGCGGCGGCAGGGCGGTGCGCGCAGCCTGCGGCAGGATGGCGCGGACCAGCGTCTGGGTGCGGCTCATGCCGATGCTGGCGGCGGCTTCCCATTGGCCCTTGTCGATCGAGGCGATGGCGGCGCGGAGGATTTCCGAGGTGTAGGCGGCCATGTTCAGCGAGAAGCCGATCAACGCCGCGGGCAGCGGATCGAGCTGGATACCCAGCTGCGGCAGGCCGTAATAGATCATGAACAACTGCACCAGCAGCGGCGTGCCGCGGAAGAACGACACGTAGATCCGCGAAAGCCACTGCAGGGCGGTGAAACCGTAGAGGCGCATCAGGGCGAGGACGAACCCCAGCAGCAGTCCGAAGAACATGCCGCCGAGGCTCAGTACCACCGTAAACACCGCGCCCTTCAGCAGGAAGGGCGCGGAATCCAGCGCAAGTTGCAGGCTGGTTTCGATCATTGGGTCACGTCAGCCTTGAACCATTTTTCGGAGAGTTTTTTCAGGGTGCCGTCGGCCTTCAGCTTGGCCAGCGCCTTGTCGATGGCCGCCAGCAATTCCGGGTTGCCCTTGCGTAGGGCGATACCGGCTTCCTGACGGGAGAAAGGTTCGCCGGTCACGGCCAGCTTGCCACCGGTTTTCTCGACCATTTCGAAGGCGGCCAGGCGATCCACCAGGATGGCGTCGATGCGGCCAACGTTCAGGTCCTGGAATTTGGTGGGGTCGTCGTCGTAGGTACGGATGTCGGCCTGCGGGACGTTTTCCTTCAGCCATTGCTCGTAGTTGGTACCCAGGCCCACGCCGACTTTCTTGCCGGCCAGGTCAGCGGCGGTCTTGATGCTGCCTTCGGTACCCTTGCGCACCAGCGCCTGGATGCCGGAGACGGTGTAGGGGGTGGAGAAGTCGTACTTCTTCTTGCGCTCGTCGGAGATGGTCACCTGGTTGATCACCACGTCCAGGCGCTTGGACTCCAGCGCGGCGAGGATGCCGTCCCATTTGGTCGGCTGGAACTCGGCCTTCACGCCCAGCTCCTTGGCCAGGGCCTCGGCCAGTTCCACTTCGAAGCCGGTCAGCTTGCCGCTCTCATCCTGGTAGTTGAAGGGCGGGTAGGTGCCTTCCAGGCCGACCTTGATGGCGCCTTTCTGCTGAATGTCCTGAAGCAGGTCGGCGGCGGAACTGGTGCCGACGAAGCTGGCGCCGAGCACCAGGCTCAGGCTGCCGAGGATGAACTGGCGACGCAGGGTTGCAAATGTCATATGAGCCTCACGGGGCAGGTGGCTAAAGGTGTCGCAACTCTAGGGATTTGGTTATATGCAATAAAATAATTAAAAATTATCTATTGCTTCAAATAGAGAATAAGCAGGTGTCACGGGGTACCCGCAGGATGATAGGCGAACAGCGCCGGCGAGCCACCGGTGTGCAGGAACAGTACCGGGCCGTCGCCATCGAAGGCGCCCTTGCCGATGCCATCCAGCAGACCGGCGAAGGCCTTGCCGGTGTACACCGGGTCCAGCAGCAGGCCTTCCAGGCTGGCGACCTGGCGCACCGCGTCCAGGGTGCCGGCGTTCGGTTCGCCATAGCGCGGGAAGAAGTACTGGTCCCACAACTCCACCTTGAGCCCGGCCGGTACCGGCACGCCGAGCAGTTCGGCGGTGCGTTGCAACAGGCCTTCCACCTTGGGCCGCTGGGTGGCGTCCGGGCGCGAGACGGTGACACCGACCACGCGAGTGCCAGGCAGGGCGTATTCCAGCGCCAGGGCGAGGCCCGCGTGGGTACCGGCGCTGCCGGACGCCAGGACCACGGCGGAGAAGTGCTCGCCACTGGCCTTGATCTGCTCGGCCAGCTCCAGGCCGGCGCGCACATAACCCAGCGCACCCAGCGCATTCGAGCCACCGATGGGCACCAGGTACGGTTTCTTGCCGGCGGCGCGCAGGCGCTCGGCCGCAGCGGCCAGCAACTCGTCGGCGTTGTCCAGGTTGGGTACCAGCTCGCACTCGGTGCCGAACAGGTCCAGCAGCAGGCGGTTGCCGTTGCTGAGGTAGTTGCTGTCGGAGGTGCCGATGGGGTTTTCCAGCAGTGCTACACAACCCAGGCCGAGGCGCGCGGCGAGGGCGGCAGTCTGGCGAACGTGGTTGGACTGGATGGCGCCGGCGGTGACCAGGGTATCCGCACCCTGGGTCAGGGCATCGGCGGCGAGGAACTCCAGCTTGCGCACCTTATTGCCGCCGAGGGCGAAGGGGGTGATGTCGTCGCGCTTCACATGGACGCTGCGGCCGAGCTTCTGCGACAGATGCGCAAGCTTCTCTAGCGGGGTGGGCGAGGGAACCAGTTCCAGGCGGGAAAAGCGGGCGAGGGCTGCATCGAGCATGGCGTGGTTCCGATAGGCGGTTGCGAAGGCTGCCACTCTAGTGAGCCGGGGCGTCGCAGGCAATTCTCAGAGGCGACATGAACGTACCGGGCAGTCAGGGTGTGGGCATTAACATCCTGCATGTTTTTAATTCGATTATTGAATATAAAAATAAGAAATTAGTATTTTGTTGGAATAAAGAATTTCCGTAGTGTCGCCCTCAACCCGGCGCACCCAGACCGGGCATCCCAACACCCGCTCGTGGCTGAAGATCCAGCCGGAGCCGCAGATTCGAAAAGGACCACCATGAAGAAAACCTTGCTGTTGACCGCCCTGGCCGCTGCCCTCTCCGCCACCCTCGCCCATGCCGGCGAGAAGCTCGTAGTAGCCGCCACCCCGGTACCGCACGCCGAAATCCTTGAGCTGATCAAACCTCAGCTGGCCAAGGAAGGCGTGGACCTGGAAGTGAAGGTCTTCACCGACTACGTGCAACCTAACGTGCAGGTGGACCAGAAGCGCCTGGACGCCAACTACTTCCAGACCAAGCCTTACCTGGACAACTTCAACAGCGGCAAAGGCACCCACTTGGTGATCGTCAAGGGCGTGCACGTCGAGCCCTTCGGCGGCTACTCCAGCAAGTACAAATCTCTGAAAGAGCTGCCGGACGGCGCCACCATCGCCCTCCCCAATGAAGGCAGCAACAGCGGCCGCGCCCTGATCCTGCTGCAGAAAGCGGGTGTGATAAAGCTGAAGGACCCGAAGAACGCCCTGGCCACGCCGAAGGACATCGCTGAGAACCCGCACAACTTCAAGTTCAAGGAACTGGAGTCGGCCCTGCTGCCGCGCGTGCTCGACCAGGTCGACCTGGCCCTGATCAACACCAACTACGCGCTGGAAGCCAAGCTGAACCCGACCAAGGACGCGCTGGTGCTGGAAGACCGCACCTCGCCCTACGTGAACTACCTGGTAGCCCGTCCGGACAACAAGGACAGCGACGCCATCAAAAAACTCTCCTCCGCGCTGACCAGCCCGGAAGTGAAAGCCTTCATCGAGCAGAAGTACTCCGGCGCAGTGGTGCCCGCCTTCTGATCACCTGCTAGCCACGGTGGCGCACTGGCCAGTGCGCCTCTCCTCACGCCGACGAGTCTGTACTATCGTCGGCGTTCTTTTTTCTGCTGCACTTGCAGGGACGATTCCTTGTGGGGGCGAATTCATTCGCTGAGGACCGCGCAGCGGTCCCCGACCAGCCAGGGCAATCCTGCGGACTGCATAGCGAATGAATTCGCCCCCACAAAACAGCAAGAGCACCGTCCCTCGGCCTTCTATCCTTATGCAATAAAAGTATTTCGCTGATCGTTCTTATGCCCGCTATTCTCTCGCCACAGCTTGTTATAACAAGTCAGGATCACGAGCGAACAACGACATGGCCGAACTGCTTCCCCTCTCCCCGGTACCCCTCTACAGCCAGCTCAAGGAGCTGCTGCGCGGGCGCATCCTCGACGGTACCTACCCGCCCCACAGCCGCATGCCTTCGGAAAGCGAGCTGGGCAAGGTCTTCGGCGTCAGCCGTATCACCGTGCGCCAGGCGCTAGGCGACCTGCAGAAGGAAGGGCTGATCTTCAAGATCCACGGCAAGGGCACCTTCGTGGCCAAGCCCAAGGCCTTCCAGAACGTCAGCACCCTGCAGGGGCTGGCCGAGTCCATGACGCAGATGGGCTACGAAGTGCTCAACCGCTTGCGCAGCTTCCGCCATGTGCCAGCCAGTCCGCTGGTGGCGGCGCGCCTGCAGTTGGAGGAAGGCAGCCCTGTAACCGAGATCCGCCGCGTGCGCCTGATCAACCGTGAGCCGGTATCTCTGGAAATCACCTGGTTGCCGAAGGCGGTGGGCGAAAAGCTGGAGAAGGCTGACCTCGCCACCCGCGACATCTTCCTCATCCTCGAGAACGACTGCGGCATTCCCCTCGGCCATGCCGATCTCGCCATCGACGCGGTACTGGCCGACGGCGACCTGACCCAGGCGCTGGAGGTGGAGGAAGGTTCGCCGATCATGCGTATCGAGCGCCTGACCCACGCTGCCGACGGCACCCCGCTGGATTTCGAACACCTCTACTACCGCGGCGATGCCTTCCAGTACCGCCTGCGCATCGACCGTCAGAAGGGATCCCAGGCATGAGTACGCGAGAGCAGGACTACGACATCGTCGTCATCGGCGGCGGCACCGCTGGCCCCATGGCCGCGATCAAGGCCAAGGAGAAGAACCGCGAGCTGCGTGTGCTCCTGCTGGACAAGGCCAACGTCAAGCGCAGTGGTGCCATCAGCATGGGCATGGACGGGCTGAACAACGCCATCATCCCCGGCCACGCGACGCCCGAGCAGTACACCAAGGAAATCACTATCGCCAACGATGGCATCGTCAATCAGGCCGCCGTCTACGCCTACGCCACCCACAGTTTCGAAACCATCCAGCAACTCGACCGCTGGGGGGTGAAGTTCGAGAAGGACGAGACCGGCGACTACGCAGTGAAGAAGGTCCACCACATGGGCGCCTACGTGCTGCCGATGCCCGAGGGGCACGACATCAAGAAGGTGCTTTACCGCCAGCTCAAGCGTGCGCGGGTGGAGATCAGCAACCGTATCGTCTGCACCCGTCTGCTGCTGGATGGCGAGGGTGCGGCGAGCGGGGTGATGGGCTTCGACTGTCGCAGTGGCGAATTCCGGGTGATCCGCGCCAAGGCGGTGATCCTTGCCTGCGGCGCCGCTGGCCGCCTTGGCCTGCCATCTTCCGGCTACCTGATGGGCACCTACGAGAATCCCACGAATGCCGGCGACGGCTACGCCATGGCCTATCACGCCGGGGCGGAGTTGGCGAACCTGGAGTGCTTCCAGATCAATCCGCTGATCAAGGACTACAACGGCCCCGCCTGCGCGTACGTCACCGGCCCGCTGGGTGGTTACACCGCTAACAGCAAGGGCGAGCGCTTCATCGAGTGCGACTACTGGAGCGGCCAGATGATGTGGGAGTTCCACCAGGAACTCGAAGGCGGCAATGGCCCGGTGTTCCTCAAGCTTGATCACCTGGCCGAAGAAACCATCCAGACCATCGAAGAGATCCTCCATAGCAACGAGCGCCCCAGTCGCGGGCAGTTCCACGCCAACCGCGGCACCGACTACCGCTCGCAGATGGTCGAGATGCACATCTCCGAGATCGGCTTCTGCTCCGGCCATTCGGCCTCGGGTGTGTGGGTCAACGAGAATGCCGAAACCTCGGTGAAAGGGCTGTACGCAGCTGGCGACATGGCTGCCGTGCCGCACAACTACATGCTCGGCGCCTTCACCTACGGCTGGTTCGCCGGGGTCAATGCGGCGGACTACGTGGCCGGGCGCGACTTCGCCGAAGTCGACCCGGGACAGGTGGAGCGCGAGCAGGCGCGGGTCTTCGCGCCGCTGCAGCGTGAACATGGTCTGCCGCCGGCCCAGGTGGAGTACAAGCTGCGGCGCATGGTCAACGATTACCTGCAGCCGCCCAAGGTGACGAAGAAGATGGAGATCGGCCTCACGCGCTTCGCCGAGATCGAGCGGGACCTGGCGCAGATGAAAGCCAGCAACCCTCACGAGCTGATGCGCGCCATGGAAGTGGCGGTTATCCGTGACTGTGCCGAGATGGCCGCCCGCGCTTCGTTGTTCCGCGCCGAGAGCCGCTGGGGCCTGTACCACCACCGCGTCGACCACCCCGAGCGTAATGACACCGACTGGTTCTGCCATTGCCACCTGAAGAAGGGCGAGGACGGCCACATGACGAGCTTCAAGAAAGCGGTGGAGCCGTACCTGATCCCGCTGGATGCACAAGAGCAGCAGGCCTACGACCGCCTGCGCGTGAAGGCCGAAGCGGCAGCGTAGGTTTTAGGGTGGGCTTCAGCCCACCCTATGTTGACCAGCGTACAAGACCCATAACGAGAGCCCCAGGCTCCAAGGAAATCGTGAAATGGCCCATCAACCCCAGGAAATTTTCTTCCGCAGCAGTGCGCCGGTGACCATCGACGAAGACAAGTGCATCGCCGAGAAGGGCTGCACGGTCTGTGTCGAGGTCTGCCCGATGGACCTCTTGGCCATCAACCCGGCCACCCAGAAGGCCTACATGGCCTTCGACGAATGCTGGTACTGCATGCCCTGCGAGAAAGACTGCCCGACCGGCGCGGTGAAGGTGGAGATTCCTTACCTGCTGCGCTGACCGAGTGTGAGAAACCTCTAGGAGCCAGCTTGCTGGCGAACAACGGACCTGCAGGCAAGCGCTTCGCCAGCAAGCAGGCTCCTACAAAAAATGCAATCCGCCATCCGGCCAACCCCCGGACGCCTCACCTGAAAGCCCCTCGTTTCCCACCACCCGACCACGTGGCGGAGACGATTCCAACACTCATGATTCGAGGGGAAAAACCCATGCGTCTTCGTGCAACCGTCGCCGGCCTCGCGCTGGCCATCTCCAGCCTGTCCGCCTCCGCGGAAACCATCCGCATCGCCATCGGCACCCAGGACACCACCATCAACTGCGCCACCGGCGGTCTGCTCATCCGCGAGCTGGGCCTGCTGGAGAAATACCTGCCTCGTGATGGCAAGTACAAGGACGCCGACTACCAGGTGGAGTGGAAGAACTTCACCAGCGGCGCACCGCTGACCAACGAGATGGTCGCCGGCAAGCTGGACTTTGGCGCCATGGCCGACTTCCCCGGCTCCTTCAACGGCGTCGCCCATCTGGATGCGGGCAAGCGGAGCCTGTTCATCAGCGTGCTCTCGGGCAGCACCCTTGGCAGCGGCAACGGCATCGTGGTACCGGCGTCCTCTCCGGTGCAGTCGCTGGCCGAGCTCAAGGGCAAGACCATTTCCGTGCCCTTCGCCTCCACTGCTCACGGCATGTTGCTGCGCGCTGTTGCTGCCCAGGGCTGGGACCCGGAGAAGGACGTGCGCATCATCGCCCAGCCACCGGAGATCGCCGGCTCCGCGCTGCGCAGCAACCGCATCGAGGCTCACGCTGACTTCGTGCCCTTTGCCGAGTTGTTCCCCAACCGCGGCTTCGCAAGGAAGATCTATGACGGCTCCCAGGCCGAGGCGCCTACCTTCCACGGCGCACTGGTGGATGCGGCCTATGCGAAAAAGTACCCGGAGATCGTCACCGCCTACCTACGCGCCAGCCTGGAAGCCGACCGCCTGATCGCCGAGTCGCCTGAGAAGTACAGCGAGCTGATCGAGAAGGTCACCGGCATCGAGGCCGAGGTGAACTACCTGTTCCACGGCCCCCTTGGCCTGCAGACCCGCGACCTGACCTGGAAGCCCGAGTACCGCAAGGCGGTGGCCACCTCGATCGATACCCTGAAACTGCTGAAGAAGACCGATCGGGGCCTGGATACCGCCCAGTTCATCGACGACCAGTACATCCGCGCCGCCTTCGAGCAGGCCGGGCAGGACTACGACAAGGCGCTGAAGAACTATGCGCAGCTGCCACTGGTGGCCAACGACGCGGCCACCGGCAAGCCGATCACCGACTTCAAGCGCCTGGCGCAGATATGGGTGCGCGGTGAGGGCAAGGTCCGTCATTACGCGTCGCCGGAAGCTGCGCTGACCGCCCTGGCGCAGCTGGAACAGGAGGGCAAGGACATCCGCGCCATCTATGCCCAGGCCGCCGACAGTGGCATCAAGTTGCTGGCCAACCAGGCCTGGTTCGTGCGCAACGACAAGGGTGAGCTGAGCGCCTTCCTGCTCAAGTCCCAGGCCGAGCGGTTCGCCCAGCAACACGGCGGCACGGCGCTCGATTTTGTCAGCGCCAATCAGAAGCAGGCTGTCGCCAGCCGCTGATCGCCTTGCCCTCTCCCCCAGCCCCTCTCCCGCAAGCGGGCGAGGGGTGACTCGCGCCGGTTACGCCGTGCACGGATCGCCCCCTCTCCCTTCAGGGATAGGGTTGGGGAGAGGGAAACGAGCAGGAGACGATCCATGACAAATCTGTACCGCTGGCCCCTGCGCCTGGCCTCATTGGCCGCCTGCCTGCTGTTCTGGCAACTGGCTGCCAACGCGCGCCTGGACCTCGGGCTGTTCACCTTCACCTACGTGCCCACGCCCGCCGCCGTGCTCGATGCGGCCTGGCAGCTGGTGCACTCCAGCAAGCTGTTGCCGCACCTCACCAACAGCCTTTCACGGGTGTTCGCCGGTTACCTGGCCGCGGCCTTGCTGGGCGTCCTGCTGGGCCTGGTCATCGGCCGTTCGAGATGGGCCGAGGACAGCCTGCTGCCGCCGTTGGAGGTGCTGCGGCCGATTCCTGCGGTGGCCTGGATTCCCCTGGCCATCCTGATGTTTCCCTCGTCGGAGCTGTCGATGGTGTTCATCACCTTCACCGGTGCGCTGTTCCCCATCCTGCTCAACACCGTGCATGGCGTCGAAGGCGTCGACCCCCGACTGATCGCTTCGGCACGCAGCCTTGGCGCTGGGCGTCTGGCGATCCTGCGCGAGGTGATCCTGCCCGGCGCGGCGCCGAGCATCGTCACTGGCCTCGCCATCGGCATGGGCACGTCGTGGTTCTGCCTGGTCACCGCCGAGATGATCTCCGGGCAGTTCGGCGTCGGTTATTACACCTGGGAGTCCTACGTGGTGCAGAACTACGCCGACATCGTCGTCGGCATGCTGCTGATCGGCTTGCTAGGCATGGGCAGCAGTGCCCTGGTCAAACGCTTGGGCGCGCTCGCCACACCCTGGTACCGCGCGCGGAGGAACGCCTGATGAGCAGCTTCGAGCGCGCAGTGGAACCAGGCCGCATCGAGGCCAGGGGCGTCTCCATCCGTTTGGGACAGGGCCGCGAGGCCTTCGAGGCGGTACAGACGTTGGACTTCGCCATCGCGCCGGGGGAGTTCGTCTGCATCCTGGGCCCTTCCGGCTGCGGCAAGTCCACCTTGCTCGGCGCCCTAGCCGGGCATCTGAAGCCCAGCGCCGGCAGCCTGGAGGTGGATGGCCAGCCGGTGGAGGGACCTTCACCCGAGCGTGGCATGGTGTTCCAGCACCACACGCTTTTGCCCTGGCGCAGTGTGCTCGACAACGTCGCCTTCGGCCTGAAGATGCAAGGCATCGGCAAGGCCGAGCGGCAGCGCCGCGCCGCCGAATTCCTGCGCCTGGTAGGCCTGGAGGATTTCGCCGGGCGCTGGCCCAACCAGCTCTCCGGCGGCATGCAGCAGCGTGCCGAGATTGCCCGCGTGCTGATCAACCGCCCTCGCCTGCTGTTGATGGACGAGCCCTTCGGCGCGCTGGATGCGCAGACCCGCTCGCGCATGCAGGAACTGCTGCTGGATATCTGGACGCGCATCCGCACCACCGTGGTGTTCGTCACCCACGACATCGACGAAGCCTTGTTCCTGGCCGACCGCATCCTGGTGATGAGCCCGCGCCCCGGACGCTTCATCGAAGACCTGCGCCTGGACTTCCCGCGTCCGCGCCGCGCCAGCCTCCTTACCACCCCCGGCTTCACCCATCTCAAGCGCCATTGCCTGGAACTGCTGCGCCATGAAGACGGCCGCGAGCTGCCACGCCTGACGCCGCTGGGGCTGCCCACCGATCACCCGCCACTGCGAGTTGCCCTATGACCAACCGTGAAACCGACAACCCCGACATCCTCGAACTGCTGCCACGCCTCGCCGATGACGACGCTGGTGTGCGCCGCATCGCCCTGATCGAACTCGCCGACCTGGCAGACCCGGAGGGCCTACCCTGGCTCACCGACGCCCTTGCCGTGGATGACGCTGCTGAGGTGCGCGCCGAGGCTGCGCGTCTGCTGGAGGCCTGGGAGGAACCCGACGTCGTCGAGGCACTCTGCGCGGCCCTGGCCGATGGTGCCGAGCCGGTGCGCCTGGCCGCTGCCCAGAGTCTCAGTGAGCTGAAGAGCCTGGAGGCGGGGAGGCTGATTCTGCCGTGGGTGACCCATGCCGATGCCTTTGTCCGCGCCAGTGCGCTGCGTGCTCTACGTGAGCTGCGCCTGGAGGAGGCCGCCGGCCCTGCATTGTTGGCGCTGCACGACGGCGAAGCGCCGGTGCGCCGGGAGGCGGTGGGCATCCTCGGCTGGTTGAAACACGAAGCTGCGCTGCCAGCGCTGGCCCGCCTGGCCAGTGACGACGCGGATACCGAAGTACGCCGCGCTGCCACCGGTGCCTTGGGGCTGGCCAGTGACGGGGAGGTACTGCCAGCCCTTTACGCTGCCTTGGCTGATAACGCCTGGCAGGTGCGCGAGGAGGCCGCCACCACCCTCGGCAAGGTCGGCCTGGCAGACGCTGGCGCGGCACTGGTGCGGGCCTTGGAAGACGATTACTGGCAAGTGCGTTTGCGCGCCGCGCGTGCCCTCGGTCACCTGCGCTATCGCGAGGCTCTTGCAGAGCTTTCCGTGCTGCTCGGCCACGGCATCGCCAACTTGCGCAAGGAGGCTGTGCTGGCCTTGGGCGAGCTGGGCGACGCCGCCGCATTGACGGCGCTGCGCCAGGCCGAGGTCGATGGTGATCCGGAAGTGCGCAAGGCAGTACGCATTGCCCTGGCGCAACTCCAGGGAGCGGCCTGATGGACGCCCCCAGTGCCCTGCGCAGTTCGCGCAGCGAAGCACGTTTGTTTCTGGAGTGGGCAGATGGGGATCGGCGGGAGATCAGTCATGCCCGCTTGCGTGGTGCCTGTCCCTGCTCGCAGTGCAAGGCGACGCGGCTGCGTGGGGCGATTGCGCTGGTGGATGAAGGCGTGCGCCTGGAGCGCATCGCGCTACAGGGCTATGGCGTGCAGCTGGTGTTCAGCGATGGGCACGAGCGGGGGATCTATCCCTGGGGGTACTTGCGGGAGTTGGGCACCGCTGCCCTCACCCCCAACCCCTCTCCCTGAAGGGTTGGGGTTTGGG
>NZ_SCOK01000029.1:0-71508 GCF_005502555.1 Pseudomonas sp. D(2018)
TCCTGACCGCGCGCCTCTCCCTGGATGTAGCCCATAAACGACAATGCCCGTATCGATCGATACGGGCATTGTCTTCAGCTTCGACTCAGACGGCTAGGTTTTCACACAGTCTGAATGGCCTCCCTTTTTTGTGCCCGGGCACCGGGTTTCCGCAGGTTGCGGCCAAGCGGAGCGCGGCCCAACGTTCGGTGCCATTCCGGCGCGACGTGACGATGGGTTTCGTGCCTCTACCCATCCTACGGGCTTACAAGGTGAGCTTCAGCCGGTTGACCAACGCCCCCGGCAGCAGCGCCGACCAGGTCTGGCGCTCCCCGTAGGTGCTGCTGGACAGCCGTAGCTGGCGCTCCAGGGTCAGGTCTTCCAGTTGCTCGCCGAGCAGGCTGAACAGGCTGTCGTCGAAGCGCATGGTGTCCACCGGGGCCTGGATCTGGCCATCTTCCACCCAGAAGGTGGCGAAGCGGGTCATACCGGTCATGCGTGCGGCGGGCAGGTCCGACCAGTTCAGGTACCAGAGATTGCCGATGTAAAGGCCTGTGCCCAGGCGTTCCAGCACGCGGTCCTGCGGCAGGTTGCCGGCGCCCATCACCAGCGACTGGGTGGCTTCGTTGGCGTCGGCGCAGTTCGCTTCCAGGCCGTATTCGCGGGCGCTGCGGGGGTAGACCAGTTGCCCGGGCATCTTCCCGTTGCGGATCAGGGCCACGTCGCTGCGTGGCGCACCTTCCGGGCCGAAAGCCGGGGCGAGGGCGCCGGCTACCTGCTCGTCCAGGTTCAGCAGCGGGCTGAAGCGGGCGCTGCCATCCTGCAGGCGTTGCAGAGGGCTTTCCTTGTTGGCCAGGGCGCGAGCGGAGAAGCCGGTCCAGGACAGCATGCCCAGGACTTCGTCGAGTGCTGCCGGGGCCAGGTAGGCGCGGTAGTCGCCGGGTTGCAGGTGGCGAACCGGCTTGCCCAGGTGCTCCAGTTGCTGGCGTGCATGGTCGAAGCGGCTGGCGAATTCGGCGCCCTCCCAGTGCGAGCCGGCGTAGTCGGCTTTCACCGCCTGGTGGTTGGCGTGGAACAGGCTCCAGTCGAAATTGAAACAGTGCGCAGCGTGCCAGCCGAAGGCGCCAAAGCTGTTGGCGAAGCCCCGGTACAGCGGGCCGGAGGCGTAGATGCCCACCAGGTCGAGGCCGTTGGCGACGGCGTCGATCTCGGCCAGCACGCTGGCGCAGTCGGGGAGGGCGGTTTCGTCTGTTGCACGCCGATGCCAGGCGGCGCGTTCCAGTTGCAGGTAAGGGTCCGGTGGCAACTGTCCGATGACCAGTCGCAGTTGCACCAGCCCCTCGGCCAGGTGCCGGCGGTCGCTTTCCAGGTCACCGCTGAGGGTGACGGCGATCTCCGCGCTGCGGTCGTCACGGATCAGCCGCACGCGCCCGATGGCCTGGGTCACGTGGCCGGCCTGGCGTACCTGGGCCTTGTTGAAACGAATGAACTCGGACTCCTCGGCGCTGTACCAGAGGCTGAAGTCCTCGCCTGCCTGCAGGCTGGCGCCCAGGCTTTCGGCCAGGGCGGTAAAGCGGGATTCTGCGTCGGCCATCACTGGGCTCCTCCAAAGACTTCCACCTGTCTGAAGACGCATGCGGGCGCGGCATGGCCCACGCGCACCACCTGGTTGGGTTCGCCCTTGCCGCAATAGGGCGTGCCATGGACCTCGAAGGTACTGGCGTCACCCACTGCGGCGAGGCTGCGCCAGAAGTGCGCCGACACACCCCGGTAATTGGGATTCTTCACCACGCCCTTGAGCTCGCCATTCTCGATCAGGCGGCCCCATTCGCAGCCGAACTGGAACTTGTTGCGGGCATCGTCGATGGACCAGGAGCGGTTGGTGCTCATCAGCACGCCGCGTTCGATGCCGCCGATCAGTTGCGCCAGGCTCTGGTCGCCAGGCTCCAGGTTGAGATTCGCCATGCGATCGATGGGGGCACGGTTCCAGTTGCTCGCCCGGCTGTTGGCGACCCCGGGCAGGCCGCTGCGTTGCTGGGAAAGCGCACCGCCCAGGGGGCGCAGCAGGCGTCCGTCCTTGATGAGCATTTCCTTGCGGGCCGGCTGGCCGTCGTCATCAAAGCTGTAGCTGGCCAACTCTTCGGGAATGCCAGGGTCGAAACTGATGTTCAGCAGCGCCGAGCCGTACTGGTAGCGGCCGAAATCGTCCAGGCCGATGAAGCTGGTGCCGGCATAGTTGCGCTCGTCACCGAGGATGCGGTCCAGCTCCAGCGGGTGGCCGATGGATTCGTGGATCTGCAGCATCATCTGGTCCGGCATCAGCAGCAGGTCGGTGATTGCGCCGGGGGTGTTGGGCGCCAGCAGGAGTTGCAGGGCTTCGTCCGCTACCCGTGCCGCGGCGCCACCGAAGCCCAGGCGCTGGAGCACTTCACTACCGCCCTGCTGGCCGCTGCCATAGCCGCCGAAGCTGCGGGTCTGGCTGTCGCTGCCGTCGAAGGCGGTGACGCTGATGCCGGGGTAGGTGAAGCGCAGGTCCTGCCATTGTTCGGCGCCGGCGCTGTTGAGGTAGAGCTGCTCGTGCCGCTGGCTGTCCAGATAGAGGTTCCAGTTGACCAGTCGCGGATCGTCGGGAATGCGCGCGGACTCCTCGGCCAGCAGCTCGAAGCGTTCGGCGAGGCTGGGGAAGGGCTGGTCCAGTCCCGGGGACTGATAACGGGCACTGGCTTGTGGCGGCTCCAGACGGCTCTGGTCGACCAGGGCGTAGCGGGCAATTTGCCTGGCGAGCGCCTCGGCCTTGTTCAGCGCCCGTTGCAGGCCGGCGGGACTGAGGTCGGCGGTGGCCGCATAAGCCTCTACGCCAGCCAGGCGCACGCTGAGCATGGCGCCCAGGTCCTGGCTCAGTGACGGTGGCTCGGCCACGCCACGGCGCAGCATGGCCTGTTCGGCGGTCTGCCGGACAATGCGCAGGGAATGGAACTCGGCGCGGGTGGTAAGGGCGGCGAAATGCTGCCTGAGATTTTCGAACACGGAACACTCCCTGGCCCGGTGAAGTCGATTCTGGCGCTGCCATCGCGTTGCGGTGGCAGGTCAGTAAGCATAGTAAGTGGCGTAAGCACTAGGTAAATAGCCGGTAAATAGACTTTGCCTTCTGCTTTCAACTGCTTATCGTTCACGCTCTCGCAGACTTCGACCTGAATCATGTCCCCGATTACTGACAAGACCCCGAAATCCCGTTCCCTTCGTCACTGGCTGACCATCGCCTTCGCGTTGCTCGCGCTTCTGATGCTGATCTGGTGGCTCTGGCCGGAAACCGCCGCCAAGCCCAGCGGCGAGGGCGGCCGGGGAGGGCCGGGCCGTCCGGGCTTTGGTGCCTTCTCAGGACCGGTACCGGTGCGCGTGGCGACCATCACCCAGGGCGACTTCCCGGTTTACCTCAAGGCGCTGGGCACGGTGACTGCGCTGAACACGGTGAACGTGCGTGGCCGTGTCGACGGCGAGCTGGTCAAGCTGCCGTTCGAGGAAGGCCAGCAAGTCAAGGCCGGTGACCTGCTGGCGGTGATCGATCCGCGTCCTTACCAGGTCGCCTTGCAACAAGCCGAAGGCACCCTGGCGCAGAACCGCGCGCAAATGAAGAACGCCGAGATCGACCTGGCCCGCTACAAGGGCCTCTACGCCGAAGACAGCATCGCCAAGCAGACCCTGGATACACAGGAAGCCCTGGTGGCGCAGTATCGCGGCACCATCAAGACCAACGAGGCCGCGGTGGCCGAGGCCAAGCTCAACCTTGGCTTCACACAGGTGCGCGCGCCCATCGCTGGCCGCCTTGGCCTGCGCCAGGTGGACCTGGGCAACCTGGTCAGCAGCGGCGACACCACGCCGCTGGTGGTCATTACCCAGACCAAACCCATCAGCGTCGCCTTCACCCTGCCCGAGGGGCAACTGCCGGCCGTGGTCGGCCCGTTCCGCGCCGGTCGATCCCTGGTGGTCGAAGCCTGGGATCGTGGTGACAAGGTCAAGCAGGCCGAAGGCGTGCTGCAGAGCCTGGACAACCAGATCGACACCACCACCGGCACCCTCAAGCTCAAGGCGCGTTTCGCCAACGACGACGAAGCCCTTTTCCCCAACCAGTTCGTCAACATTCGCCTGCGTGCCGAGCTGTTGCCGCAGGCGGTGCTCATCCCCTCGGCTGCCGTGCAGTTCGGCAGCCAGGGCACCTTTGCCTACGTGATGGACGGCGAGAAGAAGGTCAAGGTCCGCAAGCTGGAAATCGGCCCGGACGACGGCGAACGCACGGTGGTCAAAAGCGGCCTGCAACCGGGCGAGCGCGTGGTGCTGGAAGGCACCGACCGCCTGCGCGACGGCAGCGACGTGGAAGTGGTGCATGACGCGGACGAGGTTCCCGTTCAGCCCTCCGAGCAACTCCAGGGCGCCAAGCCTGAAGGCCAGGACGCGAAAGGCGGCGTATGAACCTCTCTCGCCTGTTCATCCTGCGACCGGTCGCCACCACCCTGAGCATGTTGGCGATCCTGCTCGCCGGCCTGATCGCCTACCGCCTGCTGCCGGTTTCCGCGCTGCCGGAAGTGGACTACCCGACCATCCGCGTCCTCACGCTCTATCCGGGAGCCAGCCCGGACGTGATGACCAGTGCGGTCACCGCGCCGCTGGAGCGCCAGTTCGGGCAGATGCCCGGGCTGACCCAGATGTCCTCCACCAGCTCCGGCGGGGCGTCTGTCATCACCCTGCGCTTCAGCCTGGAAGTAAAGCTGGACGTCGCCGAGCAGGAGGTGCAGGCGGCCATCAATGCGGCCGCCAACCTGTTGCCCAGGGACCTACCGGCGCCGCCGGTCTACAACAAGGTCAACCCGGCGGATACCCCGGTGCTCACGCTGGCCATCAGCTCGAAGACCATGCCGCTGCCCAAGCTGCATACGCTGGTGGACACGCGCATGGCGCAGAAGCTGGCGCAGATCAACGGCGTCGGCATGGTCAGCATCGCCGGGGGCCAGCGCCAGGCCGTGCGAATTCGCGTCAACCCTGAAGCCCTGGCGGCCAATGGCCTGAATCTGTCGGATGTACGCAGCCTGGTCGGCGCCTCCAACGTCAACCAGCCCAAGGGCAACTTCGACGGCCCGACCCGCGTGTCCATGCTGGACGCCAACGACCAGCTGAAGTCCGCCGAGGAGTACGCCAATCTCATCCTCGCCTACAACAACGGCGCGGCCCTGCGCCTGAAGGATGTGGCCGAGATCGTCGACGGCGCCGAGAACGAGCGCCTCGCTGCCTGGGCCAACCAGAACGAAGCGGTGCTGCTGAACATCCAGCGCCAGCCGGGCGCCAACGTCATTGACGTGGTGGACCGCATCCAGGCGCTGCTGCCGGCGATCAATGCCAACCTGCCGGCGGGCATCAGCGTCGTGGTGCTCACCGACCGCACCCAGACCATCCGCGCCGCCATCACCGACGTGCGCCACGAACTGTTCCTCGCCATCGCCCTGGTGGTGATGGTGACCTTCCTGTTCCTGCGCCGCATGAGTGCCACCATCATTCCGTCCATCGCCGTGCCACTGTCCCTGGTGGGCACCTTCGCGGTGATGTACCTGGCCGGCTTCTCCATCAACAACCTGACGCTGATGGCCCTGACCATCGCCACCGGATTCGTGGTGGACGATGCCATCGTCATGCTGGAGAACATCGCCCGCCACCTGGAAGAGGGCGAGACACCGCTCAATGCCGCGCTCAAGGGCGCCAGGCAGATCGGCTTCACCCTGATTTCCCTGACCTTCTCGCTGATCGCGGTGCTGATCCCGCTGCTGTTCATGGCCGATGTGGTGGGGCGGCTGTTCCGCGAGTTCGCCATCACCCTGGCGGTGGCCATCCTGATCTCGCTGGTGGTCTCCCTGACCCTGACGCCGATGATGTGCGCGCGCCTGCTCGAGCGCGAAAGCAAGGAAGAGGAGGGGGGCTTCTACAAGGCCAGCGGCGACTTCATCGACGGCATGATCAATTACTACGGCCGGGGCCTGACCTGGGTGCTCAAGCACCAGGGCCTGACCCTGCTGGTGGCCGTCGGCACCCTGGCGCTGACCGTGGTGCTCTACCTTGCCGTGCCCAAGGGCTTCTTCCCGGTGCAGGACACCGGCGTGATCCAGGGCATCACCGAAGCGCCGCAGTCGGTGTCCTTCCGCTCCATGAGCGAGCGCCAGCAGAAGGTCGCCGCGCTGATCCTCAAGGACCCGGCGGTAGCCAGCCTGACCTCCTACATCGGCGTCGATGGCGACAACGTCACCCTCAACAGCGGCCGCATGCTGATCAACCTCAAGCCCCACGGCGAGCGCGATGTGACCGCCAGTGAGGTGATCCAGCGCCTGCAGCCGGAACTGGACAAGCAGAGCGACATTCGCCTTTACCTGCAGCCGGTGCAGGACCTGACCATCGAGGACCGGGTCAGCCGTACCCAGTTCCAGTTCAGCATGGAATCCCCCGACGCCGACCTGCTCAACGAGTGGACCGGCAAGCTGGTGGACGCGCTGCGCCAGCAACCGGAGCTGTCCGATGTGGCCAGCGACCTGCAGGACAAGGGCCTGCAGGTCTACCTGAACATCGACCGCGACATGGCCGGTCGCCTGGGCGTGGAAATCTCCGCCATCACCGACGCCCTCTACGACGCGTTCGGCCAGCGGCAGATCTCCACCATCTTCACCCAGGCCAGCCAGTACCGCGTGGTGCTGGAGTCCGCCGCAGGCGAGGTGATCGGCCCGCAGGCATTGCAACAGATCCATGTGGTCACCAGTGGCGGCACCCAGGTACCGCTCTCTGCCCTGGCCAGGGTGGAAGAGCGCCAGGCGCAACTGGCGATCAACCATATCGGCCAGTTCCCTGCGGTGACCCTGTCCTTCAACCTGGCACCGGGCGTTGCCCTGGGCGAGGCGGTGGCGGTGATCGAGCGGGTACAGCACGACATCGGCCTGCCCGAAGGCATCCAGACCCGCTTCCAGGGCGCGGCGGCGGCCTTCCAGGCGTCGCTGTCGAGCACGCTGCTGCTGATCCTGGCGGCGGTGGTGACCATGTACATCGTGCTGGGCGTGCTCTACGAGAGCTACATCCACCCGGTGACCATCCTTTCCACACTGCCCTCGGCGGGCGTCGGCGCCTTGCTGGCGCTGTTGCTGACCGGTAATGACCTCGGCCTGATTGCCATCATCGGCATCATCCTGCTGATCGGCATCGTGAAGAAGAACGCCATCATGATGATCGACTTCGCCCTGGAGGCGGAGCGGAACCAGGGCATGTCGCCCGAGGCCGCGATCTACCAGGCGGCGCTGCTGCGCTTCAGGCCGATCCTGATGACCACCCTGGCGGCCCTGTTCGGCGCCATCCCGCTGATGCTCGCCACCGGCTCCGGCGCCGAACTGCGCCAGCCGCTGGGCCTGGTGATGGTCGGCGGTCTGCTGCTCTCCCAGGTGCTGACCCTGTTCACCACGCCGGTGATCTACCTGGCCTTCGACCGCCTGGCCCGCCGCTTCACCGGCCGCAGCGCGGCGGGGGTGGCGGTATGAGTCGCTTCTGCTCCTTCTCCCGCTTGCGGGAGAGGGCTGGGGTGAGGGCAGTCGCGCTCCGCGCGGAGGTCAGTCGTTGAACCTCTCCGCCCCCTTCATCCACCGCCCGGTCGCCACCATGCTGCTGAGCCTGGCCATCCTGCTCCTGGGCAGCGTCAGCTTCGGCCTGCTGCCGGTGTCGCCGTTGCCGCAGATGGACTTTCCGGTGATCACGGTGCAGGCCAGCCTGCCCGGTGCCAGCCCGGAAATCATGGCGTCCAGCGTCACCACGCCGCTGGAGCGTTCGCTGGGCACCATCTCCGGCATCAACCAGATGACCAGCCGCACCAGCCAGGGCTCGACCCGGATCATCGTGCAGTTCGAGCTGGACCGGGACATCAACGGCGCCGCCCGCGATGTGCAGGCGGCCATCAACGCCTCGCGCAACCTGCTGCCCAGCGGCATGCGCAGCATGCCCACGTACAAGAAGGTCAACCCGTCCCAGGCGCCGATCATGGTGCTGTCGCTGACGTCCGACGTGCTGGAAAAGGGCCAGCTCTATGACCTGGCGTCCACCATCCTGGCCCAGAGCCTGTCCCAGGTTAAGGGCGTGGGCGAAGTGCAGATCGGTGGCAGTTCCTTGCCCGCCGTGCGGGTGGAACTGGAACCGCAACTGCTGAACCAGTACGGCATCGCCCTGGACGACGTGCGCACCACCATCGCTGCCGCCAACCAGCGTCGTCCGAAGGGCGCGGTGGAAGACGCCGGCCGCCACTGGCAGGTGGGTGCCAACGACCAGTTGGAAAAAGCTGCCGACTACGCGCCGCTCATCCTCCGCTACCAGGATGGCGCCGCCCTGCGCCTGGGCGACGTGGCCACCGTCCGCGACGCGGTGGAAGACCGCTACAACAGCGGCTTCTTCAATGACGACTCCGCCGTGCTGCTGGTGATCAACCGCCAGGCCGGCGCCAACATCATCGAGACCATCGAAAGCATCAAGCAGCAGTTGCCGGCGCTACAGGCGGTGCTGCCGGCCAGCGTCAAGCTGGACCTGGCCATGGACCGCTCGCCGGTGATTCGCGCCACCCTGCACGAAGCCGAGCGCACCCTGCTGATCGCCGTCGCGCTGGTAATCCTCGTCGTCTACCTGTTCCTGGGAAACTTGCGCGCCTCGCTGATTCCGGCACTGGCGGTGCCGGTGTCGCTGGTGGGCACCTTCGCCGTGATGTACCTGATGGGCTTCTCGCTCAACGTACTCTCGCTGATGGCGCTGATCCTCGCCGCCGGGCTGGTGGTGGACGACGCCATCGTGGTGCTGGAAAACATCTCGCGGCACATCAACAACGGCATGGCGCCCTTCAAGGCGGCGCTGCAGGGCACCCGTGAAGTGGGCTTCACCCTGCTGTCGATGAACCTCTCGCTGGTGGCGGTGTTCGTCTCCATCCTCTTCATGGGCGGCATCATCGACCGGTTGTTCCGCGAGTTCTCCCTGACCCTGGCGGTGGCCATCCTGGTCTCGCTGCTGGTGTCCCTGACGCTGACACCGATGCTTTGCGCACGCTGGCTGAAGCCCCACGTGCCCGACCAGGACAGCCGTCTGCAGCGCTGGAGCGAGGCACTGCACACGCGCATGGTCGGCGCCTACGACCGCACCCTGGGCATTGCCCTGCGTCACCCGCGCCTGACCCTGGTCAGCCTGTTGCTGACCATCGGCTGCAACATCGCCCTGTACGTGCTGGTGCCCAAGACCTTCCTGCCGCAGCAGGACACCGGCCAGTTGATCGGCTTCATCCGTGGCGACGACGGTCTGTCGTTCACTGTGATGCAGCCGAAGATGGAAATCTTCCGTCGCGCCGTGCTGGAAGACCCGGCCGTGGAGAGTGTCGCCGGCTTCATCGGCGGTGGTGGCGGCATCAACAATGCCTTCATGATCGTGCGCCTCAAGCCCATCGCCGAGCGCAAGGTGTCGGCGCAGAAAGTCATCGAACGGCTGCGCGCGAACCTGCCCAAGGTGCCCGGTGGCCGGCTGATGCTGATGGCCGACCAGGACCTGCAATTCGGTGGTGGTCGCGAGCAGCGCAGCTCGCAGTACGAGTACGTGCTACAGACCGGCGAGCTGTCGGACCTGCGCACCTGGCTGCCGAAGGTCACCGCCGCGCTCAAGTCGCTGCCTGAACTCACCGCCATCGACGCCAACGAAGGGGAGGGCGCCCAGCAGATCACCCTGCAGGTGGATCGCGACACGGCCAAGCGCCTTGGCATCGACATGGCCATGGTCAGCTCGGCGCTGAACAACGCCTACAGCCAGCGGCAGATCTCCACCATCTACGACAGCCTCAACCAGTACCAGGTGGTGATGGAGGTCAACCCGAAGTACGCCCAGGACCCGGAAACCCTCAAGCAGGTCCAGTTGATCACCGCCGACGGCCAGCGTGTGCCGCTGTCCAGCTTCGCCCGCTACGAGCGCAGCCTGGAAGAAGACCGGGTCAACCACGAGGGCCAGTTCGCCTCGGAGAGCATTGCCTTCGACCTGGCGCCTGGCATCAGCCTCGACCAGGCCACCGTGGCGATCGAGAAAGCGGTGGCCGCCATCGGCCTGCCCAGCTCAGTGATCGCGCGCATGGGCGGCAGCGCCGACGCCTTCCAGAGCACCCAGCAAAACCAGCCGTGGATGATCCTCGCCGCCCTGGTGTTGGTGTACCTGGTGCTGGGCATCCTCTACGAGAGCTACATCCATCCGCTGACCATTCTCTCCACACTGCCGTCGGCCGGTGTCGGCGCGCTGCTGGCGATCCTGCTCACCGGCGGGGAGTTCAGCCTGATTTCCCTGCTGGGGCTGTTCCTGCTGATCGGCGTGGTGAAGAAGAACGCCATCATGATGATCGACCTCGCCCTGCAGCTGGAGCGCCAGGAGGGCATGTCCCCGGACGAGTCCATCCGCCAGGCCTGCCTGCTGCGCCTGCGGCCGATCCTGATGACCACCATCGCCGCCATCCTCGGCGCCGTCCCGCTGCTGATTGGCGGCACCGAGGGCGCGGAGATGCGCCAGCCACTCGGCGTGGCCATCATCGGCGGCCTGGTGCTGAGCCAGTTGCTGACCCTCTATACGACCCCCGTGGTCTACCTCTACCTCGACCGTCTACGCCATCGCTTCAACCGCTGGCGTGGCGTGCGCACTGACGCCGCTCTGGAAACACCCCTATGAACACCGCCGCCACTTCCCTGAAACCCCTGCGTCGCGCCATGGCCCTGGCCCTTGCCGGCCTGCTGCTCGGCGGTTGCGCCATCGGCCCGGACTACAAGCGTCCGGAGCAGAGCGTGCCCGTGCAGTTCAAGCATGCCGAGGGCTGGTCCCTGGCCACCCCGGCCGACCTGGAGCACCGTGGCCGCTGGTGGGAGCTGTACGGCGATGCCACCCTCAACGACCTGCAGCAGCGCCTGGAAACCTCCAACCAGACCCTGGCGCAGTCCGTCGCCCAGTACCGCCAGGCCCAGGCGCTGGCCCGTGGTGCCCGCGCGTCCTTCTTCCCGTCGGTGACCGGCAATGCCGGCAAGACCCGCTCGGGCCAGGGTGGCGGCGACAGCACAGTGCGCCTGTCCGACGGCTCCACGGTCACCAGTTCCGGTGGCGGTGGCGTTTCCAAGAGCTATGACGCCAGCCTTGGCGTGAACTGGGAAATCGACCTCTGGGGCAAGCTGCGCCGCCAGCTGGAGTCCGACACCGCCAGCATGCAGGCCAGCGCCGCCGACCTCGCCGCCGCACGCCTCAGCCTGCAATCGGAGCTGGCGCAGAACTACCTGCAACTGCGCGTGCTGGATGCCCAGAAGCGCCTGCTGGATGCCACCGTCGCCGGCTACCAGCGTGCCCTGACCCTGACCCAGAACCAGTACAAGGCCGGCATCGTCACCCGTGTCGACGTGGCCCAGGCCACCACCCAGCTGAAGAGCACCCAGGCCCAGGCCATCGACCTCAAGTACCAGCGCGCGCAACTGGAAAACGCCATTGCTGTGCTGGTGGGCCTGACGCCCGCCGAATTCAGCCTGGCCGAAGTGGACAGCGTGCCGGCGCTGCCGACCGTGCCGACGCTGCTGCCCTCGCAACTGTTGGAACGCCGCCCGGACGTGGCCTCCGCCGAACGCAGCGTGATGTCCGCGAACGCCCAGATCGGCGTGGCCAAGTCGGCCTACTTCCCCAGCCTCAGCCTGAGCGCTGCCGGTGGCTATCGCAGCGGCAGCCTGCACGACTGGATCACCACGCCGAACCGTTTCTGGTCCATCGGCCCGGAATTCGCCATGACCCTGTTCGACGGCGGCCTGATCCGCTCCCAGGTGGCGCAGGCCGAAGCCAGCTACGACCAGACCGTGGCCGTCTATCGGCAGACCGTGCTCGACAGTTTCCGTGAAGCCGAGGACTACATGGTCCAACTCGACGTGCTGGAAGAGGAGAGTGAGGTGCAGCAGGAAGCCCTCGACGCCGCCCGCGAAGCCCTGCGCCTGATCACCAACCAGTACAAGGCTGGCACCGTGGACTACAACAGCGTCGTCACCAACCAGGCCACGGCGCTGAGCAACGAACGCACGGTGCTGACCCTGATGGGCACCCGCCTGACCACCAGCGTCCAGCTCATCGCCGCCCTGGGCGGTGGCTGGGAGCAGGGGCAGCTGGAGCAGGTGGACCCGGACTCCGAAGCGACGCCCTGACCTCTGCATCTCCCAGGGAGAAGGATTGCTGTGGGGGCGAATTCATTGGCTATGTCTGCGTTGGCTGTTGCTAGACGGCAACCGGTGAGCGTGGGCGCCTGTAGGAGCCAGCTTGCTGGCGAAAATGTCCGCGTTCGCTAGCAAGCTAGCTCCTACAAGGGATTCCAGGGCCTTCAACGTTTTACGCAGACAAAGCCAATTCATTCGCCAAGCGGGCCGAAGGTCCGCTCTACAGGCATCCTTTGGGGGCAGCTGCGCTGCCCTTGGCGAATGAATTCGCCCCTACAGGGGACGGCCTTCGTGCCTCGCTGATAGCCGGTTCCGCACGCGGCTCCAACTCCGGCTATACCACTGGAAAGGCCCCGCACGCGGCACCAGCCGCGGCCTCGAGAGCCTGGCGAGGAGAACTACATGCCTCAACCTGCCAGAACCGCCATTGTCACCGGGGCTTCCCGGGGAATCGGCGCCGCCATTGCGCGGCGCCTTGCCGCCGAAGGCATCCAGGTAGTGGTCAATTACGCCTCACGGCCGGAAGCTGCGGAGCAAGTGGTGCAAGACATCAGGCTGGCCGGTGGCCAGGCCTATCCGATATTGGCCGACATCAGCGACCCGGTGGCGGTGGCGGTGCTCTTCGACCAGACGGAGATGGAGTTCGGCGGGATCGACATCCTGATCAACAATGCCGGTGTCATCCAGCCGGGGCTGGTTTCCCTGGCCGATACCGACATGGCGCTCTACGACCGTCTGTTCGCCGTCAATACCCGCGGCACGTTCAACACCCTCAAGCTGGCGGCGACGCGCCTGAACAGTGGCGGGCGAATCGTCAACCTGTCCAGCAGCGTAGTGAGCCTGAGCCTGCCGGGCTACGCCATCTACGCGGCTTCAAAGGCCGCGGTGGAAACCATGAGCGCGATCTTCGCCCGTGAGCTGCGCGGACGAAACATTTCGGTCAACTGCGTGGCACCGGGGCCGACGGCGACCAACCTGTTCCTTGACGGCAAGCCCCCTGAATTGGTGGAACGCCTGACCAAGCAGGCCCCGTTGGAGCGCCTTGGCAACCCGGAGGACATCGCCAACCTGGTGGCCTTCCTGGTCGGACCGGAAGGCGCCTGGGTCAATGGCCAGACGCTCAGGGTCAATGGCGGCATCGTGTAATCGGATGGAGGTTGACATGAAGGGTTACCAGCTCACGCTCTACACCCAGCAGAACCGGCGTCACCAAGGCAAGATGCTGGCCGACTGGGTTGTTGGCCTGGCCATGGACATGGGCCTGCGCGGTGCCACCCTGGTCTCCGGAATCGAAGGGTTTGGTCATACCAAACACCTCCATTCCCAGCACTTCTTCGAGATGGCCGACCAGCCGATGCTGATCGTCATGGCACTCAGCGATGCCGAATGCGACGCCTTGCTGCGGCGGTTGGAGGAGGAGGGCCTGACGCTGTTCTACGTCAAGGTGCCGGCCGAGTTCGGCCTGCTGGGCGCGCCGGTGGATGCCTGAGCCCGGGCTCTGCGACAATCGCCGCTTTCTTCCCCCCGCAAGGCCGCCCGATGAAGCCCGAAGACCTGTTGCTCCTGGTCACCCGCGAAATGCCCTATGGCAAGTACAAGGGCCGCCTGATCGCCGACCTGCCCGGGCATTACCTCAACTGGTTCGCCCGCGAGGGCTTCCCCAAGGGTGAGATCGGGCGGCTGCTGATGCTGATGCAGGAGATCGACCACAACGGCTTGAAGCCGTTGCTGGAGCCGCTGCGCAGGAAGCGTTGAACGCTTTCCCTGTGGGGCCTGCTCGGCGGATGAATTGGCCATGTCTGCGTTACGTGTTGCAGGTAGCTGCATTGCCCGTAGGAGCTGGCTTGCCAGCGAATGGCCCCGTTTCGCTGGCAAGCCAGCTCCTACAGGGCTCCTGGCCCGATGGTAAATCTCTCGCAACCGCTAACGCAGTCATAGCCAATGAATTCCCCCTACAAGGGAAAGGCGAATGCCGTCGCGCAGCGCTATCCCGCCAATTCCGTCCGATAACCGCCCACCCCGCGTGACCCCTTTTCCGCCCCGGCCGCTCTAGCTCAGGAGCGCGCGTCATTGTTCTCGATTCGCAAACACTCAAATCGCCGAAACCGGAATTGTTGGTGAGGAGGGCCGCTTGTAGCTTGCGACCCAACCGGACAGCCAGGCCCGCACTGCCAGCGGGGCGTGTCCGCATCAGGCTGACTAATAACAACAAGGTAGCTCAAGCATCTTTCCGCGTCCACTCTGTTCGCCCCGGTCCTGGCGGCCGCAGCGCTGTTCCCCGTTCACATCCAGGCCGCCGAGCCTGGCCCGTCCGGTTCGCTGTTCCGCAGCGCCTTCGGCGACGGGCTGGAAAAGGACTACGGCATCAAGGTCCATGGCTGGGGCCAGGCCGGCTGGATCTACAACGACAACGGCAGTGACGACGTGAGCAAGCAGGCCTTCTTCAACAACGATGAAGGCTTCAACCTCAACCAGTTCGCCCTGGCCATCGAGAAAACCCCCAAGGGCAATGTGGTCGGTCGTGTCGGCCCGTTCCCTGGCCCGATGCCGCAGGAAGCCGACTGGGGCTTCAACGTCACCGCGCTGTACGGCAAGGATGCGCGCTTCTTCAAGACCTACGGCTTCGACGAAGACCTTGGCGTCAACCGTTCGGCCGACGCCAATGACGAGAACTTCAACATCGCCCAGGCCTACCTGGACTTCTACATCCCGGTGCTCGGCGGCTCCAACCTGATGCTCGGTGTGTTCCACACCCCACTGGAGAACGAGATCGGCTTCGCTCTGCCGAGCCCGGCGCCGACGGACTTCTACAGCCACACCTATTCCTTCATGCATGGCCCGGCCAAGCACACGGGCGCGCTCTACTCCTTCAAGCTGCCGCAGGAAGAGGGCGGCAGCATGCTCGGCTTCGAGCTGGGCGTGGTGCAGGGCTGGAACAACATGCAGGACCCCAACGGCGACCCGGATGTCATCGCCAACCTGCGCTGGCGTTCGGCGGACTTCCGCACCTGGGTCGACTGGGAAAACATCTACGGCAACGGCGCTGGCGACAGCTTCGCCGAGTGTGCCTGCGGCTCGCCCATTCCGGCGGGCAGCGACGACGACAACCTGACCCGTTACGCCTCCTACCTGACCGTTTCCCATGTGCTCGATGAGCGCAACCGGGTGGCGGTGGAGTTCAACTACGGGCAGCAGGAAGACGCCGCCTTCGCCGCATTCGCCAACAAGGGCAACGCCCAGTGGTACGGCACCGACGTCAACTGGTACCACCGCCTGGGCGACAACCTGATGTGGAACAGCCGCGCCGAGTGGTTCTACACCGACGCGCCGGTGCATGTGGTGATGGCCAACATCGATCCGCACACAGGCATCCCCGATCCGAGCTGGGGCAGCTTCTACGGCTTCACCACCAACCTGGCCTGGACGCCGGTGCCCAACGTCCGCCTGCGCCCCGAACTGCGCTACGACATCCACAGTGGCAATGGTCGCGATGCCTTTGGCGGCGGCCGCGAAGACAGCCAACTGGTGGGCTCCTTCGACGTCACCGTCTTCTTCTGATCCGGCGCCAACCTACTGCCATCCCGGCCGGGCCCCTTTGCGCGCCCGCGCCTGGCCTCATCTTCCTGTCGAGGTATCCGTCATGGACAACAACAAGAAACTCCTCGGTGCCGGGCTGTCCCGGCGTGATTTCCTGCGGGCCAGCGGCGTCGTGGCTGGCGGCTCGCTGCTCGCAGGCTTTTCTTCCGGCCCCTTGTTCGCGGCTGAGAAGGTCATCCGTATCGGCTATGTCAGCCCCCAGACCGGGCCGCTGGCACCTTTCGCCGCAGCGGATGCCTACATCATCGAAAGCCTCGCTTCGGTGTTGAAAAACAGCATCACCGTGGGCGGCCAGCGCTGCCGCCTGGAGGTGATCGTCAAAGACAGCCAGTCCAACCCTAACCGCGCCGCCGAAGTGGCCAACGAGTTGATCCTTTCCGACGGCGTCGACCTGATGCTGGTGTCGTCCACGCCCGAGACCACCAACCCGGTTTCGGACCAGTGCGAGATCAACGAAATCCCCTGCATCTCCACCGTCGCGCCCTGGCAGCCCTGGTTCTTCACCCGTGGCGGCAAGCCGGACGAAGGCTTTGAGTGGACTTACCACTTCTTCTGGGGCCTGGAAGACGTGATCGCCACCTACACCGCCATGTGGGGCGGCATGGGCAGCAACAAGGTGATCGGCGGGCTGTTCCCCAACGACGGTGACGGCAATGCCTGGGGCGACAGCAAGCTGGGCTTCCCGCCGGTGCTCTCGCAGAAGGGTTTTCAGCTGGTGGACCCGGGCCGCTTCCAGAGCCTGACCGACGACTTCTCCGCGCAGATTTCCGCGTTCAAGAAGGCCGAGGCGGAGATCGTCACAGGCGTGGTCATCCCGCCGGACCTCACCACTTTCTGTACCCAGGCGCGCCAACAGGGCTTCCAGCCCAAGGCGATGTCGGTGGGCAAGGCGCTGCTGTTCCCCTCGGCGGTGGAAACCCTGGGCAAGGCCGGGCACAACCTCTCCACGGAGATCTGGTGGAGCCCGAGCCACCCGTTCAGTTCCTCCCTCAATGGACTGACCGCCGGGCAACTGGCCGAGCGCTACACCAAGGCCACCGGCAAGCAGTGGACCCAGCCGCTGGGCTTCGTGCATGCGTTGTTCGAGCTGGCGGTGGACATCCTCCAGCGCACCGAGGAGGTCGGTAACCCCGAGGCGACCCGCGATGCGCTGCGCAAGACCGAGCTGAACACCGTGGTCGGCCCGGTGAGCTGGAAGAACGGTCCGGTGAAGAACGTCGCCAAGACCCCGCTGGTGTCCGGCCAGTGGCGCCTGGGTGGCCCTTTCACTTACGACCTGGTGATCACCAGCAACCAGACCGCGCCGCAGATTCCCCTGGGCGGGGAGATGCAGGCGATCACGTACGGCGGTTGAGTCCGAGCGCGGGCAGGTTCCCTCACCCCAACCCTCTCCCAGAGGGAGAGGGGGCTTTCCGTAGCCCGGATGAAATCCGGGCTACAGCTTCATACAGGTAACGACACATGCAACAACTCCTCGTACTGGAGCAGGTGCACAAGCACTACGGCTCGGTGAAAGTGACCGACGACTTCAGCCTGGCTCTGGCGCCGGGCGAGGCGCTGGGCATCATCGGGCCCAACGGCGCCGGCAAGAGCACGCTGTTCAACCTGATCGCCGGGGGCGTGGCGCCTGACAGCGGGCGCATCCACTTCCAGGGTGATGACGTCACCCGCGAGCCGGTGTTCAAACGCTGCCAGCGTGGCATCGGCCGCTCCCACCAGATCCCGCACCCGTTCGTGAAGATGACGGTGTTCGAGAACCTGCTGGTGGGTGCCACCTTTGGCGCCGGCCAGACGGAAAAGGACAGCTACGTCTGGTGCGCGCACATCCTCGAACTCACCGGCCTGATGAAGAAGGCCAACGCCCTGGCCGGGTCCCTGACCCTGCTGGAACGCAAGCGCCTGGAGATGGCCCGCGCCCTGGCCACCCGGCCGCAACTGCTGCTGCTCGACGAGATTGCCGGCGGCCTTACCGAACCGGAGTGCCTGGAACTGGTCGGCACCATCCAGGGCATCCACCGTTCCGGCACCGCGATCATCTGGATCGAGCACATCGTCCACGCGCTGCTGGCGGTGGTCGGTCGCCTGGCGGTGATCAACTTCGGCCGCAAGCTGGACGAAGGCGAGCCCAGCGCGGTGATGGCCAACCCCAAGGTTCAGGAAATCTACATGGGCATCGGGAGCTGAAGTCATGCTGACGATCCGCAAACTGCGCGCCGGCTACGGCGACTTCCAGGCGTTGTTCGGCATCGATCTGGACCTGGCCGAAGGGGAAACCCTGGCCATCATCGGCTCCAATGGCGCCGGCAAATCCACCTTCATGCGTTCGCTCGCCGGGCTGATCCGCAACGACCCCGGCGCCATTCGCTTCAAGGGCGAGTACATCGGCAGCCTGCCGGCCAACCAGGTGCTGGAGCGTGGCATCGCCCTGGTGCCGGAAGGCCGCAAGCTGTTCCCCTCGCTCAGCGTCGAGGAGAACCTGCTGATCGGGGGTTACAGCAAGCGCCAGGGCGCCTGGAACCTGGAGCGCATCTACAGCCTGTTCCCGGTACTGGCCAACCTGCGCAAGCGCCCCGGCACCGCGCTCTCCGGTGGCCAGCAGCAAATGGTCGCCATCGGCCGCGCGCTGATGTCCAGCCCAGGCCTGTTGCTTTGCGACGAGATCAGCCTCGGTCTGGCGCCGACCACCATCAAGGACATCTACGCCGCACTGCCGTCGATCAAGGCCGATGGCACAGCGGTGATCCTGGTGGAGCAGGACATCAACCAGGCCCTCAGCGTCGCCGACCGCTTCTATTGCTTCCAGGAAGGGCGCATCTCCCTTTCCGGCAAGCCGGGGGAGGTGAGCAAGGAACAGATCAAGGCGGCCTATTTCGGCCTGGCGGAGGCACGATGATGGAATGGCTCAATACCCTGGTGCAGGGCGTGCTGCTCGGCGGCCTCTACGCCATGTTCGCGGTCGGCCTGTCGCTGATGTTCGGCATCATGCGCCTGGTCAACATCGCCCATGGCGACTTCATCGTGCTGGCCTCCTACCTGGCCCTGGTGGTGGTCGAGGCGCTCGGCCTGTCGCCGCTTGCGAGCCTGGTGCTGGTGGTGCCGGTGATGTTCGTGGTCGGTTACGGCCTGCAACGGCAACTGCTCAATCGCACCCTCGGCAACGACATCCTGCCGCCGCTGCTGGTGACCTTCGGCTTGTCGATCATCCTGCAGAACGTGCTGCTGGAGTTCTTCAGCGCCGACAGCCAGAAACTCTCCCAGGGCGATCTGGAAGTGGCCAGCGTGGCCGTGGGCGGCCTCAGCCTCGGCGTGATGCCGCTGATGGTGTTCGGCAGCGCGCTGCTGGTGATCGGCGGTTTGCAGCTGCTGTTCTACAAGACCAGCCTGGGTCGCGCTTTCCGCGCCACCTCTGACGACCAGCACACGGCCCAACTGATGGGCATCGACAACCGCCACATCTTCGGCCTGGCCATGGCGTTGGCGATGGCGGTGGTGTCCATCGCCGGCGTGTTCCTCGCGGTACGTACCAGCTTCGACCCCAGCGTCGGCCCGGCGCGCCTGCTCTACGGCTTCGAGGCGGTGATCATCGGCGGCCTCGGCAGCCTCTGGGGCACCCTGGCCGGTGGCGTGATCCTCGGTGTTGCCCAGGCGGTGGGGGCGCGTATCGATCCGGGCTGGCAGATCCTCGCCGGCCACCTGGTGTTCCTGCTGATCCTGGTTTTTCGCCCGCGTGGCCTGTTTCCCCGGAGTGTCGACTGATGAATGCGATGAACAATGCCTACCTCGTCCAGCGCGCCACCCGCAGCAGCCAGGTGGGCCTGGCGCTGCTGGGCGTGCTGGTGCTGGTGCTGGCGTCTCTGCCGTTCTGGGCCGACCGCGCGGTGCTGCGGTTGGTGGTGGAGTTCGCTTACTACCTGGCCCTGGCGCAGATGTGGAACCTGCTGGCGGGCTACGCCGGCATGGTTTCGGTGGGCCAGCAGGCCTTCGTCGGCCTGGGTGGCTACCTGCTGTTCGTGCTGGCGTCGCAGTTGGGTGTGCCGCCGCTGGCCGCGGTATTCCTCTCCGGCCTGGTGGTGGCGCTGCTCGCAGTACCCACGGCGCTGGTGCTGTTCCGCCTGCGCGGAGCCTATTTCGCCATTGGCACCTGGGTGGTGGCTGAGGTGTTCCGGCTCGGCCTGGCCCAGGTGGGCAGCCTGGGCGGTGGCTCCGGACAGAGCCTGCCGGCCTCCATCGTTCGGCAGATCGGCAGCAGCCGTGACAGCCGCGAGATGCTGCTGTACTTCAGCGCCCTGGGCATTGCCGTGGCGGCGGTGCTGGTGGTCTACCTGCTGCTGCGCTCGCGCCAGGGCCTGGCGCTGACGGCCATCCGCGACTCCGAGCCGGCATCCGGGAGCCTGGGCATCAACGTGTTCCGCACCAAGCTGCTGGTCTATGTGCTGGCTGCCGGCTGCACGGGCGTCGTCGGTGCGCTGATCTTCCTGCAGAAGCTGCGCATCTCCCCGGATGCCGCCTTCAGCGTGCAGGACTGGACGGCAGCAGTGATCTTCATCGTCATCATCGGCGGCATCGGCACCCTGGAAGGGCCGCTGATCGGCACCCTGATCTACTTCGCGCTGCGCAGTTGCTTCGCCGAATTCGGCGCGCTGTACATGATCATCCTCGGCTGCGTGGCGGTGGTGATGATGCTGAAGGCACCGCAGGGTGTCTGGGGGCTGGTGAGCGAACGCTTCGGCTGGCAGCTGTTCCCGATGCAGCGCAAGTTGTTGGGAGCTGGTCTGTAGGGGCGAAGTCATTGGCTATGTCTGCGTTGGCTGTTGCGAGAGATTTACCATCCGGCCAAGAGTCTTGTAGGAGCTGGCTTGCCAGCGAAACGGGGCCATTCGCTGGCAAGCCAGCTCCTACGGGCAATGCAGCTGCCTGCAACACGTAATGCAGACATAGCCAATTCATTCGCCAAGGGCGGCGTAGCAGCCCCGCTCGTGTACGAAGGGCAGACCTTCGGCCTGCTTGGCGATTGAAATCGCCCCTACAGTTAGATCATCGCTGGAACTGGAAAACACCATGGACCGCCTGCTCAGCATCGAAGCCTTCGTCCGCGTCGCGGAAACCGGCAACTTCGCCAAGGCCGCCCAGCAACTGGGCGTGACCCGCTCGGTCATCAGCCATCGCATCCAGCAATTGGAGGAGTACATCAGCGCGCCGCTGTTCCACCGCAGCACCCGCCATGTGCGTTTGTCGGAGGTCGGGGAGACCTACTACAAGGAATGCGCCGACATGGTAGCGACCTTCAACAGCCTGACCGAGCAGATGCGCGACCTGCGTGCCAAACCCACCGGCAAGCTGCGCATCCAGATGCTGCCGGGCTTTGCCATCGGCCACTTCGGCAGCCTGCTGGCGGAATTCACCGAGCTCTACCCGGACATCGAGGTCGACGTGATCGTCAATGACCGGGTGGTGGACCCGATCGAGGAAGGCTTCGACGTGGCCTTCCAGATGTTCCCTCCGTTGGCCGAGAGCCTGATCGAGCGCAAGCTGTTTTCCGTCCGCCGGCTGTTCTGCGCCTCCCCCGACTACCTGGAGCGCCAAGGCGCGCCCGCCGTGCCCGCAGACCTCCAGGCACACAAGGTGGCGCTCTACGAGGGCTACCCGTCGCGCAACAAATGGGTGTTCAACGGCAATGAACAAGTGGAACTCAACCTCACCGGTCAGGTGCGCTCCAACTCCGTCCACCTGCTGCGCGATTACGCCATCACCGGTACCTGCGTAGTCTGCCTGCCGACCCTAGTGGCCAGCGACGACCTGCTGGCCGGGCGGCTGGTCCCCGTGCTCACCGACTACTCGCTGACGGCCTTCAACTTTTCCGCCGTCTACCCGGCCACCCAACGCCGGGCGCTGAAGGTGCGCACCCTGATCGAGTTCCTGGTGGAGCGAATCAGCGATGAACCGGCGTGGGACCGGGCACTGTTGGAGCAGGGTTGGATCAAGGCATAAAGCCACAGGCACGGCAGGCGTCTGTCCCCGACTCCGGTCAGGCCCGCGCCTCTCGTTCGGTCCGCACGAAATGTTCGCGCGTACCGAACACCCAATCAAACCACGGCTTGGTTACGCACCAGTTGGCCTGCGGGTTGGGACCCATATGGTGGTCGTAGTGCCAAGGCAGGTGCCGGCGGGCCCAGTCGGGGTTGTCGTGGGCCTTCTTGTGAGTGAAGTAGTAGTTGCCGGCGCAGTACCAGAGCGTCAGGCACAGCCAGGGCGCCCAGAGGATCAGGGGCGCCACCAGGGCGCTGGCAGCGATCAGTGCCCAGGCTTCCTTGCCCTGCGCATGCCAGCCCAGCGGAGGGCGGCGGTAGCAGGGGTCGTAGAAGTCGTGCTGGCGGGCATTGCGGTGGTGTTCGTGGAAATGGAAGCTCCAGAAAGTACCGCGCTTGCGGCCCATGCCGTGCAGCACGATGCGGTGGAACCACCATTCGGTGAAATTGCCGAGCAGCAGGCCGGCGGAGATGCTGATCAGCGCTTCGAGGTGCCAGGGCATTTTCTTCTCCTTGTTGTTGTCCCATGGAACCCGGAACAGGACAGCTCTCCGGGCTACGGAACCAAGGTTCGCGCGGGTGTACGAAGGGAACAGCCTGACTTTCGATTAGCGTCGACGCAGGGCAAGCAGGACCCGCGTCGACACTATCGTTCAGAGCAAAGGAACGCGTCCCGACAGCCATGCTGAGGGACAAGCCTCGCAGGTGGGTGCTGAGCCTGCGAAGCCCAAGATTTCCCGGCACCGTGGCCAGTGCTGTCGGGCTTCGTCGAACTCGCTCCAACCTATGATTCGTTTACTGCGCAGCCACCTCGGGCAGTACCGGTACGTAGTCCAGCTGCAGGCGCTCGCTGCTCCAGGCGCGGACCTGGTTGGTCAGCTCCAGGTCGTTGTTCAGCTTGCGGCCGTAGGAGGGGATGATTTCCTTCAGGCGAGCCTGCCATTCCGGCGTCTGCACCTTGTCCTTGAAGGTCTTCTCCAGCACGGTGAGCATGATCGGCGCCGCGGTGGAGGCGCCCGGCGAGGCGCCCAGCAGGGCGGCGATGCTGCCGTCGGCGGAGCTGACGACTTCGGTACCGAACTGCAGGACGCCGCCTTTCTCGGCGTCCTTCTTGATCACCTGCACGCGCTGGCCGGCGGTCAGCAGTTCCCAGTCTTCGTCCTTCGCCTGCGGGAAGTATTCACGCAGCTCGTGCATGCGGTCGGCCTGGCTGAGCATCAGCTGGCCCATGAGGTAGGTGCTGAGCGGTAGGTTGTCCAGGCCGGCATTGGTCATCGGGCCGATGTTGTCGGTGGTCAGGGCGCTGAACATGTCCAGCAGCGAGCCGTTCTTCAGGAACTTGGTGGAGAAGGTGGCGAAGGGCCCGAACAGCAGCACCTTCTGGCCATCGATCACGCGGGTGTCCAGGTGCGGCACGGACATCGGTGGCGAGCCGACCGAGGCCTTGCCATAGAGCTTGGCCTGGTGCTGGGCGACGACCTCGGGGTTGCGGGTAACCAGGAACTGGCCGCCCACCGGGAAGCCGGCATAGCCTTCGGCTTCCGGGATGCCGGACTTCTGCAGCAGCTTGAGGGCGCCACCGCCAGCGCCGATGAAGACGAATCTGGCCTTGACGCTGGTTTGCGCCTCGTTGTTGCCGAGGTCGGCCGCGGTAACGGTCCAGGTGCCGTCATCGTTGCGCTTGATGTCGCGTACTTCGTGCTTGAGGTTCAGCTTGACCTTGTCGCTTTGGGTCAGGGAGCCGATCAGCTGGCGGGTGATCTCACCGAAGTTCACGTCGGTGCCGATGGCCATGCGGGTGGCGGCGACCTTCTGGTCGGCTGGGCGGCCTTCCATCGCCAGGGGTACCCACTGTTTGATCTGATCGAAGTCTTCGGAGTACTCCATGCCACGGAACAGCGAGCTGTGTTGCAGGGCGGCGTGGCGCTTCTTGAGGAAGGCGATATTGTCATCACCCCAGACGAAGCTCATGTGCGGCACGCCGTTGATGAAGGACTTCGGGTTGCTCAGCACGTTGCGTTCGACCTGGTAGGCCCAGAACTGCTTGGAGATCTCGAAGGATTCGTTGATCGCCACGGCCTTGCTGATGTCGATGCCGCCGTCTGCGGTTTCCGGCGTGTAGTTCAGCTCGCAGAAGGCGGAGTGGCCGGTGCCTGCGTTGTTCCAGGGGTTGGAGCTTTCCGCTGCGACCTGGTCCAGGCGCTCGTAGATGTCGATGGTCCAGCCCGGCTCCAGTTCGTGGAGATAGGTGCCGAGGCTGGCACTCATGATGCCGGCGCCGATCAGCAGCACGTCGACGGACTTCTCCGGCTCGGGTTGCTTGGCACAGCCGAGCACCGTGAGGCACAGGAGTCCTAGGAGGAGTTTTTTCATGGGACTGTCCCTTTCTGTTTCTCGAAAGGGGCGGTGCGCAGGCAAATGTCGTGCCGGAATCGGGGGATGGCCCTGAATCGTTTCACTTGGCGGGATTCAAGGGCCTGGAAGCACGCGAGTGTGGCGGGAATCCGCCCTTTTGGGGGCGGTGAGGGTGCCGGGCGGGCGGTTTTCCGCCCTCAGCCCTTCTTGTGCAGCCAACTGAGAAAGCCGCCTTTCCTGATTGCCTGGGGCTTCTGCAACAGCAGGTTGCGACTGGCCTGCTCACGGAAGGCGCGTAGACGGGTGAGGGCGGCACGGACTTCGATGCGCTCCTCCAGGCAGCTACGGATTGCGTCCCGCTCGACGCGGTAGAGCACGCAGGAGGTGAGCGCGGTGAATCGCGCCTGGGACGGTGCATCGTTGGCGATGCCTTCTTCGCCGAGAATTTCGCCCGGTCCCATGCGACCGGCCTCGATCATGCCGGCGCCGTCCGGTACCGCCGCCGAGATGACGCCGGTGCCGATCACCAGCAGGCCATCGGAAACCTCGCCGACATCCAGCACCACCTGGCCGGCGGAGAAGGCCAGGGGCGCCATGACCTGGCTGAGTTCGTCTTTCTCCTCGCTGCTCAGGGCACGGAAAATCTTCACGTCCTCCAGCAGTAGACGCGGCCGCGACCAGGGCTGGGGCACGCTATCGCTGCTGAAGGCTATGCCGGCGGCTTCGAGATGGCGGTGCGCCAGGTCGTACATCAGGTTGCGGACTTCGGTCTTGTTCTCGCCGGTACGGATGAAGCCGCTGGCTTCGTACTCCACGGACTCCAGGTCCGAGCCCTTGATCGCGACCTTGGGCTTGGGGCTGGTGAGCAGCACGCTGATGCCCTGCACCGTCTTTTCCAGGGCATCCAGCACCCGGCGCGGTCGCACCTGGGTGGGGACCCTGAGGCTGATGGACACGCCCGTCAGCTCATAGGGGCGGCTGAAGTTGTGGACCTTGGTCTTGGCCGAAACCGAGTTCGGAATCACCACCGTGCTGCCCTGGCTGGTGAGCAGGTGGGTGGCGCGCCAGTCGATTTCCACCACCTTGCCTTCGGTACCGTCGATGGAAATCCAGTCATCCAGTTGGTAAGGCTTGGTGGTGTTCAGGACGATGCCGGAGAACACATCGCTGAGGGTGCTCTGCAGGGCCAGGCCGATGACGATGGCCATGACCCCGGAGGTGGCCAGCAGGCCTTTCACCGGCAACTGCATCACATAGGCCGCCGCCGCCACCACCGCCACCAGGAAGATCACCGCGCCCAGCAGGTCCTGCAGCAGTCGCCCGGCATGGCCGATACGCGGCATCAGCAGGCCCAGCACCACGGTCAAGGTGCGAGCGCAGAACAGCCACCAGACGATTTCCAGGGCAGTGGCCACCAGGTTGAGTGTGGTGTCCGTCCAGGGCGGCGGCTGCAGTGGGTTCAACCCGGCATCGATGATCAGGGCGCTGAACAGCAGGAAGAGCACGACGCGGCAGAGCACCCGCCAGGTGCGTTGCTCGACGGGAATGCTGCGCCAGACCAGCAGGTCGAGCAGCAACAGGGCGACGCCGAAAACCAGCGGGTGGTTCTGAATGAATGCGAGCATGAAATCCCTTCCGCGAGTGAGTGTGCATCACGTTAGCAGAGCTCACCATCAGGCTGAATTGTCCTGTGGGGACGATTCAATTGGCTGGGGCTGCATTCCGTGCTGTAGGCAGCTGCATTGCCCGTAGGAGCTGGCTGGCCAGCGAATGGCGGCGTTTCGCTGGCCAGCCAGCTCCTACTCTGTTTGTTCCGGCGCTCTTCGATGGCGAACGGCACGAACCCGAGCTTCGGATACAGCAGCAGGCCCGCCACGTTGTCATTGAAGCAGGACAGGGTCACCTGTGCGGCCTGGTGTTTGTCCCGGGCGATGCGCAGCATCTCGCCGATCGACTGCCCGGCGACGCCCGCGCCGCGGGCCCTCGGGATCGACGATGAGATTGCCGAGGGTGCAGGTGCCGTGGGCTTCCCACCGGTAGAAGTTGGCGAAACCCAGTACCTGGCCGTCTCGCTCGATCACTGTCGAATCGCAGCGTTGGGCAATGGAGTCGCGCAGTTGCTCATGAGTCAGCGGCCAGCTGGCCGCCGGGAAAAAGAAAAACAGCTCCTCGGGATTACCGGCAAAACCGCAGATCCGTGGAATATCCCGATCCTGCACGGGGCGAAAAGTGAAGCTCATGTCCTGTCTCCTGACCCTGAAAATCCATGGCGTGCGCCCGGCCCCGGTTTCAGCGATTGGCCACCAGATGGGCGCCGAACAGCAGGTAGCAACTGCCGGCAAAGCGGTCCAGCCATTTGCGCGAACGACTATAGACGGCAGCCATGCGGTTGCTGGCGAAGAACAGCGCGACGCAGCAGTACCAGGTGAACGACAGCGAGGCCATGGTGAGCACGGCCAGGCCCAGCAGCAACGGCGGTGGTGACGCCGGCATCGAGGTGGCGAAGATGGTGGCGACGAACAGCGCCGACTTGGGGTTGGTCATGTTGCCGAGAAAGCCCAGGCGATAGGCCGAGAACAGGCTGCGGCCCGACTCACCAGGCAAACCGTTGCCCGCCCCGGTCGGCGCCGGCTTGCGCCTGAACTGCTTCAGGCCCAGGTAGATCAGGTAGCAGCCACCGGCGATCTTGAAGGCCAGTTACAGGGCCGGGGCGGCACTGAACAGCGACTTGATCCCCAGGCCGCCGGCCAGCCCCCAGAGCACCGTGCCGGTGGCGACACCCAGCGCGGCGATCATGCCATGGCGACGCGAACAGCTGGCGGCCAATTGCGCCGTGGTAAAGAAGTTCGGCCCCGGCGTGACCACGGCCACGGTCCAGAGCAGCGCCAGCGACAGCAGCGGGCCGGCATACAGCAAATGTTCGAGCGCCATGACACAGACCGCCTTTATCGCGTTAAGGGAGGCCGACGCTACTCCACCTCGGGCTCATGGATCAACAGGTCGCCCGGCTGACACTCCAGGTATTGGCAGATCGCGTCCAGTGTCGCGAGCCGCAGGCCCTTGACCTTGCCCTGCTTGAGCAGGGACAGGTTGGCCTCGGTGATGCCGATCGCCGCCGCGAGGTCCTTGGATTTGACCTTGCGTCGGGCCAGCATCACGTCCAGTTGAATGACAATTGACATACTGATCTCACACGAAGGCGCGGTTTTCCGAATCCACTTCACTGGCCTGCCAGAGGATACGCGCGATGATGGAAATACACGCAGCCAAAAACAGCGCGACAAAGGTCGGGGCGGTGATGCTGAGACTGATCAGGCGCTCGCCCACCGGCGCGTTCAGGGTGACCCAGATGCTGAGTAGCGGCTCGCAGAGAAAGTCCAGCAACACCCACAACGCCACGCCCCGCCCGACCTTGCCCAAATGCACCGCCGCCGCGCTGGAAAAGTACTCGCCGCGGGCATAGCTCTGGAACAACTGGCGCAGATGGCTCAAGCCAAAGGCCAGCGCCAGCAGGGGGATGCTCGACAGCAGAATGCCGCCCAGGGTTTGCCACCAGGGAAAGACAGCACCGGCAGCCAGATGGCTCGACAGGCTATTGCTCAGGCCAAAACCGAACCCGTAGCCACTTTCCGCGCTCAACTGCGGAAACAGCCACAGCGCCGCGTTGAGCAGCAACATGGCAATGATCAATAACAGGGTGACAGCCGACATGCGCTGGCTGAACCGGGCAATATCTTGGGACGTCATGGGAAGGCTCCAGAGGAAGGAATGTGGAGAAATCATAAAGAAGTAATTATCGTAAAACAATAATTAATTTCTGCTTTTCGATCATTTAATTCATAAGCCCAGCAATACCCCCGGGGCTATGCTGAAAGCAATGGAGGCCATTGGAGAACGCTCATGAACGGTTTCCTGGTGATTTTCTTCACCCAGCAAAATCGCCGCTATCACGGCAAGATGGTCGGTGACTGGCTCGTCGACCTGGCCAACGAGCTGGGCCTGCGCGGCGCGACCATGAGCACCGCCATCGAAGGTTTCGGCCACACCGGCCGGCTGCACTCCGCACACTTTTTCGAACTCGCCGACCAACCCATCGAGGTCCGCCTGGCACTCACCGAAGAGGAGTCAGCCCGGCTGTTCGAACGCCTGGAGGACGAGGACATTGCGCTGTTCTATATCAAGACGCCGATCGAGTTCGGCACCCTTGGCAAAGACGCCAAGAAAGCGGACGCGGGCGGATGACGCGCTGAAGACAGTCGCACGCGCCTGGGTTACCGTACGGGCCTGACGTTGTGTCGAGGACAGCTCCATGGGCAAGCCCGCCCCCCGTAAAGACGGGGTCCACCGCGCGCCTCCCACGCGGCCGGCAGCGTCCTCTGGAATCAACTGGCCGGTCTTGTCGGCCAGGTAGATGAGGATGGCGCCAGACTCGAACAGTGGCAGCGGACGACCATCCGGGCCGTTGGGGTCGATGATGGCGGGAATCTTGTTGTTCGGATTGAGGGAGAGGAACTCCGGCGACATCTGGTCGTTGCGCTCGAAGCTCACCAGGTGCGGCTCGTAGGGCAGGCCGGTCTCCTCCAGCATGATCGAGACCTTGACGCCATTGGGCGTCGGCAGGGAGTAAAGCTGCAGCCGGTCCGGCTGGGTCGCGGGCCACTTGCGAGCGATGGGGAAAGCCGACAGTTCACGCATGGGGACTTCCTGTTCGAGATTGAAGGGCGAATGGGCAACCTTACCTGTCGACTGCCGAAGAGTGGATGGCTCAGTCGCGATCCGGCGCCCCCAGCGGGAACAGCGGTCGATACATGCGCGCTTCGTCCACCGCGCGGGCGAACGAGGGACGAGCCAGCAAGCGCTGCCGATAGGCCCGGACGTTGCCGAACGACCCGGCAATCGGGTGTACCCAGTCGGCATAGAACAGCGCCGGCGCGGCTGCGCAGTCGGCGAGGCTGAAGGTTTCGCCGGCCGCCCAGGCTCGGCCCGCGAGCTTCTCTTCGAGCCAGGCGTAACTGCGCTCCAGCAGGCCTTTCGCTTCCGCCACGCCAAGCGCGTCGCGCTGCTCTGCCGGGCGCAGGCTATCGAACACCGGCTTCTGCATCGGCGTCATCACATACAGGTCGAAGAAGCGATCCAGCATGCGCACCTCAAGCGCGGCTTCCGACCCCTCGGGGATCAGCGTCACCGGCCCGGCATGATGTTGCTGCAGGTATTCGATGATGATGCTCGACTCCATCACCGGCCGCTCGCCGTCCAGCAGCAACGGAAACCGCTGGAGCGGCCAGAGGGTCTGGAACTCGTCGGCGGTGGTCGGGTCATCCGGTGACAGCAAGCGCATGCGGAAGGGTGTGTCGTTCTCGTAGAGCGCGATCAGCACCTTCTGGCAGTAAGACGAGAAGGGATGGGCGAACAGTTGCAGGGACATGGGCGACTCCTGTTGAAGTTGGGATTCGCTAGCTGGTCGATTGCCATTTGGGGAAATCGACAGGTTTTGGCTGTTGTAGGAAGACGACTTTGTCCCTGCAAAGGGTAGGCGCCTATGGCGCTGAGGGACCGCTGTCAGCGTG
The DNA here is from genome assembly GCF_005502555.1 of Pseudomonas sp. D(2018). Taxonomy (NCBI): domain Bacteria; kingdom Pseudomonadati; phylum Pseudomonadota; class Gammaproteobacteria; order Pseudomonadales; family Pseudomonadaceae; genus Pseudomonas; species Pseudomonas sp. D(2018). Next base: position 29,770 of record NZ_SCOK01000029.1, read on the forward strand.
CTGAAAGAGTCGTCCGGTATCCTGCCTGTCGCCGGCGACACGATTGCCGGGTGTTATCTCCCCTCTATTGCGCGGTTCCAGCGGCAGCCCAGGCCACAAGCCTGCGGCCTGTCGCTGTGCAGCACCGGGGTGAATCAATCGTCCCGCGTCAGCACTTCCAGCAATTCGATCTCGAACAGCAGGTTGGAGTTGGGCTTGATATGGGCGCCGACCTGGCGTTCGCCGTAGGCCAGGTGCGCCGGGACGAAGAGCTTGCGCTTGCCGCCCACTTTCATGCCCATCAGGCCGATGTCCCAGCCCTTGATGACACGCCCGGTGCCGATCACGCACTGGAAGGGCTTGCCACGGCTGTAGGACGAATCGAACTCGGTGCCGTCTTCCAGGGTGCCGCGGTACTGGGTGGTGATCAGGGCGCCCTTGACCACTTCCTTGCCGTTGCCCAGCTGGATATCGGTTATCTGCAGTTCGTCACTCATGGGATGTGCTCCTTGGTTCGCCGGTCGGGTCCGGCCATTTGCGCGCAGCCTTTTCGCAGGATCGCGCGCGCCGGTCAAGCCACGACGTGATTCGTCGACGACAGGAACGCCCGGCTTCATTGGGGCTTCGTGCAATTTGCATGAGCGTTGGGCGGGGAATCGTGCAAGTCACCCACAGGTTGCAGGGCGCTCCCGTTCCATATGGCTGATTTGCAAGGAAATTACCTGAAGCAGCAAACGGGCACGACGACTGCAGGGAACAAGGTCCGAAAACCCAGGACCCGACAGGAGTTTCCGAATGAAGCTGCCATTTACTGCCTTCTATGATGCCTTTGCGCAGTACCAGGTAGTCGTGAAGCCCCGGCCCGATGGGTCATTGTTGCTCACGTTGACCGGACAGGACGGCGAAGCGCTCTGCAAGGCCATCGACAACGAAGCCTTCTACAGCGACGCGCGCGTGCGCCAGGTGATCCGGGAACTGCAGCGGGACATGAAGCTGGACGCGGGCGAAGTGCACTGGCACGACAAGGGCATCGACTGGGTATCGCGCGATCTGCCTACCTATCAGGGCGGGCCCATTCACATGACGGCGGCCAAGACGCTGGTGGCGCGGCGCAAGCTGGAGCCCAGGCAACAGGCTCGTCGAACCCCCGTAGCCTGAACACCGCTGACGGATGAAAGGAGCGGGGCGACCCGCTCCTTTTTTGTGGCTTAGCCACGCTTCGCTTTTTCGGCGAGTTCCTTCTGGGCGACAGCTTCGTTTGCCTCGTGTTGCTGTTTTTCGATCTGCGCAAGGCGCTTCTCGTAGCGGGAGATGGTGCGGTCGCCGCCGCCGGATGCCATCGCCGAACCAGCGGAAAGGGCGACGGCCAGCAAGGTTGCGGAAGTGATGAGCTTTTTCATGGAATGTCTCCTATCGAGATCAAGGGGTGGGGTATCCAGAGCAATCTCCGAATTCGTTACAGCCGTCCTTGACGCAGGCAGTGGGCTTCCCGGTGGCCGGTCGCGCCGGTCGTTCGCGGGAATCCATCGCGACTTGAATAAAAGGCCCCGCGGCGAGGAGCTCGTACCCGCGGGGTGAAAATGCCGGCCGGGGCAGGCCGGGCAAGGGAAGAGAGGGTCACGCCTGGGGTTGCCAGCCGCCGCCAAGGGCCTTGTAGATGGCGACGATGCCGCGATAGACCTCGACTTCGGCCTGGGCCTGGGCGTCTTCGGCGGCCAGGCGCTCGCGTTCGGCGTCCAGCAGCACGAGGAAGTCCACAGTGCCTTCGCGATAGCGGGTTGCGGCCTGTTCGGCGGCGGCACGGGTGGCTTCCGACTGGCGTACCAGGGAAACCAGGCGCTGCTGGCGCTTGCCGTAGTCGCTGAAGGCGTTCTCGGACTCCTCCAGGGCCAGCAGCACCTGTTGCTCGTAGCCGGCCAGGGCACCTTCGGCGTCCGCTTCGGCACCCCGCAGGCGGGCGCGGACGCTGCCCAGGTCGAAGGCCGCCCAGGAGATGGTCGGGGCCACGGCCCAGGCTCGTGCAGCGGAGGAACCGATCTGCGAACCGCGCCCAGCGGTGAAACCGAGGAAGCCGGAAAGGCTCACACGGGGGAACAGATCAGCCGTGGCCACGCCCACGCCGGCGGTGGCGGCGGCCAGTTGGCGTTCGGCGGATCGCACGTCCGGGCGGCGGCGCAGCAGTTCGGCGGGATCGCCAATGGGCAGGGCCTTGGCGATCACCGGCAACGGTTTGGGCGACAGGTCCACGGTCAGCTGTTCCGGGCGCTGGCCGAGCAGCGTGGCGATGCGGTTGCGGGCACGCGCTTCTTCGGCCTGCAGTTGCGGCAGGCTGGCTTCGGTGGCGGCCAGACGCCCGTCAGCGCGCAGCACATCCAGCTCGCTGCCGACGCCCGCGTCGCGCAGTTGTTCGGTCAGGCCACGGGACTCCTGCTGGTTCTCCAGGTTTTCGCGGGCAATCCGCTCCCTGAGCTGCGCGCCACGCAGGTTGCCGTAGGCGTCCACCAGTTCGGCGATCAGGCTGACCTGCAACTGCTGCAGGTCAGCCTGGGCCGCGTCGGTTTCCGCTTCGCTGGCTTCGATCTGGCGTTGGATGCGGCCGAACAGGTCCAGCTCCCAGGCCATGTTCAGGCCCAGGTCGTAACGCTCGCTGTTGGCGCGCTCTTCGGTGACGCCGGGCTGCTGGCCCTTGCCGATTTCGGCGCTGGCGCCAGCGGTGACCACCGGAAACTGGTCGTTGCCAACATCGTCGCGGAAGGCACGGGCCGCCTTGAGGCGGGCGAAGGCGATGCGCAACTCACGGTTTTCCTTGAGCGACTGCTGCACCAGCTGATTCAGGGTCGGGTCGTCGAACTGTTGCCACCAGACGCTCTCGAAACGGCCGCGATCGGCCTTCACGGCGTCCGCCGAGGCGAGCCGCGCGGGCTCGGTGTCGGGGGCCTTGTAGTCCGGGCCCACGGCACAGGCGGAAAGGGTCAGTGCCAGCAGGGCGGGGGCGAAAGCCTTGTGCATCATGCGTGTGCTTCCTTCAGTTGCGGGGCGCGGGCGGCCTTGCGCGCTTCGCGCTTTTCGACGAATCCGCGGATCAGGACGTAGAACACCGGGGTCAGCAGCAGGCCGAAGAAGGTCACGCCGATCATCCCGCTGAACACCGCGACACCCATGGCGTGGCGCATTTCGGCGCCGGCACCGGAGGACAGCACCAGGGGCACCACGCCCATGATGAAGGCGATGGAGGTCATCAGGATCGGGCGCAGACGCAGGCGGCAGGCTTCCAGGACGGCGGCGACGCGGTCCAGGCCTTCTTCCTGTTTCTCCTTGGCGAACTCGACGATGAGGATGGCGTTCTTGCACGCCAGGCCCACCAGTACGATCAAGCCGATCTGGGTGAAGATGTTGTTGTCGCTACCAGCCAGGATCACCCCGGTGATGGCGGAGAACAGCACGGTCGGCACGATCAGGATCACCGCCAGCGGCAGGCTCCAGCTCTCGTATTGGGCGGCCAGCACCAGGAAGGCCAGGAGCACGCAGAGCGGGAAGATGAAGATCGCGGTATTGCCGGCGAGGATCTGCTGGTAGGTCAGGTCCGTCCATTCGTAGGTCATGCCGTTGGGCAGCTCTTCGTCCAGCAGCTTGGCGATGGCCGCCTCGGCCTGGCCGGAGCTGTAGCCGGGCGCGGCTGCGCCGTTGATCTCGGCGGTGATGAAGCCGTTGTAGTGCATGACGCGATCGGGGCCAGCGCTGTTTTCCACCTTGACGAAGGTGGACAGCGGGATCATCTCGCCACGGTTGTTGCGCACCTTCAACTGGCCGATCTGCTCGGGCTCCAGGCGGAATTGCTGGTCGGCCTGGACGTTGACCTGGTAGGTGCGGCCGAAGCGGTTGAAGTCGTTGGCGTACAGCGAACCCAGGTACACCTGCATGGTGTCGAAGATGTCGCTGATGGCCACGCCGTGGGTCTTGGCCTTCTCGCGGTCGATGGCGGCATCCACCTGCGGCACGTTGACCTGGTAGCTGGTGAACACCGACATGGGGTTCAGTTCCGGCAGCTGGCGCGCCTTGGCGATGATGTTCTGGGTCTGCTTGTACAGCTCCTCGTAGCCCAGGTTGCCGCGGTCCTCGACCTGCAGGCGGAAGCCGCCGATGGTGCCGAGGCCCTGAACCGGGGGCGGCGGGAAGATCGCGATGTAGGCATCCTGGATATCCGCGAACTGCTTGTTCAGCTCGGCGGCGATGGCGCCAGCCGACATGGACGGGTCCTTGCGCTCATCGAAGGGCTTGAGCGGGGTGAACACGATCCCGCTGTTCGGGCTGTTGGTGAAACCGTTGATGGACAGGCCCGGGAAGGCCACGGTGTTTTCCACGCCCGGGTGCTTGGAGGCGATCTCGGACATGCGCTTGATCACCGCTTCGGTGCGGTCCAGGGTGGCGGCATCCGGCAGTTGTGCGAAGGCCACCAGGTACTGCTTGTCCTGTTGCGGCACGAAGCCGGCCGGAGTGCTGGAGAAGCCCAGGTAGCCGAGTCCCAGCAGGCCGGCATAGATGAACATGGCGATGCTGCTGCCCCGCAGGACGCGGCGCACGGTACGGACGTAGCCGCCGCCAGCGCGTTCGAACATGCGGTTGAACGGGTTGAACAACCAGCGGCCGAACAGCGTGTCGAGCACGCGGGAGAAGCGATCCTTCGGTGCGTGGTGGTCCCTCAGCAGCACAGCGGCCAGGGCCGGCGACAGGGTCAGCGAGTTGAAGGCCGAGATCACCGTGGAAATGGCGATGGTCAGGGCGAACTGCTGGTAGAACTGCCCTGTGAGGCCAGAGATGAAGGCGGTGGGCACGAATACGGCGCACAGCACGAGGGCGGTGGCGATGATCGGGCCGGTCACTTCCTTCATGGCCTGGCGGGTGGCTTCCACCGGCGACTTGCCGAGTCCGATGTTCCGTTCGACGTTTTCCACGACGACGATCGCATCGTCCACCACGATGCCGATGGCCAGCACCAGGCCGAACAGCGACAGGGCATTGAGCGAGAAGCCGAACAGGTGCATCACCGCGAAGGTGCCGATCAGCGACACCGGCACGGCGGCCAGCGGGATGATCGAGGCGCGCCAGGTCTGCAGGAACAGGATCACCACCAGGACCACGAGCACGATGGCTTCGAGCAGGGTGTGAACCACCGCCTCGATGGAACCGCGCACGAAGATGGTCGGGTCATAGACGATTTCGTAGTCCATGCCCTGGGGGAAGCTCTGCTTCAGTTCGGCCATGCGCTCACGAACGGCGTCGGAGATTTCGATGGCGTTGGAGCCGGGACGCTGGAACACCGGAATCGCCACGGCCGGCTGATTGTTCAGCAGCGAGCGCAGGGCGTACTGGTTGGACCCCAGCTCGACGCGGGCGATGTCCTTCAGGCGAGTGATCTCGCCGTCGTCACCGGCCCGGATGATGATGTTCTCGAACTCTTCCTCGGTGACCAGGCGGCCCTGGGTGTTGATCGACAGCTGGAAGCTGTTGCCGGCATCGGACGGCGGCGCGCCGAGGGCACCTGCGGCGACCTGGCGGTTCTGCTCGCGAATGGCGTTGACCACATCGGTGGCGGTCAGGTTGCGCGAAGCCACCTTGTTCGGGTCGAGCCAGACACGCAGGGAGTAGTTGCCCATGCCGAACAGCTGCACGTCGCCCACGCCATCCAGCCGCGCCAGCTCGTCCTTGACGTTGAGCGCCGCGTAGTTGGACAGGTAGAGCATGTCGTAGCGGTTATCCGGTGAGGTCAGGTGCACCACCATGGTCAGGTCCGGAGAGGCCTTGTCCACGGTTACGCCAAGCCGCTGCACCTCGGTGGGCAGGGTGGGCATGGTCCGGGTCACGCGGTTCTGCACCTGCACCTGGGCGTTATCCAGGTCGGTGCCCAGGGCAAAGGTGATGGTCAGGGTCAGCTTGCCGTCGTTGGTCGCCTGGGAGGACATGTAGAGCATGCCTTCCACGCCGACGATGGCTTGCTCCAGCGGCGAGGCGACGGTTTCACCGATCACCTTGGGGTTGGCGCCGGGGAAGTTGGCGCGCACCACCACCGTCGGCGGTACCACTTCCGGGTATTCGCTGATGGGTAGCTGGAACAGCGAGATGGCGCCGCCGATCAGGATCAGCAGCGACAGCACGGCGGCGAAGATCGGCCGCAGGATGAAGAACTGGGAAAAATTCATGGCGTGCTACCTCAGCCGCGCGGGCCGACGGACGTTTTGGCGTTCTGCTCGGCCACTCGCGGAGCGTTGCTGCTATCCACGGATTGGCGCAGGCGGGCCAACTGTTCGAGGGTGGATTCGTCGGCCATGGGCACGGCTTGCGGTTCCACAGGTGCGCCGGGCATGGCGCGCTGCAGGCCGTTGACCACGATCGTTTCGCCCTTGACCAGGCCGTTGCGCACGATGCGCAGGCCTTCCAGCTTTGGCCCCAGTTCGATGGAGCGGTAACTCACCTTGTTGTCTTCACCCAGCACCAGGACGAACTTCTTGCCCAGGTCGGTGCCGATGGCCTCGTCCTTGATCAGCGCGGCCGGGTAGGTCTCGCTGCCCACCAGCTTGATGCGGGCGTAAAGACCGGGGGTGAAGCGGCCGTCCTTGTTGTCGAACACGGCGCGGCCACGGATGGTGCCGGTGCGCGGATTGACCTGGTTGTCGAGGAAGTCCAGCTGGCCCAGGTGCGGGTTGCCGGTTTCGCTGGACAGGCCCATGTACACGGGGCTGGCGGCGCGGGTGTCGGAGCCGGTCTTGCGGGCCAGTTCCACGTACTTGAGGAAGGCGCGCTCGTCGGCGTCGAAGTAGGCGTAGACCTTGTCGGTGGAGACCACCGAGGTCAGCAGCGACTGGCTGGCGTTGACCAGGTTGCCTTCGGTGATTTCGGCACGGCTGACGCGACCGTCGATGGGCGCGGTCACGCGGGTGAAACTGAGGTTGAGCTTGGCGTTGTCCAGTTCGGCCTGGGTGGCGGCGACCGCGGCCTGGGCCTCGGTGGCAGCGCTGGCGCGAGCGTCGGCCAATTCGGCGGAGATGGCATTGCTCTGGCGCAGGCGCTCACCACGGCGGGCTTCGTTGGCGGCACGGTTCTGGTTGGCGCGGGCTTGCTGCAGTTGGGCTTCCAGGCGCTTGACCTCGGCCACGAAGGGGCGCGGGTCGATCTGGAACAGCAAGTCGCCTTTCTTCACCAGGCTGCCTTCATCGAAAGCCACCCGGTCGATGTAGCCGGAGACGCGCGGGCGGATTTCCACGGACTCCGGAGCTTCCAGGCGACCGGTGAATTCGTCCCATTCGTTGAGGGGCTGTTCGATCACTTCGGCGACGCTGACCTTGGGGGCCGCTTGGTTGAGCGTGGCTTCCGGTGCCTTGCCGCAAGCTACCAGTACCACCGCCGCCGCGAGGGTAAGAGGGTAACGCCAGAGATTCTTCTGTATTGCTTCCATGGGACAGCTCCGCCAATTGGTTTTATGAATGGGCGGAGTCTGCGTGCGGAGATTCGACCAGACGAATCGAACACCCTGAAGATGACTATTACTGGAAGTGATTGATCAGGGCGGGGTTATGGCGTTGTTGATGGTTTGGAATCTGTAGGGGCGATTTCAATCGCCAAGGGATGCGCAGCGTCCCCTGAGAGTTTGATGGGCAGACCTTCGGCCTGCTTGGCGAATGAATTGGCGATGCCTGCATTGCGTGTTGCAGGCAGCTGCATTGCCCGTAGGAGCTGGCTCTTGGCCCGTTGGTAAATCTCTCGCAACAACAAACGCAGACATAGCGAATGAATTCGCCCCCCACATAAGAAGGGGCGTCGCCTGGCCGCTATTCCAGGCTGTCCGGGTCCCCGCAATACATTTGAATGCGTGAACGCAGCCAGCGCTCGGCGGGGTCGTTGTCCTGGGCGCCGCGCCAGGCCATGGACAGCTCGAACGACTGGACCGGCAGGGGTGGGTCTTCGGCACGCAGGCCACCGGCGGCGGCGAGGGCGGCGGCGGTGTAGTCCGGCACCATGGCCACCAGGTCGGTGCCCGCGAGCAGGGTGCCGAGGCCGTTGAACTGCGGCACCGCCAGCACGACCTTGCGCGTTTTGCCGACCTTGGCCAGCTCCTCATCCACGAAGCCTCCCAGGTCGCCGGCGAAGGACACCAGGGCATGGGGCCTGGCGGAGTAATCATCCAGGCTCAGCGCGCCGGGCACCGAGTCGGCGCGCAGGAGCTTGGGCCTGGAGCGCCGCAGGGTCTTGCGCTTGGCGTTGGCCGGCAGTTCCTCGGTGTAGGCGACGCCCACGGAGATTTCGCCGGAGGCCAGCAGGTTGGGCATCAATAGATAGTTGGTGCGTCGCACCACCAGCACCACGCCGGGGGCTTCGGCGCGCAGGCGGCGGAGCAGGGCGGGGAGCAGGGCGAACTCCACGTCGTCCGACAGGCCGATGCGGAACACGGCGCTGCTGGTGGCCGGATCGAAGTCGGCAGCACGGCTGACGGCCGTGGAGATGGAGTCCAGCGCCGGGGAGAGCAGGGCGAAGATCTCCATGGCCCGGGCCGAGGGTTCCATGCTGCGGCCAGTACGCACGAACAGCGGATCGTCGAACAGGGTCCGCAGGCGGGCCAGTGCCGCACTGATGGCCGGCTGACCGAGGAACAGCTTTTCTGCCGCGCGCGTCACGCTACGCTCGTGCATGAGCGTCTCGAACACGATAAGAAGGTTGAGGTCAACTCTTCGCAGGTCGTTCCGGTTCATGGAATCATCCGTAATTAATGTGTGAAAGGTGCAGTTCCCACGGCCGGTCGTCAAGGCTCACATCATCGCCGTTTATGACAACTATCAATGGCCGCGGGTGGTTTTGTAGATAAAGCCCGGATAGAGTCCGTGGCTATGAAGAGTCACAGGCGAGGTATGTGATGTCCCGCATGATCCGTTTTCACCAGTTCGGGGGCCCCGAGGTCCTTACGCTCGAAGAGTTGCCGACACCCGTTCCGGGCCCGGGCGAAGTCCTGGTGCGCACCCAGGCTCTGGGTGTGGGCTGGAGGGACGTGCTCTGGCGGCAGAACCTGGCGGCCGAGCAACCGGCTCAATTACCTTCCGGTCTCGGTTCCGAGATGGCCGGCATCGTGGAAGCCGTGGGCGAAGGCGTCGATGACCTGAAGCCCGGCACCCCCGTGGCCAGCTTCCCGGCCAGTACGCCGAGCCAACATCCGGCCTGGGGTGACCTGGTGCTGATGCCGCGCAATGGCCTGGTGGCCTATCCCGACGTCCTGACGCCGGAGGAAGCCTGCATCCATTACACGCCGCTGCTGATGGCCTATTTCGCCCTGGTTGACCTGGGCGGCCTGAAGCCGGGTCAGCATGTGCTGGTCACCGAGGCCGGGCATTGCCTGGCGCCGCAGACGGTGCAGTTGGCCAAGGCGTTGGGTGCCAAGGTCATCGCATCGACCAGCTACCCGGAAAGCCGTGCCTTTATCAAAGGACTGGGTGCCGACAAGATCATCGTCACCGAAGAGCAGGACCTGGTCCTGGAGGCCGAGCGCTTCACCCAGGGCAAGGGCGTCGAGGTGGTTCTGGATCAGTGCGCCGGTCAGCAGATGAAGCTCCTGGGCGACGTGGCCGCGCAGCGCGGCAAGCTGGTTGTCTATGGCTGCAACGGCGGCAACGACACTGCGTTCCCGGCTTGCGCCGCGTTCAAGAAACATCTGCAGTTCTATCGGCATTGTGTACTCGACTTCACCGGTTCTCCGGAGCTGGGCATCGAGGCCAATGAGGCTTCGGTTCAGCGTGCGCTGGACCATATCAACCAGATGACCCGTGATCATCTGCTGAAGCCTCCGGTTGATCGCGTCTTCGCGTTCGAGGACTTCGTCGAGGCGAACCGTCACATGGAAACCTGCCCGGCAGGTGGGCGTGTCGTGATCAAGGTTGCCGACTGAGGAAGGCGGGGCGGGCCGTTGGGTCCGCCCCGAATCTGTCTTGTTGTGGAATGTTGGGCAGTGTGCCGCGCGAGGCGGCCGGGCTGATAGCCGAATCCTGCTGGATTATTGCCTGATCCTCCTGAACCGCTTCCGGGTGCGAGACTAGCCTGCACGCCATGGGTAGAGTTGGCCCATCTTCTCCGAGGGTCCAAACCATGAATGCACATACGCTCCTTGCCGCGCAGGAATCCGGGGCGGCTGCGCGCCAGCAGCAGGAGCTGGTGCAGTTCATTGAACGATTCACCGAACAGGACGGTGCGCAGGTTACGGCCATTCCCGGCCTGACCCTGTTCCGCACTGCGCAGCCCAGCGAACCCCTGCACTGCCTCTATGAGCCGGCTCTCGGCCTGGTGGTGCAAGGGCGCAAGAAGGTGCTGCTGGGCGAAGAAACCTACTACTACGGGCCGTCGCAGTTCCTGGTAGTGTCGGTGGACCTGCCGGTGATCGGCCAGGTCATCGATGCCAGTCCTGAAGTGCCTTTTCTCAGTCTGCGCCTGGACCTCGATCCCAAGGAAATCAGTGCCCTGCTGATGGAGCTGCCATCTCCAGCTCCCTCTCCCCAAGCCTGTCCACGCTGCCTGTCGGTGAGCGGCCTGGGTGATTCGCTGCAGGATGCGGTGCTGCGCCTGCTGCGTCTGCTGGATACCCCCGAAGACATTCCCGTGCTGGCGCCTCTGGTGCGCCGGGAAATCCTCTATCGCCTGCTGCGCGGCGAGCAATGCGCTCAACTGCGCCAGATTGCCAGCAGCGGCACCCAGGGCCATCGCATCGGCCGCGCCGTGAACTGGCTGCGGCAGAACTTCCATCAGCCATTGCAGATCGAACGCCTGGCCAGCGAGGTGAACATGAGCACCTCGGCCCTGCATCATCACTTCAAGGCGATGACGGCCATGAGCCCGCTGCAGTTCCAGAAGCAACTGCGCCTCCAGGAAGCCCGCCGGCTGATGCTGGTGGAGGCCCTGGACGCCGCCAGTGCCGGAGGCCGGGTGGGCTACGAGAGCCCGTCGCAATTCAGCCGCGAATACAGCCGGCTGTTCGGCGCTCCGCCATTGCGGGACATCGCGCGCCTGCGCCAGTCGGCGTGAAGGTGCCCCGCAAGGGGCCCCCTGAACCATCATTACCCTGAATGCCCGTTCGGCGTTGCCGATCGGTTTCTCCCGAACCATCCAGACAGAGGTGGTAAGCCTGATGATTACCCTGAACCTGAACGGCAACGACGTTGAACTCGATGTGCCTGCGGACATGCCCTTGCTCTGGGCATTGCGCGACGTTGTAAACCTGACTGGCACCAAGTACGGCTGCGGCATGGCCCTGTGTGGTGCCTGTACCGTGCATATCGATGGCCAGGCGACCCGGTCCTGCGTCACCCCGGTTTCCGCGGTGGTGGGCAAGAAGGTCACCACCGTCGAAGCGGTCGCCGAAGACCCGGTAGGCAAGGCCGTGCAGACGGCCTGGCGCAAGCTCGACGTGGTGCAGTGCGGCTACTGCCAGTCTGGGCAGATCATGTCCGCCACGGCGCTGCTGCGCGGCAACCCGAAACCGAGCGATGCCGATATCGATGCGGCCATGAGCGGCAACATCTGCCGCTGCGCCACCTACGTGCGCATTCGCGCCGCCATCCATGAAGCGGCCGGCACCCTGGCCTGAGGAGAGTCGACATGGGCACGTTCGAAACCAATACCCGGGCCTCCAGCGGCATCCTCAATGTCAGCCGGCGTACCTTCCTCAAGGGCAGTGGCGGTCTCGCGCTGGGCATCGCCTTCGCGCCGCTGCTGCGAAGTGGCGAAGCCCTGGCTGCTGCAGCCGGGCCTTTCATGCCTAATGCCTTCGTCCGAATCGCGGATGACGGCAGCGTGACCGTCCTGGCCAAGCACGTGGAAATGGGGCAGGGCAGCTATACCGGCCTGGCTACCTTGCTGGCCGAGGAACTGGATGCCGATTGGAGCCAGGTGAGGGTCGAGGGCGCACCGGCCAACGCCACGCTCTACAACAATCTGGCGTTTGGTCCGATGCAGGGCACCGGTGGCAGCTCCGCCATCGCCAACTCCTACGAGCAGATGCGCAAGGCCGGTGCCAGCGCCCGCGCCATGCTGGTGGCGGCCGCCGCCGAACAGTGGAAGGTACCGGCGGCGGAAATTACCGTGAGCAAGGGGGTGGTCAGCCACGCCGCTTCGGGCAAACAGGCGGGCTTCGGCGAACTGGCCGCGGCAGCGGCGCGCCAGCCAGTGCCGGCCGAGGTACAGCTCAAGTCGCCGAAGGATTTCACCCTGATCGGTCAGGATCGTCTTTCCCGCAAGGACAGCGCCGACAAGACCGACGGCAGCGCCACCTTCACCCAGGACTTCAAGCTGCCCGGCATGCTGGTGGCGGTAGTCGCCTACCCGCCGCGCTTTGGCGGTGTGCCGAAATCGGTGGATGCGAGCAAGGCCAAGGCCGTGCCCGGTGTGGTGGAGGTCGTGGAGTTCACCGACACGCCCCATGGTCGCGCCGGCGTCGCGGTTCTGGCGAAGAACACCTGGGCGGCGCGCCAGGGCCGAGACGCCCTGGTGGTGGAGTGGGACGAAACAAAGGCATTCAAACTCGGCAGCGAGGCGATCTTCGCCCGCTATCGTGAGGCCGCCGGCAAGGAAGGCCGGATCGCCGGCAAGCAGGGCGATATCGCCACGGCCATGGCCCAGCCCGCCAGGCTGATCGAGGCCGACTTCGAGTTCCCCTATCTGGCCCATGCCGCCATGGAGCCGATGAACTGCCTGGTGAAGATATCCGCCGGCCAGTGCGATGTCTGGAACGGTGAGCAGTTCCAGACGGTGGATCAGTTGGCTATCGCCAAGTACCTGGGCATCCCGGTGGAGAAGGTCAGCCTGACCCAGCTCTACGCGGGTGGCAGTTTCGGTCGTCGCGCCAACCCGCAGTCGGACTACCTGCTGGAGGCGGTGGCCATCGCCAAGGCGGCCCGGGCCAAAGGTCAGGACGTACCGGTGAAACTGGTCTGGACCCGCGAGGATGATACCCACGGCGGCTACTTCCGCCCGGCCTACCTGCATCGCGCGCGCCTGGCGCTGGATGACGAGGGCAAGCTGCAGGGCTGGCACCAGCGCGTGGTGGGGCAGTCCATCCTCAAGGGCACGGCCTTCGAGGGGGCGATGGTGAAGGAAGGCATTGATCACACCTCGGTGGAGGGCGCGTCCAACCTGGCCTACGCGGTGCCCAACCTGCAGGTGGAATTGCATACGCCGGACGACATTGGCGTACCGGTGCAGTGGTGGCGCTCGGTGGGGCACACCCATACCGCCTATGCGGTGGAATCCCTGATCGACCAGGCCGCCACCACTGCCGGCAAGGACCCTTATGCATATCGCCACGAGCTGCTCGGCAAGAAACCACGCCATCTTGGGGCGCTGGAGCTGGTCGCGCAGAAAGCGGGCTGGAACCAGCCAATGCAGCCGGGCGCGGAAGGCGAGAAGCGCGGGCGTGGCATTGCCGTGCATGAGTCCTTCGGCTCCTTCGTCGCCCAGGTGGCGGAAGTGACGGTAAAGGCCGATGGCAGCTACAAGGTGGATCGTGTGGTCTGCGCGGTGGATTGTGGCGTGGCGATCAATCCGGACGTGATCAGGGCGCAGATGGAAGGTGGCATCGGCTACGGCCTGGCCGCCGCGCTGCATGGCGCGATCACCCTGAAGGATGGGGTGGTGGAGCAGTCGAACTTCCACGACTTCCAGGTGTTGCGGATCAACGAGATGCCGGTGGTGGAGGTGCACATCGTGCCGTCGGCGCAAGCGCCTACCGGTGTTGGCGAGCCCGGCGTTCCACCTATTGCCCCGGCCGTGGCCAATGCGCTTTACGCGGCAGTGGGGCAGCGCTTCTACAAGCTGCCGTTGCCAAGACAGGTGAAGCCGGCCTGATTCAGGCCGCCTGGGCGGCGCAGATCAGCTCACGCAGGGCCTTGCGCTCGGCCACCGGAGTGGGGGCCTTGCGCACGGCCAGGCTGCCGTCTTCCAGGCTCACCACGACTTCGGTCTCGAAGTGCAGCCGCAGGTCATCCAGGGTCACGTGGGTGACTTGATAGAGGTTGTCGCTGATACGAGGGTCGGCTGACATGGCATTGGTCTCGTTCCGGTTGGCCGCAGGGCCGATGGAGCGATAGTGACGCCCGGGCATCCAGCGCGGAATTGAAAGGAGGTGATGGTGAACATCATTCCTGTCGATGGCATGGCGTGGCCCCTATAGGGGCACCTTGAGTCAGGCTACGTAGCTGCAGAACCCTACAGAGGCTTCGACTTCGTGCTGTCCAGTCAGCCCTGCGGAACGAAGGCGGGGTCGGAAAGGTGCTCGACCAGCAAATCGTGGACCAGCCTTACCCGCGGCGATACGGGGCCTTGCTGGGGGCGGTAGATGAACATTTCCCAGGGCGCTGGCGCCTGGTCCTGAAGCACTGCCAGCAAGCGGCCGGCACGGATGTGCGAGTCGACCAGGTAGCTGGGTAGCTGACCGAAGCCGATTCCGGCCAGTACAGCGTCCAGTTCGTTCTCCGGGTCGTCGGTGCAGAACGCTGCATTTGCCGGCTGGATCTGCCGACCCTCGGCGAACATCCAGGGCCAGACGCGTCCGGTGTTGCTGTCGATCAATGCGGTGGTTGGGGTCTGGTGCAGGGCGTCCACCGTCCCGGGTGTGCCCTGGCGTTGCAGCAGCTCCGGGGTCCCGACCACCCGCATGGGGATCTGCGCCACGGCCCGGGCGATATAGCGACGGTCACGAATGAAGCCGATGCGTACGCCGAGGTCGATCTGTTGTTCCACGGAGTCAGTGAGCTGGTCGGAGAGGCGCATGTCGAAGTGGATGCCTGGGTGTTCCCGGGCAATGTCCGCGAGTACGGGAAGCAGAAAACGTCGCCCGACCGAGCGCGGTGCGGCAATGCCTACGCGCCCGGCCAACGCCTCTTCGCGCTTGCCGCCATGCTCCTGGAACAACTGGTCCAGTCCGGCCAGGGCCTCGCGGGCCTGGCTGGCGAGGCGCTCGCCGAAGGCGGTGATCTGCACGTGACGGGTGCTGCGATGGAACAGCGGTTCACCGAACTGATCTTCCAGGTCCTTGATGGCGCGGGTCACGGTTTGCGGCGAAGCGCCGAGGCGGGTTGCGGCTTCGCGGAAGCTTGGGGTTTCGGCGGCAACACAGAGGATGCGTAGCAGTTCGATGCGATTGAACATGGTCAGTGTTCCATTAACTGGAATTGCTAAATCCTAACTATTCCATTCATTGACGATAAAACCTTTCCGATACTGGCGCTCAGTCACCGGATTCATCCCGATTCCGGGCTTCCTGGGAGTGCCTTCATGAGCAACAACATCTCCAACAAGGTCGTGGTCATTACCGGTGCCAGCAGTGGGCTGGGCGAAGCTACCGCCCGGCACCTGGCGTCCCTGGGCGCCAAGGTCGTGCTCGGCGCGCGTCGGGTCGAGCGCCTGCAAAGCCTGGTGGCGGAGATCGAGGCGGCTGGCGGTGAGGCCTTGGCCATCGCCACCGATGTCACCTCTGCCAGCCAGGTGGCCGCCCTGATCGACGGCGCGGTGCAGCGCTTCGGCCGTGTCGATGTGCTGCTGAACAACGCCGGGCTGATGGCCATCGCGCCCATGGATGAAGTCAAGGTCGACGAGTGGTCGCGCATGTTCGACATCAATGTCATGGGTGTCCTCCACGGCGTAGCAGCAGCGCTGCCGCTGTTCCGCAAGCAGGGCAGCGGGCATTTCATCAATGTCGCGTCAGTCGCCGGCATCAAGGTGTTCAGCCCAGGTGGCACCGTCTATAGCGCCACCAAGTTCGCGGTGCGTGCCATCAGCGAGGGGCTGCGCCATGAGGTCGGTGGCGCCATCCGCACCACGGTGATTTCCCCCGGCGCAGTCGATTCCGAACTGAAGCACGGGAGCTCTCACCAGGAAAGCACCCAGACCCTGGGCGAGTTCTACAAGATGGCCATACCCGCCGACTCGGTGGCGCGGGCCATTGCCTATGCCATCGAACAACCGGCTGATGTGGACATCAGCGAAGTGGTGCTGCGTCCTACGGTGCAGGACTTCTGAACGCTGACGTAATGCAAGGCGGCCCTGGTGGCCGCCTTTTTCGTTCTGGCGATCTACTTGCTCAGTAGCACCGCCAGCTCGTCGGCTTCCTCGCACCAGTCGGAATCCTCCGTCAAGGCGTCACGCAGGAAGGCGGACTGGGCCTGGTTCCAGAATGGTGCATCAGGCAGGGCCTGGCCTACCGCGAGTCGATTGCCGGTGACGAAGCGTTCTATTCCGGCCTTGTCGGAGGGCAGGCCGAGCTGGTCGAAGAGGGCACTGAGGGAGTGATGGCTGGTGTCCATGTGCGAGGCCTCCGGTGGGGGTGGGCGATGGGGAAATGACCTCCATCGACTATAGACCCTGCGCCGGCCAGGACCGCTGGACGACAGCATGTCGGCCAAGGCTGGTGCCGGCTTGCGCTGCGGGCTGGCTTGGCTAGCCTCACAAAAAGCGCGGTTATCCAATCGCGAGCCACCTGCACAGGGGGCGAAATGGGCATCCAGTGCGAGCAAAAATACTCATTGCGGGACCCGGTGGAGGCCATGCTGCTGGTCGCGCCTGTCTGGACGCCGGTGCTCTTCATCTTCCTTGCCCAGTTGCTCCATGAATTCTTCCAGATCTACTGGCTGTTCAATTCCAGCCTGAGCACCTTCGGCATGTTCCTGGTGCCGGCCGTTTCAGCGCTCCCCCTGATCCACGATTCGCCTCGTCCGCTGGTCATCAGGCTATTGATGGCGGGCGGCTACTACCTGGTTGGGTTAGCGGCGATCTTCCTGATGTCCTGGGGGATGCTGCTCTATACCGGCTATACCTGATCCGTCCGCGGAACCTGACGCGGGGCTGTGGATCAAAGGCCCCGGGTCCGCACATTCGGCGGATCGTCCCACTACGGAGCCTTTCATGTCGCCTTTGAAGAAACTCGCACTCATCGGACTCGTGGCCCTGCCGCTGGCTGGTTGCCTGAAAGAGGAGCCCATCGACCAGGCGGTGCTCTGCACCTACAGCACCGATGCCGAGGCCAAGCTGTGCAAGCCCGGGCAGATGTCCTGGTTCAAGGCGGGCAAGGCGATCAACCAGTCCCTGCCGTTGAGCGTGGCGGCGGCGTATTGCGACTTCAACTATCAGGTGATGTACAACGAGGCGGGAGTGATCTGCGTGTTCACCGACAAGCGCCTGAGCCTGGTGAAGTAGGGAGCGGCGCGGAGTCTGCACGTACCGAGCGGCGCCGGGCGGTCTGCCCGTATTTTTCAGCCCCAAATAGAAAGAAGGCGCCACATGTGGCGCCTTCTGCCTTTCGAGGATTTGCATACATCGTGATTGCCTGCCTCTGAACGGCTCCGGGATCAGCTGATGCGGTTGGCACCAGTGCGGTCGGCGCCGCCTTCAGCGACATCGAAGGCCTTGGTGCGGTCAGAACCGCCTTCGGCGACATCGAAGGCCTTGGTGCGGTCGGAGCCACCTTCGGCGACATCGAAGGCCTTGGTGCGGTCAGAACCGCCTTCGGCGACATCGAAGGCCTTGGTGCGGTCGGAACCGCCTTCGGCGACATCGAAGGCCTTGGTGCGGTCGGAACCACCTTCAGCGACATCGAAGGCCTTGGTGCGATCGGAGCCGCCTTCAGCTACCCGCAGGGACTGGGAGCGGTCGGAACCGTTTTCAGCGATACGGTTAGCGCCGGTGCGGTCAGCACCACCTTCGGCTACGCGGTGGATGCTGGTGCGGTCGGAACCCCCTTCAGCGACAACGGAACCCTGGGGCAGGGCAAAAGCAGTGGCGGACAGGCTGGCGATGAACAGGCTGGCAAGGATTTGCTTTTTCATTTTCGGGCACCTCGGTGAGGGGGGTGGAATTCGTCTACGGGGCCCATGTTACTGATACGTTTTCGATCAAGAAGTGATCCTGCGTGATGGTTACCATCGACACCGATGATAGTTATTGGTGGCCTATTAAAAACAATGAGTTAGTGATTTTTTGAGAGGGCTATTGCGCAATGTGGAAAGGCTATTTCCTTGAATTGGCATAATCGATTTATTCGATCAATGTAGGCGATAGCGTCTCTCCATCGTTCCCGCTGTTGTGGTTTTTATCTTGCGGATAAAGCCGCGCAGCTTGCCGAGAGCGGCGTGCTAGAGCGCTTCCAAGACTGTTCGCGTTTTGCAAACACTGTTGTCGCCTGCCTTGGAATTGTTGGTTGCGGGTGCCGCTCGTAACGTTCACTCACCCACTACAACAACAAACGGTGAATGAGATGAGCACTGCCGCGTTCCGTACTGTCTTCGGCTCGCTCGACGACCATCGCATGGGGTCGATCGAGATCATCCAGGGCGAAGCCCGCCATTACGCTTTCTCCAATATCTTCGACGTCGCCAGCCGTTCCGCTCCCTATGAAAAGGTCGTGGTCGGCCTGAACCTCGGCTATGTCATCGAGACCCTGCGCGCCGAAGGCACCTCTCCCTGGTACACCGCCGCCCACGACGAGTTCGCCATCTCGGTGGACGGCGAGGTGCGGGTGGACTTCCTCAAGCTTGAAGAGCCACTTGCCGAAGGTGAGGGCACCCAGTTGGCCGGTGAGCAGCCCAAGGGCCGCCCGATGGGCTATGTCCTGCTCAAGCGCGGCCACCAGGCCCTGTTGCCGGCCGGCTGTGCCTATCGCTTCGAAAGTGCGCGCCCGAACGTGTTGTTGCTGCAGACCATCAAGGGACCGCTGTCGGTGGAGAAGTGGGCAGACATCTGCCTGAAGTGACAGCCCCGACCGACAACCAGAACAAGAGGACATCCACCATGGCCATGCTCGAAACCCTCGATACCTCCGCCAGCTTCGCCGCCGATGAAGTCGAAGCCAGCCTGCCTGATTCCGTTACCGGCTACCGCAGCTTCAAGCTGGGCGCCTTTACCCTGTCCCGTGACGAATACTTCGTGCGTATCCAGTGGCCAGCCAAAGGCCAGGAGCGCTCGCACCTGATTCCCGCCGACGCCTTCCTGCGCGCCACCATGCGCGATGTGGCCTGGGGCTTCTTCTACGGCTGGGTGAACTTCGACGAAGTGATCGGCACCCGTAACCACTACGGCAAGGTCGATCTCTATGCCGGCACCTTCAACGGCGTGCTGAGAACCGCTGGTGTGGATTACACCGAGCAGTTCGAGACGCCGAAGATCATGGCCACTTTCAAGGCCATCCTGCGTGACTGGACCAACGCCGGCTTCGACCCCTTCGCCGCGCCGGAGGAAACCGGCAGCGCCTTCGGTCGCAAGAACGGCGACAACATCGAAGCCATCGAGCGCTTCCGCGTGGCCACCCGGCGCATGCCGGGCCTTCCGGATGATTCGCCGTTGCGCAACGACCTGCCGGTGAACCGCCAGTTTGTCGATGTGCCCCAGGATGAGCCGGAGATCCACGCTGCCGAAGGCTTCGAGGGCGAACTGCATGCCTTCAACCTCTACAAATACCTGTCGCGCTCCGATGTGACCTGGAACCCCTCGGTCAGCTCGGTGTGCAAGGCCAGCCTGTTCTGCCCGACCACCGAGGAGTTCATCCTTCCGGTGTTCCACGGCAACGACCGCGTGGAGTGGTTCCTGCAACTCTCCGACGAAATCATCTGGGATGTGGCTGACAAGGACGACGGTGCGCCACGCGCGCGCATCACCATGCGTCCCGGCGATATCTGTGCCATGCCTGCGGACATCCGCCACCAGGGCTACTCCACCAAGCGCTCCATGCTGCTGGTGTGGGAGAACGCCACGCCGAACCTGCCGCAGCGCTACGAGAGCGGCGAGCTGAAGCCCTACCCGGTGGACTTCTGATCCGTTCTGCTCCCTCTCCCTCTGGGAGGGGGAAGTACTTCACGTCATACACAGACGCCGCAGTTCGCCGCGGCGCCCGGAGAGCTTTTCCCATGCAAAACCAACTCTTCATCGACGGCCGTTTCGTACCGGCCCTGAAGGGCGGGACTATCGAGGTCCTGTCGCCCCACGACGGCTCGCTGATCACCCGGATCGCCGCCGCCGAAGCCGAGGACGTGGACCTGGCAGTGGCTGCCGCCAAGCGGGCTTTCCCGGCCTGGGCCGCGCTGTCCGGCGCCGAACGCGGCCGCCTGCTGCTGAAGCTGGCGGACAAGATCGAAGAACACCTTGAGGAACTGGCGCAGCTGGAGTCCCTGGATACCGGGCACCCGATCCGCGATTCCCGCAGTCTCGACGTACCGCGCACGGCTGCCTGCTTCCGTTACTTCGGTGGCATGGCCGACAAGATCGAGGGCGCGGTGATTCCGGTGGAAGCGGGCTTCCTCAACTATGTGCAGCGCAAACCCATCGGCGTGGTCGGCCAGATCGTGCCGTGGAACTTCCCGTTGATGTTCACCAGCTGGAAGATGGGTCCGGCCCTGGCCGCCGGCAACACGGTGGTGATCAAACCGTCGGAGATCACCCCGCTGTCCACCCTGCGCATCGCCGAGCTGATGAAGGAAGTGGGCTTCCCCGATGGCGTGGTCAACGTGGTGCCGGGCTACGGCCATACCGCCGGCCAGCGCCTGGCCGAGCATGAAGACGTGGGCAAGATCGCCTTCACCGGTTCCACCGCCACCGGTCGACGCATCGTCGAAGCCTCCCAGGGCAATCTCAAGCGGGTGCAACTGGAGCTGGGCGGGAAGGGCGCCAACATCGTCTTCGAGGATGCCAACCTGGAGGCCGCCGTGAATGGCGCCGCCTGGGCCATCTTCCACAACCAGGGCCAAGCCTGTATTGCCGGCTCGCGGCTGATCCTCCACGAGCGCATCGCCGACGAGTTCCTCGAGCGTTTCATCGGCCTGGCGCGTTCCATCCGCCTGGGCAGCCCGCTGGACCCGAATACCGAAATGGGTCCGCTGACCTCGGCCCAGCACCGTGATCGGGTGCTGGCCTACGTTGATATCGCACGTGCCCAGGGCGGGCGCGTCCTCAGCGGCGGCAAGGCGCCCAGTGATGCGGCATTGGCCGACGGCTACTACATCGAGCCCACCGTCGTCGAAGCCCAGCCGGATCATCGCGTGGCCCAGGAAGAGGTGTTCGGCCCCTTCGTCACCGTGCTGCGCTTCTCCTCCGACGAAGAAGCCCTGGCGATTGCCAATGGCACCCAGTACGGCCTTGGCAGCGGTCTCTGGACGCGTGATTTGCAGCGCGCCCACCGCATGGCGGCGAACATCCACGCCGGTATGTGCTGGATCAACTGCTACAAACGCGTCAGCCCCGGTAGCCCCTTCGGTGGCGTCGGCCAGTCCGGCTATGGCCGCGAGATGGGCTTCGAGGCCATCCACGACTACACCGAGGCCCGCTCGGTGTGGGTCAACGTGGACGCCAAGATCCCGCCCCATTTCAAGCGCTGAGGTCCACCATGAATCCCTTCATCTACCAAGGCCTGGCCTCTCGCGTGGTATTCGGCTGGGGCAAGCTGGAAACCCTGGCCGACGAACTGGACAAGCTCGACGCCCGCCGCGCGCTGATTCTCACCACGCCGGAGCAGCGTCACCTGGGTGAGCGCGTGGCAGGCATCCTCGGCGAGCGTGCCGCCGGGGTCTATCCGCAGGCGGTGATGCATGTGCCGGTGGAAGTGGCCCGTGCCGCCCGTGAAGAGGCGGCCCGGCTTGGCGCCGACTGCTGCGTGGCCATCGGCGGCGGTTCCACCATTGGCCTGGGCAAGGCGATTGCCCTGGAATCCGGCCTGCCGATCCTCGCCGTGCCGACCACTTATGCGGGCTCGGAGATGACCCCCATCTATGGCATGACCGAGAACCGCCTGAAGAAGACCGGGCGCGACTTCCGCGTGCTGCCGAAAACGGTGGTCTACGACCCGCAACTCACCTTGAGCCTGCCGACGGCCATTTCCGCCTGCTCCGGCATGAACGCCATGGCCCACGCGGTGGAAGCCCTCTACGCCCAGGACGCCAACCCCATCATTACCCTGATGGCGGAGGAGTCCATCCGCGCCCTGGCCGAATCCCTGCCGGGCGTGGTGGCCAACCCGGAAGACGCCGAAGCCCGCAGCCGGGCGCTCTATGGCGCCTGGCTGGCCGGTATCTGCCTGGGCTCGGTGGGCATGGCCATCCACCACAAGCTCTGCCACACGTTGGGCGGCACCTTCAACCTGCCCCACGCCCAGGCCCATGCGGTGGTGCTGCCCCATGCCGCCCACTACAACCGCGAGGCCGCCGCCGAACCCTTGCGCCGCGCGGCCCGTGCCCTGGGCGGGAAAGAGGCGGGTGAGGTCGGGGCGCTGCTGTTCGCCCTGAATCAGAGGCTGGGCATTCCGGCGTCCCTCGCCGAGCTCGGCTTGCCCGAGGAGGGGCCAGCGGAAACGGCGGTGATCGCCTGTTCCAGTCCCTACTTCAACCCGCGCCCCTTCGAGCAGGACGCCATCGAAGCCATGCTTGTCCGCGCCTGGCAGGGCCTGCCTCCCGCGTGACGTTCTAATCCCTCTCCCTTCAGGGAGAGGGAACTTCCACGCCTCTCGCCGTCACCGACCCAACGGGAACACAAGATGAACAACATCCCGCCTAACGAAGCGAAAATTTCTGCCCAGGCCGTCGCCGCCTTCGCCAACACGCCCAACCCGCGTCTGCGCCAAGTGGTGCAAAGCCTGGTTCGCCACCTCCATGCCTTCGCCAGCGAGGTGGAGCTGACCGAGGAGGAATGGCTGGAAGGTATCCGCTTCCTCACTGACACCGGCAAGCAGTGCGACGGCATCGTGCGCCAGGAATTCATCCTGCTGTCCGATGTGATCGGCCTGTCCATGCTGGTGGACGCCATCAACCACCGGGCCAGTGACGCGGCCACCGAAACCACGGTATTCGGGCCGTTCTACATTGCCGGCATGCCCGAGCGCGGCCATGGCGAGAACATGGCCTTCACGCCGGGTGAACCGGCCCTGGTACTGGGACGTGTGCTTGACGCGGCGGGCGAGCCCATCGCGGGTGCCGTTCTGGATGTCTGGCAGACCGCCGAGAACGGCATGTACTCCGGGCAGGACCCGGATCAACCCCTGACCAACCTGCGCGGTCGCTACCGCACGGACGAGGAAGGGCGTTTTGCCATCCGCACCATCATCCCGGTGAGCTACCCCATTCCCACAGACGGCCCGGTGGGGCGCCTGCTCCAGGCCAGCGACCGCCATCCGTGGCGCCCGGCGCATCTGCATTTCATGGTCATGGCGCCCGGTCACCGCACCCTGGTCACCCACTTGTTCAACCATGACGACCCGTACCTGGAGTCGGATGTGGTGTTCGGCGTGAAGGATTCTCTGAAAGTGGTCTATCAGCCGTGCCAGGCGAACCATCCACTGGCGGTCCGCCATGACATTGATGGGGCCTTCCGCCTCGCCAGCTACGACTTCGTGCTGGAGCGCGAAACCGCATGAGTCAGTACTTCGCCGTTTTCGCCACCGACAAGCCGGACCAGCTCGGCCTGCGCAACCAGGTGCGCCCGGCCCATCGGGAACACTTGCGCAACCCCTATCCGCACCGGGTGGTGGTGCGCCTCGGGGGCCCCACCCTGGACAACGGCAACGGCCGCATGAACGGCACCCTGCTGGTGGTGGAAGCCATGAGCCTGGCCGAGGTGCAGGCCTTTCTCGGTGATGATCCCTACGTACGCGCCGGGCTGTTCGAACACATCGAGATCCGCCCCTGGAACTGGGGCCTGGGCAATCCGGAGCTGCGGGGATGAACGCCCTCTGCACGTTGGACGCCATCACCGATGGTGGCGCCCTGGCGCTGAACACCGAACTGGACGGCCGCATCCAGGCGCTGGTGCTGGTCCGTCGCGGCGAGGATGTATGGGGTTATCGCAATCGCTGCCCGCATTTCTCGGTGCCGCTGGACTTCCGCCCCGGTGAGTTCAGCACCTACCGCAGCCAGGTGCTGATGTGTGCCCATCACAGCGCCCTGTTCCGCTTCGAAGACGGTCAGTGCATCGAAGGGCCCTGCGAAGGCAGCCGGCTGGACGCGGTGCCGGTGCGGGTAGTGGAGGGGAGGGTGATGCTCCTGCTGTAGGGGAGAATTCATTCGCCATGTCTGTGTAGGAGCTGGCTTGCCAGCGAAGCGGGACCATTCGCTGGCAAGCCAGCTCCTACGGGCAATGCAGTCAGTAGCCCGGATGTTTACTCGCCAAGCCGGCCCGTGGCCTGCCCTGGGCGCCTGCGAGGGGCAGCTTCGCTACCCTTGGCGAATGAATTCGTCCCCACAAGGTGTGCGACCTGCAAATGCGTGCCTTAACAAATGCCAATGCCCAATTCCGCCTAACCTGCAATAAAGGCTCATCGCCCCCTATTGGCAGCAAGAGATGAACCTGTTCGAAGACATGCGGGTATTCGTGGTGGTGGTCGAGGCCGGTAGCTTTTCGGCAGCGGCGCAGCGGCTGAACATCGCCAAGTCGGTGGTCAGCCGGCGCATGAGCGCACTGGAGCGGCACCTGGAGTGCCGGTTGTTCAACCGCACGACCCGGCGCCTCAGCCTCACCGAAACCGGCCTGGATTATTTCGAGCGCACCCAGCGCATTCTTCGTGACCTGGTCGAGGCCGAAGAAGCCACCCGCAGCCTGCAAAGCGAACTGCGCGGGCGGTTGCGCCTGGCGGCGCCCATGTCTTTCGGCCTCAAGTACCTGTCGCCGGCGCTCAATGAGTTCATGCAGGCCCATCCGGGATTGGAGGTGGAGCTGGACCTGAACGACCGCTACGTGGACCTGGTCAACGAGGGGTACGACCTGACCCTGCGCATCGGCCGCCTGCCCGATTCCACCCTGGTAGCCCGCGAGCTGGGGCCTTGTCCCCATGCTGTCTGCGCCAGCCCCGGTTACCTTGCCGAACGCGGCACCCCCGAGGTGCCGGAGGACCTGCGCGAGCACCAGTGCCTGGGGTACAAGAACCGCGCCAACAGCAGCCAGTGGCAGTTCCTCATGGGGCGTGAGTGGCGTTCGGTGGCGGTGCGGCCGCGGCTGATCGCCAACAATGGCGAGGTGCTGGTGCAGGCTGCGGTGGATGGCCTTGGGCTGGTGTCGCTGCCGCGCTTCCTGCTGGAGGAAAACCTGGCCAAGGGCCGGCTGGTGGAGGTGCTGCAGGACTTTGCGTTGCCCAGTTCGCAGATCTACGCGGTCTGTCCGCCAGGGCGCCGTTTGCCGGCCAAGGTGCGGGCCTTCATCGACTTCCTCTTAGAACGCTTTTCTCGCTAGCCGCCGGGGACTAGGCTAGTGGCACTTTTCAGCAAACGGATAGTGCTATGTCCACCGAGATTCATGCCCAGTTCGCCGAAGCCCCCCTCACTGCCATCGAGGCCCGACTCGTCGGTAGCCTGATCGAGAAGCAGGCGACGACCCCCGAAGCCTACCCGTTGACCCTCAACGCCCTGGTGCTGGCCTGCAACCAGAAGACCAGCCGCGAACCGGTGATGAACGTCACCCCGGGCCAGGCCGGCCAGGCACTGCGCAACCTGGAGTCGCGCGGCCTGGTGAAGCTTGTGATGGGCAGTCGCGCCGACCGCTGGGAGCAGCGAACGGACAAGGCGCTGGAAATCGTACAGCCGCAGTTGATCCTGATCGGCCTGCTGCTGCTGCGTGGCCCGCAGACCCTGGGCGAACTGCTGACCCGCAGCAATCGCATGACCGACTTCGACGACACCGAAGACGTCCGCCATCAGCTCGAGCGCCTGATCGCGCGTGGGCTGGTGGTGCTGATGCCGCGCCAGGGTGGCCAGCGCGAGGATCGTTACATGCACCTGATGGGCGAGCCGGCGGATCTGGAGGCCCTGATGGAAGCGCGCGCCAGCCAGCCGGAGCGTGGTGAGTCCCGTGCTGCTGCCGATGCGCGCATCGAAGAACTGGAGGCCCGGGTCGCCGACCTGGAAGCCCGTCTGGCGCGTCTGGAAGACCGCGGCGAGTAAAGAACTGCGGGGCGCCGGCTGTCCGTCGATGTCGCCCCGACGATTTCCCTGCGTGACCCGACCTGCGATCCTGTCGCAACCGTGAAACACCGCCCCTGAGGTATCCATGAAGATCAGCTCGGACTTCGACAGCGGCAATATCGAAGTGATTGACGCCAGCAACCCGCAGCAGGTGCTACTGGCCATGCGCCCGGACCTGAAGAGCCACCACTTCCAGTGGTTCCACTTCAAGGTCGAGGACATGACCCCCGGCCAGCGCCACGGCTTCAGCCTGACCAATGCCGGGCAGTCCGCCTACAGCCACGCCTGGGCCGGCTACAACGCCGCCGCCTCCTACGACCAGGTCAACTGGTTCCGAGTCCCCAGCAGTTTCGACGACAAGGGCCTGCACTTCGCCCTGGAGCCCACCCACGAGCAGATCTGGTTTGCCTATTTCGAGCCTTACAGCCGTGCCCGTCACGACTGGCTGATCAGCGAAGCCCTGGACAAGGCCGGCGCCGAGGTCGTGGCTATCGGTACGAGCATCGAGGGTCGCGAGATCCCGCTGCTGCGCGTCAGCCGCAACCCGAATGCCCAGCGCAAGGTCTGGATCATCGCCCAGCAGCACCCCGGCGAGCACATGGCCGAGTGGTACATGGAGGGCGTGATCGAGCGCCTGTCGAAGCGCGGCGATGCCGAAGTGGACGCGTTGCTGGCCAAGGCCGACCTTTACCTGGTGCCGAACATGAACCCGGACGGCGCCTTCCGCGGTCACCTGCGTACCAACGCCGCCGGCAAGGACTTGAACCGCGCCTGGCAGTCGGCCGACGACACCGAGACGCCCGAGGTGTTCTTCGTCCAGCAGCAGATGCGCAAGGTAGGTGTAGACCTCTTCCTCGACATCCACGGCGACGAGGAAATCCCCCACGTGTTCACCGCCGGTTGCGAAGGCAACCCCGGCTATACGCCACGCCTGGAAGCCCTGGAAAGCGAGTTCCGCCAGCGCCTGGTGGACATGGGGGCGGAGTTCCAGACGAAGTTCGGCTACCCCCGCGACGAGCCGGGCAAGGCCAACACCACCCTGGCCTGCAATGCGGTGGGCATGGCCTTTGACTGCCTGTCGTTCACCATCGAGATGCCATTCAAGGACCACGACGACAACCCGCACCCGCGCACGGCCTGGAACGGCGACCGTTCCAAGCGCCTGGGCAAGGACGTGCTGACGGTGATCGCGGCAATGGTGGACAAGCTGCGCTGAGCGCAGCGTAGCCCATCCTACAACGGTGCCACCGCGCTTTTCGTAGGATGGGTAGAGGAACGACACCCATCAGCGTGGCCCGGCCGTGGCACTCAAACCCCGCATTCGTTCTGCAGGTTGGCCTGGGTGATGTTGCTGCCTTCCGGCACGCTGCGGGTCAGCCAGACGTTACCGCCGATGGTGGAACCCTTGCCGATGGTGATGCGGCCGAGGATGGTCGCGCCGGCATAGATCACCACATCGTCTTCGACGATCGGGTGACGCGGTTGCCCCTTCTGCAGGTTGCCTTCCTCGTCCGATGGGAAGCGCTTGGCGCCCAGGGTTACCGCCTGGTAGATGCGGACACGCTCGCCGATGATCGCGGTCTCGCCGATGACGACGCCCGTGCCATGGTCGATGAAGAAGCTCTTGCCGATCTGTGCGCCGGGGTGAATGTCGATGCCGGTGGCCGAATGGGCGATCTCGGCGATCATCCGCGCCAGCAACGGCAGCCCGGCCTTGTAGAAGTAATGGGCCAGGCGATGGTGGATCACCGCATGCACGCCCGGATAGCAGATCAGCACTTCGTCGACGCTGCGCGCCGCCGGGTCGCCCTGGAAGGCGGCCAGCACGTCGGTATCCAGCAGCACCCGCAGCTTGGGCAGGGTGGCGGCGAATCCCTTGACGATCTCGATGGCCTGGCAGGCGATGTCATCGCCGCTGGCGCCATTTTGTCGTGCGGCGTAGGAGAGCTCGCGGCGCACTTCACCGGCCAGGGCATTGAGCGCGACGTCCAGGGTGTGGCCGACGTAGAAGTCCTCGCTTTCCTCACGCAGGTCTGCCGGGCCGAGGCGCATGGGGAAGAGGGCGCCGCCCAGGGCCTCGATGATATGCCCGACAGTGACGCGCGACGGCAGTTCGCGGCCGCCACGGTCCTGCAGGCGGCCATGCTGGCTGCGCCATTGGGCGCGGGCATCGCGCAGGTCGTTGACGATCTGGTCGAGCTGCCAGTTCACCGGCTGGCAGCCGGTGGCGACGTAGGGAAGTCTGTTCATTGGGGTACCTGTATGGCGCGGTCCGGATCGCTATAGCGTGCGGAGAATCACCTGTTTTCCGCAAGAGGTGATTTGCGGTAAACCTGTGCTCAGTCGGCTGGCACCAGGGGCTGGGCCTGCTGGCGCGGCGGTGCCGTGACAGTACAACCGATGGAGGCGAGGATGATGCAGAGGATCGCCAGCCACTGCAGCAGCGACAGGTGCTCGCCGAGGAAGATCAGCCCGGAGAGCGCGCCGAATGCCGGCTCGATACTCATCAGGGTGCCGAACGT
Organism: Pseudomonas sp. D(2018); assembly: GCF_005502555.1. Classification (NCBI taxonomy): domain Bacteria; kingdom Pseudomonadati; phylum Pseudomonadota; class Gammaproteobacteria; order Pseudomonadales; family Pseudomonadaceae; genus Pseudomonas; species Pseudomonas sp. D(2018). Next base: position 58,214 of record NZ_SCOK01000029.1, read on the forward strand.
CTGCGCTGGCAGGCGGGTGAGGGCGATCATTTCCAGGGTGTAGGGGATGGCTGTAGAGAGTAGGGCGACGGCCAGGGCTACGGGCAACAGTTCCGGGCGCAGGAGGTCGGTGCCGGCGTGCACGATGCCGACCGGGGCGATGAAGAGGGCGGCCACCAGCACGCCCAGCGCGGCACCCTGCATGCCGTGGTCGCTGCCGGCACGCGCACCGTAGAGGATGTACAGCGCCCAGCAGATGCCCGCACCCAGGGCGTAGGCCATGCCGGTCAGGTCCAGGTGGCCGCCGGTCTTGCCGAGCGGCAGCAGGAGCCAGAGACCCAGGGCCGCCAGGCCGATCCAGATGAAGTCGATGGCCCGCCGCGAAGCGAACAGCGCCACCGCCAGCGGCCCGGTGAATTCCAGCGCGACAGCGATGCCCAGCGGGATGGTGCGCAGGGACATGTAGAACAGCAGGTTCATGCCGCCCAGGGCCAGGCCGTACATGATCAGCGGTCGCAGGGACGCCTTGCTGATGCGCGCGCGCCACGGGCGCAGGATCAGCGCGAGGATGATGGCGGCAAACACCAGGCGCAGGGTGGTGGTGCCCTGGGCGCCGATGACCGGGAACAGGGTCTTGGCCAGGGAGGCGCCACTCTGGATGGAAGCCATGGCCACCATGAGGACGGAAACAGGCAGCAGGGTGGAAGCGAGGCGGCTCGACAGCGGGGGCATTTGGCGGAATCCGAAATGTAGAAGGGCTGGCGTCTTGATATGCTTATGTGCAACATAATGCGCAAAAGCCAGGGTATGAGCAATATGTTGCCCAAATCGGATGAACGTCCCAACGTCCTCGAACACGTCTCGGAAAACGTCCGCCGTCTGCGCCGCGCAGCAGGTCTGAGCCAGGAAGCCCTGGCCACGGCTGCGGGTGTCAGCCGGCGCATGCTGGTGGGCATCGAGGGTGGCGATGTGAACGTCAGCCTGGCCACCCTGGATCGCATCGCCGCGGCCCTTGGGGTGCTGTTCCCCGATCTGGTGCAGCAGCCGGATCGTCCCGACCGTTCCCGTATCAATGCCGTGGCCTGGGTGGGCAGCAAACCGGGCAGCCGCGCCACCCTGCTGGCCAGTTCGGCGACTCGCCATGAAGTCGAGCTCTGGAGCTGGTCACTGGCGCCGGGCGAGCGCTACACGGCCGAGCCGGATGCCGAAGGCTGGCGCGAGATGATCTTTGTGATCGAGGGCAGCCTCAGTGTGCTGCGCGGCGATGAAAAGCAGCGGGTCGAGGCCGGGGATTTCCTGGTGTTCGGCAGTGACCGACTTTACACCTATGCCAATGAAGGCGAGGTGGTGGTGCGCTTCGTTCGCAATGTGCTGACCTGAACCTCAGAGGTAGCCGGAAGCCTCGTAGCGGGTGGACGGCGCTTTTTCGTCCGCCGTCCGGAGCGCGAGCGTTGATGGAGGAGGGCCGTTACGCCGGCTCGTCTTCATCCTCGGCGTCACCGCCGAAGGCATCCAGGCAGCGCAGTAGGTGCTCGCCGTCGGTTCCAGCCAGCTTCCAGCAGCCGGTCTCGGCGTCGAAACCTGCGCTCTGCACGGCAGCCTGGGTGAAACGCCATTCGCGGCGAGTGCGACCGTCAATGCACTCGACCCGCAGCAGCTGGGCCTCGGAATCACCCGGCTGGCCGGCTTCCAGCGCGTCCAGCAGTGTGTCATCCAGGTCGAACTCCCAGGCGTGAAGGTCGTCGATTTCCAGCATGTCGGCGGCCAGTAGGGCATCCAGCAGGGTTGGGTGAGTCATGGGGCGTGTATCCATCAATCGGTCGAGTGGCGCGGGATGATAAGCCAGGACGCCCGTCATTGCTCGGCCGAGCTTTCCAGGTACTGCTGGTTTTCATCGCGAATGCGCCGGCCTTCTTCATCGTAGAGGAAGGGCAGGAACATATAGCGGCGCCCGGCAGTGACCGGGGTGGCCTCATGCAGCAATGAGCAGGAGAACACCACGGCGCCGCCCGTTGGGGCGCTGTACAGGCTGCGGCCGAACTCCGGGAAGCGCAGGCAGCCACCTTCGTACTCGCCGCTGTTGAGGAACAGGGAGACCGCGAAGCGGCGATGGGCGGTGCCCTTGGTGGTGTTGTCGCGATGGGGGCGGAAGTGACCGCCTTCTTCGGCGTCGTAGCAGGCCACCAGGTAACGCTCCATGCGCGTGGCATGGAACTGGAACGCCTTGAGCAGTTCCGGCACCAGCCGCGTGGTGATGCGGTGGGCGCAGGTGTCGCGCAGTTTATCGTCGTCCAGGGAGCAGTCGCGGCGGCGCTTGTGGTCATGCTTGACCTCCTCCACCGTCTTGCCGTCCCGCTCGATCATGTAGCCAGACTCGGTACCTCCATGCCGGTCGTAGTAGTCGATCAGCGCTTTGCACAGGCCCGGCTCGAAGATCCGTGGGATGACCAGCACCGGCGCCTGGGCCCGGGCGATACTCGCCGGGCGTATGGGGTCCTGGGCCTGGAGCAGGGCGAGGAGGGCGTCCACATGGCCTTCGCCACCGGGCCGGATGGGCAGCGCGGCGATCACCCGCAGGCGCGGGTCGAGCAGGTAAGTCATCTGGCGGACGGCGCCGTTTTCCCGTTGCACGCCGTACAGGTTGCAGATGGTGCGGTCGAAGTCCCAGAAGAAGCGGATGCCGGGCAACAGGTCACGGATGCGCTGTTGCTCGCGATCACGCGGGTCGACCGTGACGCCGAAGAAGCTCGCCTGGTCGTCGTCGAAGCGCTCGCGGCGCGCCAGCAGGTCGGTGAGTACGCGCGCTGCCGTCGGGTCCGAGGATGACCCCAGGAAGCTGAGGGCGATATAGCGCCCGGCGACGGTATCGAAGGTGAAGCGTTCCCGGCTGGGGGTGCTGCTGGTGAACCAGGGCACCGCTTCGCCCGGGTCCACGGGGGAATTGCGCTGGGTCATGGTTGTCTCCATCTGCTTGAACTCAAGCTAGACCACCCGCATTCCGCGTGCCTTGCCCGCCGCCGGACGCGGCGTCGCAGGGTATGACCGGTGCTTTACTCGTTCCCGGGCGGCCAACCTATGCCGGGTTCAAGCGGAGAGGCTGGTTCTGACCGGGGCTTGCCGACGCCCGGGAGGCGGTCGGTTCCGGGCCACTCTGTAGGCTGGGCCGAGTGCAGCGAAGCCCAGCCTACAGATGCGCTGGCCTCAATAGTCGTTCTTGCACCCGGTTCCCCAGACCAGGTACTCGATCGTCTTCTCTTGCATCTGGCTGTCCTCATACGTCATGCGCGCCGGCCCGATACCGCAGAAGGTAGAGAGGTCGGTCATCTGCACCACCCGGGCGATATCCAGGTGCACCCCGTACTCGTACTGGGTAACGGGCTGCGTCGCCTGGTCGGTCGTGGCGGCCAGGGCGGCGGTGGAGGCAAGGCTGAGAGTCAGGGCGACGACAAGGGTTTTCATAGTGGATTCTCCTGCTGGAGAGGGGAGGTTGCGGGAAGTCCCGCGTCTACTGACCGTCAGGCATCGGGCGAATGCCGCTGCCGGTGGTCATGCTCGAGAGCACGCCATCCCTACGGATGAGCGCGTGATAGAGGGCCGCCGCCAGGTGCGCCAGGATGCTGATGAACAGCAGGTACGCCAGTACAGTGTGGGCCAGGCGCAGCGAGGCATAGAGCCGGGCGTCCTGCGGGGCGATGGGCGGCAGCAATACGGACTCGTGGAGCGCCACCGGGTAGCCGCCAGCGGACTGCATCGCCCAGCCCACCAACGGCAGGGCAAGCATCAGGGCGTACAGCAACAGATGGGACAGCTTGGCGACTCCCCGTTGCCAGCCGGGCATGTCGCCGGGCAGGGGCGGTGTGGGACTGGCCAGGCGCACGGCCAGGCGGATCAGTACCAGGGCCAGCAAGGTCACGCCCAGGGGCTTGTGCAGGGCCACCAGGGTGCTGTGGCGCGGGGACAGGTCGTCCACCATGCTGACGCCGATGAAGAGCATGGCCAGCAGCAGGATCGCCATCAGCCAGTGAATGACCCGCAGCAACAGGCTGAAATGGGTGGGCGCAGTCATTGTTGGGCTCCTTGCTCGGCATGGGGCGCACCTTCGCGGGTGCGGCGGTTATAGGACACGGCGTAGGCGGCCGAGCGGGCGGCGAGGATGGGGTCGTCGGAGGCCTGGATGCCGTCCGGCAGCACCAGCGGGTCGAAGTTGATGTCGCGACAGGCGCCTGTGTCCTGGGGCTCGGCGCTTTCCACCACCAGGGTGCCGGCGTCCACCTGGCGGCGCTCGGCCGGCCACTGGCGGGTGGCGTCGTGGGTCGGGTCGCCGGGTTCGGCCAGCGTCAGTACGAGGTGCCAACGCAGCGGGCCCTGGGCCAATCGCTGTTGCAGGTCATGACTGAGAAAGTCCGGATCATTGCCGGCCTCGCCCAAGGGGGCGAAGGGTGCCTCCGGCAGCACGGACCAGCGCACGTACTGGCCATTGCCGGCGGCATCCACCAGGCGGAAGGCGTTGATGCCGTTGTAGGCGACGTTGGCGAAGCTGTTGCTGGGTTTCGCGGCCTGCGCCCATTGGCGGAACGCGGCGCTTTCCGGGTGGGCGGCAAAGAAGGCCTGCATCCTCAAAGGGTCGGGCTTGCCGGTGGCCGGGTCAGGGCGCGAGGCCAGCACCTGCTCGTAGAACGCCTCCGGGGTGGCTACCGGCAGCACCGGTGGCGTGTTCATGCCGGTGCGCCACTGTTCACCGCCGGGCAGCTGGAACAGCAAGGCCATGCTGCGAGTGGGAACACCGGCATCCGGGGCATGGGGGTTGCTGCCGCCGATGGCCAGGCGGCCGATCACCGGCACCTTGCCAGGGGCGAAGACGCTGGCGCGGGACAGCTTCTCGGCCTGGCCGCTGCTCTCGAAATGGCCCGCAATGCAGATGCCCTTCGCGTGATTCTTGCGGTAGCCGGGGAACTTGCCGGCATTGGCCTCGAAGGCGTCGATGATCTGGTGCGGGGTGAGGCGCTCGCTACCGAGCCAGCCGGCGGCATAGCCAAAACCTGCAGCCAGGCCGCCGACGGCGACGCCGATCAGGGCCAGTCGGGCGGCCAGGTCGAACCCCTTGGGTGTTGCCTTGCTCATGCGATACTCCCGGGCCATATGCCCTTGTCCATGAGCCGGTGAGACGCGGCGCCCCAAGCTTTATTCCCGACGGGGAATAAAATCCTGCTTCGCACGTCTTCCTGTCGCACCCTTGGCAGAAGCGGCACACAACCTGACTATGAACATGATCGATGACGCGGAACTGCGGGAGTTGTTACAGCGGCTGCGGCGATTCGCGCTGTGGCTGACGCGCAATGCCAGCAGCGCCGATGACCTGGTCCAGGCGACCCTGGAACGGGCGCTGTCCCGCTGGAGCAGCAAAGGCGACGGCAACTTGCGCGCCTGGCTGTTCGCCATCCTCTACCGGCAGTTCCTCGATGGGCAGCGCAAGGCCCGTCGCCATGCGCGGCTACTGGAGTTCTTCGGTGGCCGCAGCGAGGAAGCCCCTTCCACCGAAGAGCTGGTGGTCAACCAGGCCACCCTGGAAGCTTTCGGCCGGCTGCCGGCGGAGCAACGTGCACTGCTGTTGCTGGTGAGTGTGGAAGGCCTTAGCTACAAGGAGGCCGCCGAAGCCCTCGGGATTCCCATCGGCACCGTGATGTCCAGGCTGTCCCGCGCACGCAAGGCGCTGCGCGAACTGGCCGAGGGCGAGATGTCCAACCCTCAGCTACGGGTACTCAAATGAACGCATTCCATCCCAGCGAAGACGACCTGCACGCTTATCTCGACGGTGAGCTGGACGCCGAGCAGTGCCAAGCGGTGGAGGCCTATCTGGCGGCCAATCCGGAAGCGGCCGCCCAAGTAGAGGCCTGGCGGCGCGACGCCCAATGGTTGCGTGCTGCGCTGGCGAATCCGGGCTTTGCCCCCAACCCGCGCCTCGAACCGGTAGCGATCCGCGCCTCGCTTCGCGCCCGCAAGCAGCGCCGCCTGGCCCTGGCAGCGTCCTTCGTGCTGGCGCTGGGCGCAGGCGGCCTGGGCGGCTGGCAGGCGCGGGACATGAGCCTGCTGGCGTCCAACCCACCCATGCAGGATGCCCTGCAGGCTCATCGGCTGTTCTCGACCAGCCCGGTGGTCGATATCCAGGCGCGTGTGCCGGGAGAGTTGCAGGCCTGGCTGGACCAGCGCTTCAGCCACGCGGCGCGGATTCCCGACCTCAGCCCCTATGGCTTCACCCCAGTAGGCGGCCGCTGGCTGGTGACCGAGCAGGGCGCCGCAGCCTTGCTCCTGTTCGAAGACGGCCAGGGGCAGCGGGTCAGCCTGTACCTGCGGGCGCCGGGCTCGTTGTATCCGAGCATGCAGAAGGGCCAGCGCCGTGATGGCGAGCTGGAGGCGCGGTACTGGTCGAGGGACGGCTACAACTACGCGCTGGTCAGCCGGGAAGGGGACCCGCGCGGGGAAGTGCTGGGGCGGGCGTTGTCGTTCTGATCGGGAGGCCCCTCCCGGATTTCATCCGGGCTACGCCCCCGCAAGAATCGCCAGCTCAGATCCGTAGGATGGGTTGAGGCACGAAACCCATGCGGAGCATGGCTGATGGCTTCTCACTTGCTACTTTGGCAGCATCGCGGCTGTTCCAACCGTCTTCGGCCAGCCGGACTTTGAGGATGGCGGTCTCGCGGGTGAAGGGCGGAACCGGTGGGCGAACTTCGGACGTAGACATGGCGGTTGCTCCTGGCGGCAAAGGTGAATGGGGGATGGCGCTGCTCAGTTGGCCGATAAAACGCGATTCAGGCGAGTGGAGCGGTGGGCGGTCGTTCGCAATGCTCGCCACAAGCTCGAGAGGCGACCTGCCGATACATGCGTCGACTCTTCAACGAGACTGGCAGGGTGCTCAAGCGGGGCGACCAACTGCGGTAGCAGAAGGCTCGCCTCCCATTCCATTGCATCAGCGCCCCGCGACGAGATTGGCGAGTCGTCCCACGACAGGAGCTGGTCCATTTCCCAGCTACGGAAAGCTGTTCTGTTCATCTCGCAGCTCCTCGCTAAAGATCAAGGACCAGGGGGAGTGGGGTGCCCTCGGTTTGCGCTGGTACGGCGCAGCAGATCAGCACGTTGTCGCCGTCCGGCAACTGCGCCGGTGGATTGGTGTAATGCACGGAGCCACTGATCAGCCGGGCGGCGCAGGTTCCGCATGAGCCGCCACGACAACTGAACGCGGGCGTCAGGCCACGGCTTTCCGCCAGTTCCAGCAGGCTTCCGCTGTCGGGCTTCCAGCGCGCTTCGGTTGCAGATGCAGAGAAGTACACCGGCACTGGCACTTCGGCCGCCGGCGGCTGAACCCATGTCGGTGGTTGTTCGGTTTCCGAGCGGCGCAGCGCAGAGGGGCCGAATGCCTCAGCATGGATGCGATGATCCGGGATGTTCACCCCACGCAGACCGTCGTACATGTCCTGAAGAAATCCGGCTGGGCCGCAGAGGTAGAAGTCATAGTCATCCAGCGGCAGTCGTGCCTTGACCTGGGCGAAGGCCAGGCGGCCTGCCAACTGGTAATCACGGTCGAGTAGCGCCTCGGTTCCTGGATTGCTCAAGGCACGATGGATATGCAGCAGCCCAGCCGAGCACTGCAGCAACTCCGCCAGCTCCAGCTGAAACGGCAGGTCCACCAGCGTTCTTGCGCTCTGGAACAGGTGGATCTTGCGTGTCCTCTGGTGTTGCTGGTTTTGCGCTACCAGCTCTCGGACCATCGAGATCATTGGGGTGATGCCAACACCGGCACCGATCAACACCACCGGTCGTTCGTTTTCATCAACCAGGGTGAAGCTGCCCAACGGCACCCGCACCTCCAGCAGATCACCCACCTGCACGTGCTCGTGCAGGTGGCGCGAGGCCTTGCCCTGCAGTTTCACGCTGATGCGGATATGCCCATCGGAAGGCGCGCTAGAAACGCTGTAAGTCCTGACCAGAGCCTCTTCCTCTGCACCCATGATGCGCATCGGCAGGTGCTGACCTGCGACGAATGGCACTACGGCGCTGTCCTGTGGTTCAAGGTAGAACGAGCGGATATCCCTGCTTTCCTGCTGTACTCGCGCGACTCGCCATTGCTGCCATTGCCGGCGTTGTTCGTACTGCCGCACACGCTCGTCGGCTTCATCCCAAGTCCCGGTCGCCAGGCTGGTGGGGGCGTAGCCGTGAAACTGCCAGCGAATGGCCACGGCGGCCGGGCGAAGGACCACGTGCTCAACCTCGACGCTCCAAAGGCGCTCCGCGCCTTCGAAGGACTTGATCAAGGGACTGTCCAGCAGCAGCTCGCTGCGCCCGCTGAGTTGCAGCATGTCGCCGGTGGCAAAGTCGATGAAAAGCAATCCGGCGATCGGGTTGGTATGCAGGTTCCCCAGGGTGTTGAAGAACAGGTTGCCGGCGTAGTCGGGAATGGTCAGCCGGTTGCCTTCGACTTTCACGAAACCGGCACGTCCGCCTCGATGGGAGACGTCTACGGAGCGATTGTGGGCATCATGATCGACGTAGCTGGCGATGAAGAACGTATCGGCCGTGCGAATCAGGGCGCTGGTGTATTCGTCTAGCGCATTGAAATCTCGGCGCGGCGCCTTGCTGCTCGCCGACTCGGTAACACGTGTATAGGAGCGCTCCTGAATGTACTTGGGGCAGTTACCGTAGGAGTGCTCGACCGAAACCTCGAGCCCCTCGGCCGAAACCTGCTGGATCACGCCATTGATGCGATTGCGCCGACGCGTATGCAGCTCGATCCCGAGCATGCCGATCGCATTGCCTGCCTGCAGGCCAGAGGCGGCCGGGTCGTGCGGATCGGTTTGTACAGCCAATAGCAGGTGCTGCGGGTCAGCGGAAGTGACGAAGCCTTCTGGCCCTTCGAGCAGAGTGGCCCAGGGGCGACCGTCCGTATCTACAGCACCGACCACGATGAATGGCAACTGGTGATAGAACTCACGGTGTTGGTCAGGCATGTAGTTGCGGATGACCTTCTGCCCGATCACTTCCATCTGCTCGGAGGCATGGACAATTTCCTGAAGCGCTCGCTCGCCGGCGTGCCACGGTGATTTACGGTGCTTGGGCAGATGGTCCATGGCGGGCGCTCCTAGGGAGAGCTGCCGGGGCTCCGGCAGCATGGTGAGTATTCAGCGGGCTTGCAGACCTGCGGCGGTGCGCTGCATGGGAACGAAGCCTGGCAGTGCTTCGATACGTTGCAGCCAGGCACGCACATTCGGGTACGCCTCCAGCGATACATTGCCTTCCGGGGCGTGGGCGATGTAACTGTAGTTGGCCACATCGGCGATGCTGGTCTCGGTTCCCGCCAGGAATGGGCTGTCGCTGAGTTCGGCCTCCATTACCTTGAGCAGGGCATGGGCGCGGGCGATGACCTCGTCGGCATTGAATGCCGCACCGAATACCGTGATCAGCCTCGCGGCGGCCGGGCCATAGGCGACCTGGCCAGCAGCCACCGACAACCAGCGCTGGATGCGCGCCTCGGTGAGTGGGTCTTGTAGCTGCCAGCTACCGTTGCCGTATTTCTTTGCCAGGTAGACCAGGATCGCGTTGGAGTCACTGATCAGGGTGCCGTTGTCGTCTATCACGGGTACTTGGCCGAAGGCGTTGATAGCAAGGTAGTCGGCTGTTTTGTGGGCGCCGTTTGCCAGGTCGACAAACACCAGCTCGGTGGGCAGGTTCAGCAGCGAGAGGAACAGCTCGACGCGGTGGGAGTGGCCGGACAGCGGGTGGCGATACAGCTTGATGGCGTTTGGCATGGCGATGGCTCCGTTTGGGTCGTGGGACTCAACGCAGCTGCAAACCAGGTTGGCGGTTGTTGCGTTGGTGGAGCCATGCTGCGCCCATCGCTGGCGAAGCAGAACCACCACGCAGAGCAATCCATAATTTCGTTTTCCGAAATAAAACGTGATGGGAAGACTTTGTAGCCTCAGCCCATAAAGGCCGGATGGGCACGCAACAGGGGCGTAGCAAAGTCGATAAAGGTCCGCACTCGTGCCTCGGCGCGGCGGCCGTGGCGGTAGATCAACTGCGCCGGTGCTGGCGGACTGGCGAAGTCCGCAAGCACCGGCAGGAGTAACCCGCTAGCCAACTCATCATGGGCTTCGTAGCTCATGCAACGAACCAGGCCTACTCCCAGTGTCGCTGCACGAATGGCTGCACGCTGGGTCGTGCAGGTAAGTACTTGCGTGGGTTTCACCAGGCGGGTGGAGCGACCGCAAGGAAAACGCCAGTCCGTCTCATAGCCGGGAGACGAGCTAACCACTGCTCGATGAGTCTTGAGATCTTCAGGTGTCTCGGGACGCCCCCATGCGCGCAGGTAGTCGGGTGAGCCACAGACAATTGGCCTGACCGTACCCAGTGAAGCAGCGAACTCGGATGAGTTGGGTAACTGGCCGACGACCAGCGCAATGTCGATGCCATCCTTGAGGAGATTGGGTGCTCCATGGCTGGTCTGGATCGTCAGGCAGACATTAGGGTAGGCGTCCAGATAGGACAGGACTATCGGTGTGAAGATCTGCAAATCCATCAGTAGCGGAACTGCAACCGTCAATTGGCCACCGGGTTGAGCATGCCGGCCGGCGGCAGAACGATCGGCAAGCTCGGTCTCTACCAGGATTTGCCGACAGCTTTGCGCGAACTGCTCGCCAGCCGGGCTCAGCGCCACACCGCGCGGACTGCGAAATAGCAAGGTGTTGTGCAGGCGCGCTTCCAAGGAGGCAATGGTACGCATGATGGTTGCTGGCGACAGTTCGAGATGCCGAGCTGCGGCGGCCAGGCTACCGGTCTGCACCACCGCTTCGAATGCCTGCATCTCGCGATATCGGCTCATTCCTATGCCACCGAAACGGTTTGCAGTGCCGGATCTGCAATGAGTCGAGCGGAGCAGTAGTCAACGAAAGTACGTACCTTCGCTGACACCCGTTTGTCGCCCTGATACAGCAAGTGCACCGGCAGTGCAGGTGTCTGATACGCCTCGAGCAGGATCTCCAGTTCGCCTTTAGCCACCGGCTCGGCCACCTGGTAAGACAGAACCCGTGTAAGGCCCCAGCCCATCCGTGCGGCATTGATAGATGCCTGGTTGGAGCTGACGATCAGGCGCGGTTTGGGATGCAAAGCGATCGTGCTTTCCCCCACCCTGAATTGCCAGTCGGTGAGCAAACTACTCGCCGATGACATCACCATCGGCAACCCCAACACATCACTTGGTTCCACGGGTCTGCCGACGCGATCAAGAAATGTCGGTGCAGCACATACGACTGTAGAGACCTGCCCGACCCTGACGGCCTGCAGGCCGGTGTCCGGCAGCTCACCTATGCGAATGGCGATGTCGATCCCCTCGTCGACCATGTTCACGAGGCGATCCACCAGCAGTGCATTTACAGTCACCTCCGGGTGCTCTGCCAGGTACTGTGTGATCAGAGGTATTAAATATTGCTCGCCGAACATAACCGGCGCAGTCACTGTCAGGTTGCCACGAGCGCGAACGCTGCTACCGGTCGCCAGCTCTTCGGCTTCCTCCAGGTCGAGCAGGATGCGCTTGCAGTCATCCACATAGCGCCGCCCCGCTTCAGTCAGGCGTACGCTCCTGGTGCTACGTGCGAGCAGCAGTGTTCCCAGACGATTTTCCAGACCAGCTATCACACGAGTTACGCTTGGCGGTGACATCCCTATCAACTTGGCGCCGCCGGCAAAACTCTCTGCTTCCGCGACGGCCAGCAGCACCTTCATTTCCTGAAACCTGTCCACAATCACCGCCAGATTGCTGAGTGGATTTAGCCGCTAACAGCGTAGCGCGGACGGTAGCCTAATAAAGTTTCTGAAGGTTAGTTTCGGCCGGTTACTGCCAATCTCCACCGGTAGCTTTGGGTCGGTTTTTGCCTTTTGCCTAACGGCAAGGAGTCGAACTCTGCTCGTCGCATCCAGTCCGGATGGGTAGAGACACGAAACCCATGCGGACCATGGCTGATGGTTTCGCACGTTCTACCCGACGCTGTAGGGCCTCGAACGCAGCCGTTTCTCCAACGGCTGCACCCGCCGCGCGAGCACAAATGGCGACACTCTGGAGGCGCGGTACTGGTCGAGGGGCGGCTACAACTACGCGCTGGTCAGCCGGGAAGGGGACCCACGCGGGGAAGTGCTGGGGCGGGCGTTGTCATTCTGATCGGGAGGCCCCTACCGGATTTCATCCGGGCTACGACTGCCCAGTAGCGACGGCTTCGGCCACCTTCGGGTGGTCTTTTTGCATTAGCGGGTAATACTTCTCTGCAAGGGTGGGCGTGTTGCTGAAGGCGCGCGTCGCCGGGAGGTGTGAGGTGAAAAAGCTATCAATTGTGGGTGTCGGTATTGTGGGTGAGGCGGCGGCTCAGATCATCGCCCGGGAAGAGTTCTGTCGTGAGTTGACGTTGATTGATGTGCAGGGTGAGTTGGCAAAGGGCAAGGCGCTGGACGTCTGGCAGGCGGCAGTTGAGTCAGGTTCTGATACCCGCGTTTACGGCGGGTCCAATGCCGAATTGCTGCAGGATTCTGACCTGGTGGTGATTACGGCGGGTGTGCCCCGCAAGCCTGGTCAGTCGCGCCAGGATGTATTGAGTATCAATCTGCCCATTCTCGATAGCATCATGCGGGATATCAATCGTCATGCTCCGGCGGCGACGGTGTTGGTGGTGTCGAACCCGGTCGACGTGCTGACCTATCGGGCCTGGAGTCTCAGTGGGTTGGGACGCGACAGGGTATTCGGGCAGGCGGGGGTGCTGGATACAGCGCGCATGAAGTGTTTCATTGCCGAGGAGACAGGGTTTTCCGCTCGGGATATCACGGCGCTGGTGCTGGGCGGGCATGGCGATAGCATGGTGCCGCTGATGCGTTACTGTGCGGTCGGTTCAGTGCCGCTGTCTCACTTCCTGTCCAGTCAGCAGATAGAGCGGATTGTGGAGCGCACACGTCAGGGGGGCGGCGAGATTCTGGGTTTGAAGAAGCTGGGGAGCGCCTGCGATGCGCCGGGCGTGGCAATTGCACAGATGGTGGATGCTATCGCCAATGGGCGAAACCGCATTTTGCCGACGGTCGCGATTCTCGAGGGCGAGTACGGGCGTACAGACATTGCCATGGGGGTCCCCTGTGTGCTGGCAGCGGAGGGGGTTGTGCGGGTAATCGAGTTGCCTCTGGATGCGCAGGAGCAGGCGATGTTCGACCGCTCTGCAGATCAGGTGGTGCGTGATATTGCTGAAATGAAAGCTTTGTGAGTGGGGGGTATTTGCGGGGGGTTGGGGCACAAG